>JAPUHN010000021.1 GCA_027297685.1 Alphaproteobacteria bacterium | reverse complement strand
GGCGCCATCGGCATGATCGCCAACTTCGCGCTGTTCTTCGGCGGCAGCCGAAACAATCCGCTGGGCATCGTTGGGGTCCTGGCGATGATGATTTTAGCACCGCTCGCCGCGTCCTTGGTGCAACTGGCCATCAGCCGAAGGCGCGAGTACGAAGCCGACCGCGGTGGCGCGGAAATATGCGGCAACCCCAATTGGCTCGCCGATGCGCTGGAAAAGCTCCATCGCGGCTCCAAACGGATCGACAATCCGGCAGCCGAAGGAAATCCGGGGACTGCGCATATGTTTATCGTCAATCCGTTGCACGTTCATGCCCGCGATAAGCTGTTTTCGACCCATCCAAGCTTGGCCAACCGTGTGGCGCGTTTGCGCGCAATGGCGTCGCAGGGTGGAGATGTTGGCGAAAATTACATCGTAAATTCAGATAGTTGGGCCGACGGACCGTGGTCGAGCGCCGGCCCAAATCGGGCCCGTAGGCGAGCAAAACGGCGCCGGGGGCCCTGGGAATCATGACCGCAACGCAGTCAAATCAGCTTCCGATAACCCCCAATATGTGGATAGTTTATCAACAAATGTTTCCACATATAGTAGCCGACACAGCATTTTGTGGTCTTGCCCGCGATAACCACATGATCTAGGCTCCGGGTGGTTTTGAGGCAAGAGCCTTTGGCTCTGTCTGATTTGATGGCCTTTCGTAAGCAGAAGGTGGACGAAAATGGCATGGACTGAAGATCGAGTTGCAATGCTTCGAGAGCTTTGGACGAAAGGGCTGAGCGCAAGCCAGATTGCGGTGCAGTTGGGTGGCGTTAGCCGTAATGCCGTTATCGGCAAGGCGCACCGCCTCGGTCTGGAAAGCCGGCCGTCGCCAATCCGCGGCGGTGGCGGCGGGTCGCGCAGCAGGCGCAACCGGGCGATAAGTAGGGCTATCGAAGCTCGGGCCTTGCGCGGCACCATAACCGAAGAGGAAATCGGTGGCGAACCGGTGGCGCCCGGCCAAAGGATGATGGACCGGCCGCTGTCGCCACCCGCCCGGCCGATCAGCGACGTCAAGGATTGCCTGTGGCCGATCGGCGATCCAAGTGAAGATGCATTTAGCTTCTGCGGCGAGGATACCGCGCCCGGCCGGCCCTATTGCGCCAATCACTGCGCGATGGCTTATATTCGCAAAGACCGGTCTGCAGCCTGACGTCGCCTAACGCCTCGCCAAACCTTCTCTAGCGGTATTTATACCGCCGGGCGGCGCGTGTTATCGGGCCAAATGGGCGCAATTGACCCGATACTGCTTTAGACTGGAGCGATGAACCTGGCCGAACCCAAAGGCGGGCGTTCGCCCGACGCCCGCGCCGTCGCGCTCGATCTATTGGGGATGGTGCTCGATCGGAGCACCCCGCTCGATACGGCACTCACACATTCTACATCCTTGGCCAAACTGTCACCGCGCGACCGCGCATTCGCCCGGCTGTTAGTCGCGACGGTGTTGCGCCGGCGCGGCCAGATCGACGCAGCGCTCGACGAAAAACTTTCTCGCCCGTTGACGAAGCACCAACATCAGGTGCGCAACGCCTTGCGCCTTGGGATCGCGCAATTGGCCTTTCTCGAAACGCCGGCGCACGCAGCCGTCGATGGCAGTGTCAAATTGGTTCGCCGGAGCGGGCGGGCGGGCATGACCGGTTTGGTCAACGCGGTTTTGCGGGGAATCGACCGCGACAGCGCCGACGCCCTCGCGCCAACCCCAGAGGCCGAGCAGCGCAACACGCCCGATTGGTTGCGGCAAAGCTGGAACGCGGCCTACGGCGCCAGTACCGCCACCGCCATCATGGCGGCCCATAGCGCCGAGCCGCCGCTCGACCTCACGCTCGCTCCCGACGCACCGGCAGAAGAGTGGGCGTCCCGGCTCGACGCCGAAATCCTGCCAACCGGCTCCTTGCGCCGGCGCGCCGGCGGCATCGTCAGCGAGCTGGACGGTTTCGCAGAGGGCTCCTGGTGGGTTCAGGACGCCGCCGCGGCCCTGCCGACACGGCTCTTTGGCGATCTCACGGGACGAGCAGCGCTGGATTTATGCGCCGCGCCAGGCGGCAAAACGGCGCAACTTGCCGCCGCAGGCGCAAGGGTTACGGCGGTGGACGTATCGGCCGAACGCTTGCGGTTGGTTACCCAGAATATGGAACGTCTGGGACTCGCCGCCCAGTCCGTTTGCGCCGATGCCACCCAATTCACGCCGTCGGCGCCGGTCGACGCCATCTTGCTCGACGCCCCGTGCTCGTCGACCGGCACGATCCGCCGCCACCCCGATATCGCCTGGCTCAAGACACCAGACAACGTGACGGCGGCGGCCGGGCTGCAAGCGCGTCTGCTGCGTGCGGCAGTAGCATTACTGGCACCCGGTGCAACTTTGGTCTACGCGGTTTGCTCATTGCAACCCGAAGAAGGACCCGCGCAAATCGAGGCGCTTTTAGCCAGCGCGGCGGATATCGTGCGGATCCCGGTCGCCAGCGACGAATTGCCCGGCCTCGGCGATCTGACGCCTCCAGTGATAACCCATGAGGGCGACGTGCGCACGCTGCCCTGCCACTTTGCGGCCGCCGGTGGTATGGATGGATTTTATATCGCGAGATTGCAGCGGCTGTAACAACTGCGCCGGCACTGGTCTTGCGGCGCAGAGCTCAAATCGGGTACCAAAGTTTCATGGCTGATTTGCCGGTTTTACGCATCGCCCCATCGATCCTAGCCGCCGATTTTGCAAAACTAGGCGAGGAAATTCGCGCTGTCGAAGAGGCTGGCGCCGACTGGATTCATATCGACGTCATGGACGGCCATTTCGTGCCCAACCTCACCATTGGACCGGCCGTGGTCAAAGCGCTCCGGCCGCACACCAGCTTGCCGTTCGATGTTCATTTGATGATCGCCCCCGTCGACCCCCTGATCGAGGCATTCGCCGATGCCGGCGCGGACACCATCTCGGTCCATCCCGAAGCGGGTCCCCACCTGCACCGCACTTTGCAAACTATCCGCGCCCTCGGCAAGCGCGCCGGCGTGGTGTTGAACCCGGCAACGCCGGTCGATGAGGTCGACCACGTCTTGGGCATGGTCGATCTTATTCTGGTGATGACCGTCAATCCCGGCTTCGGCGGCCAGAAGTTTATCACCAGCCAGTTGGATAAGATCCGAACCTTGCGCCAGCGTATCGACCAGCACATCGCCGGGGGCGGTGGGCCGATCGACCTCGAAGTGGATGGCGGGGTCGATCCCACCACTACACCGCTGGCGACCGGGGCCGGAGCGGACGCTTTGGTCGCCGGCACGGCGGTTTTCCGCGGCGGGCCCGATGCCTACGCCGAGAACATACGTGCGCTGCGCAGCGCGGCCGAGGCCAGCTAATGAGCGTCGCCTTACTGCACAACTGGCACTACAGCGTCAGCAAGTTGCTCTACGCGACCCCGGTTTACCGCTACACCCTTATAAGCCGCACGCCTCGCGACCTGATCCTGGTGCCACCCGATGCCTGGCCCGGAAGCGCCGATTGCGGCGCCGCTATCGTCAACGGCGAATTTAGCTTTATTGGGCAAACCGTTCGCGGTGGCCTGCGTGCATGGCGGCCTGGTGGCATGAGTGAAGCTTGGCTGGCCGAACTCCACGGTTTTGACTGGCTGCGCGATTTGCGCGCGCTTGGCGGCGACAGCGCCAGGCGGCAGGCGCGTGATTTAGTCGGTGACTGGCTGGTGCGGCAATCGAACTGGCACGAAGTCGCCTGGCGGCCCGACGTATTGGGTAGCCGCCTATTTGCGTGGCTCGGCCAACATGATTTTTTTTGCGCCTCCGCCGAAGACGCCTACCGCCAGAATTATCTGGCGAGTCTGGCGCGCCAAGCCAAGCACTTGTCGCGGGTGCTGCCGCGCGGCACCGACGGCGCTGGACTGATCCTCGCCGCCAAGGGGCTGGTCGCTGCCGGTCTGTCGCTGCCTGGACACGACGCCTGGATCGCGCAAGGGCTAAGATTGCTCGAACGTGCCTGCGCACAGCAAATTCTCGCCGACGGTGGGCATATATCGCGCAATCCTGCTATCCAAACCCAGGTCTTGCGCCATCTCGTCGACACCCGCAGCGCGTTGTTGGCTGCGCAACGGGAGGTGCCGGCATTTTTAATGGCCGCTATCGACCGCACGGCGCCTTTTTTGCGCATGCTCCGCCATAACGACGGCGGACTTGCCTTGTTCAACGGCGGCAACGAGGGGCACGGCTGGCTGATCGACATGCTTCTGGCCCAGGCCGATTCGAGAGGCCGTCCCCTTACCTCGGCGCCCCATTCCGGGTTCGAGCGCATCGTCGCCAACCGCACCATCGTTTTAATGGATACCGGCGTACCTGCGCCCGGACAAGCTGACGCCAGCGCTCACGCCAGCACCCTGGCCATCGAGATATCGATTGGCCGCGAGCGCATAATCGTCAATTGCGGCGCCCGTCCCGGCGCGCGCGAGCCTTGGACCCAGGTTCAGCGTTCGACCGCGGCCCATTCGACGATGATCGTCGACGACACAAATTCGTCCGATGTTTTGGCCACCAGCAAGGCCGGACGGCGTCCCGGCAATGTTGCAATCGACCGTAACGACGAAAACGGCAATATATGGCTTAGCGCCAGTCATGACGGCTATGGCCCCCTATTCGGCGTCACCCATCAACGCAGGCTCTACATCGACGCCAGCGGTGAAGATATTCGCGGTGAAGATTCAATGGTGCTGGAGGGCGACGGAAAACGACCGCCACGTGGCTATGCTCTGCGATTTCACCTCCACCCGAGCGTACAAGCATCGCTGGTGCAAAACGGCAGCGCAGTTCTACTACGGCCACCGAGCGGCGTCGGCTGGCGGCTGGTGGCGGAAGGCGGTACGGTTTCCCTCGCCGAAAGCGTCTATTTGGGCGGCAATGACGAGATTCGGCGCAGCGAACAGATTGTCGTATCGGGCGTCTTCGACCCACCAGATGGCGACGGAGCCATCGCCCGCGTAAAATGGGCGCTTAAAAAGGTGCCCAAAAAGACCTAGAAGACTTTTCTAACTTGACGGCACCGGTTCGCTTTCGCTCGCCACCCGCTCCCGCTGCGCGAGGGTAGTTCACGCACTACCAATCACGGTTCTCGTTACCATTCCTTAACGATAACCGGCGACGATACCCCGAAATGCACACACCAAGGTCGGGGAATAACACGCGTGCCGAAAGTATTAGTAACCGGCGCCGGGGGCTTTATCGGTTCCCATCTCGTTGAACAACTGGTTGCGCAAGGTGCCGACGTTCGCGCCTTTGTCGAGTACAATTCGCTCGGCTCGTGGGGATGGCTCGAGCAAACTCCACCCCACGTGCGCGACAGCATTGAAATTTTCTGCGGCGACGTCCGCGACAGTCACGCGGTGCGCCAGGCGGTGCAAGGCTGCCACACGGTGTTTCACCTAGCAGCCCTGATCGGCATTCCCTATTCCTATCTAGCGCCGGAAAGTTACGTCGCCACCAACGTGACCGGCACCCTGAACATTGTGCAGGCGGCAACGGATTTAGGCGTCAGCCGGGTCGTCCACACATCGACCAGCGAGGTCTATGGAACCGCCCAGCAGGTACCCATCGACGAGGCGCACCCGCTCAATCCGCAATCGCCCTATGCCGCAACCAAGGCTGGCGCCGACCAGATTGCGCTGTCCTATTACCGATCGTTCGGAACGCCGGTTACGGTGGTGCGGCCGTTTAATACTTATGGACCGCGGCAATCGGCGCGCGCGGTAATCCCCACGGTGATAACGCAACTCGCCACTCAAGTTCAGGCCGGGCAGCCGGGCCGGATTAAACTCGGCGCGATACGGCCAACCCGCGACTTCACCTTTGTCGGCGATACCGCCGCCGGTTTTCGCGCAGCGGCCGGGTGCGACGCGGCTGTTGGCGAGGTCGTCAATATCGGTACAAACTTCGAAATCTCTGTCGGCGATACGGCCGCGCTGATCGCCGAAATCATGGGGGTTCCGCTGGAAATCGAAACCTCTGACGAGCGCCTGCGCCCCGACGCTTCAGAGGTCGAGCGGTTGTGGTGCGACAACAGCAAAGCCGCCAAAATGCTGGGCTGGACCCCCTCGTATAGCGGTCGCGAGGGTTTTTGCCGCGGATTACGCGAGACCATCGATTGGTTCGGACACGGCGAAAACCACATCGGCTACAAGGCCGACATCTACAATGTCTAGACCGGCATTCGCAGCAGACACCGAAGCTGACCCGTCCGAAAGCGACGCCTTTGTCGCCGCCGTACTCGAACGCATGGCGGCCGTACTACCACCGGAAGACGGACCGTACCCTCTGCATGAACCGCACATCGACGGTGCGGCGTGGTCATACGTCAAGGACTGCCTCGACTCCGGTTGGGTCTCATCGGTTGGTGAGTATGTGCGTTGGTTCGAAGAAAAACTGGTTGAGACCACCGGCGCCGCCCATGCCGTCGCCACGGTCAGTGGCACCGCCGCACTCCATATCTGCATGCTGCTCGCCGGCGTTCAGCGCGACGACGAGGTACTGGTGCCGCCGCTGACATTCGTGGCCTCGGCCAACGCCATACACTATTGCGGCGCCCACCCTCACTTCGTCGATGTCGAGCCGGTTAGCCTTGGCGTCGACCCGACTGCCTTGACGGCGCATCTGGAACGTATTGCGGAAATGCGCGGCGATGTCTGTTTCAATTCGGTGACCGGCCGCCCCATTCGCGGTCTTTTGGTCGTCCATTGCTTCGGCCATCCCGCACGAATAGCGGAGCTTGCCGAAGTAGCGGCCCGCTTCAACATCGTACTGATCGAAGACGCCGCTGAAGCGCTTGGCACCTCGGCCGGCAATCGCAGCGCAGGTTGCCATGGCAAGGTCGCCGCGTTGAGTTTCAACGGCAACAAAACGGTCACCACCGGCGGCGGCGGCGCCATCCTTACCGACGACGACGAACTTGCCGAGCTGGCCCTTCATTTAACGACAACGGCGCGGGTCGACGATCCGTTTGTGTTGGCGCACGATATGGTGGCGTTCAATTACCGAATGCCGAACCTGAACGCGGCATTGGGTTGTGCCCAACTCGAGCAGTTGCCAGAATTGTTGGCGGCGAAACGGCAACTGGCGGCGCGCTGGCGTGAGGCGTTCGCGGGCCTTGGCGGCTTGCGGTTTATCGACGAGCCGTCCTGGGGCAAAAGTAATTTCTGGTTAAACGCGCTTTCCCTCGATCCGCCCTATGCCACGCGACGCCCGCAGTTGCTCGCCGCACTCGATGCGGCCGGTTATCACTGCCGGCCCTTTTGGACACCCCTGCACCGTCTTCCCATGTACCAAGATCGACCCATGGCATCGCTGCAGGTGGCCGACGATTTAGCCGCGCGCGGCTTCAACCTACCGTCGAGCGCCGGTCTCATTCGACCCGGAACACTACCTATTTTCGATAAAAACGGCTGAAATCCGGCGCGGTCAACCAATCCTTAGCATTTTACGTAAATGCTGGGCCGCACGTTATGAGCACCGCGCCAAAAATCACCGGAATACAGAATAAAGACCCGTCGGCGACGGCACAGGTGAGCCTGGTCGAGCCGCCGCTATCGTTACTCAAGCAATGCTTGATCGGGCCCGACACATCGATCCACACCCTGATCGAGAGGTTCAATACCCGTTCCGAGCAGATCGGCATTGTCGTCGACGAACAGCGGCGATTGCTGGGAACGGTTACCGACGGCGATCTGCGCCGCGGCGTGCTGCGCGGGGTCACCACCGACGCGCCGGTTCGCGAAATCATGAATACCGCGCCGCGCACCTTGTCGGTCGATCAGCCGCGCGATGACATCGCCAACTACATGCGGCACGAGCGCGTTCGCCATTTACCGATTGTCGATTTCGCCGGCCGCGCCATCGATCTGGTCACCCTCGACACGTTGCTTGGTCCGACACCGCAACCCTATCCGGTCGTGATTATGGCCGGTGGCGAGGGGAAGCGGTTGCGCCCGCTGACCGAACACACGCCCAAACCGATGCTCGATGTCGGCGGTCAACCCATTCTCGAAACCATCATCCGGCGCTGCGCCGCGGTTGGTTTCAGCGACTTCTATATCTCGGTCAACTACCGGGCCGATGTCATCAAGCACCATTTCGGCGACGGTCGGCCGCTCGGCGTCGAGATACGTTACCTGGAAGAAATGACGCCATTGGGAACCGCCGGGCCACTCGGCCAACTCCCGAGCGGTATTACGACACCCGTGCTGGTGCTCAACGGCGATGTCCTGACTAAAATGAACCCTGCCCGCGTGGTCGAGTTTCACCGGGACGCCGGCGCCGCAGCGACGATGGGCGTGCGCGAGTATGAGTTTCAAATTCCCTACGGCGTTGTCGATATCGACAACAACGAAATCCGCGGCCTGCGTGAAAAGCCTGTCTCACGCCAGTTTATCAATGCGGGGATTTACGTGCTCGATCAGAACGCGCTCGACCTTCTCCCCCGGGACGCCGCTTCGGATATGCCCGCTTTGTTCGCCACGTGCCGCACCGAGGGACTTAAAACCCTCGCCTTTCCCATTCGCGAGTACTGGGTCGACATCGGCCACATCGACGATTACCGCCGTGCCAACGAGGATTACCCGGTAATATTCTAAGCGGCTCCCGCCGGGTGATCAGAGCTGCCACCGCCGCACTTCGGGCGGCAGCTTCAGCTCGCGCCACATCCCTTTGATATCGGCAACCACGGCGTCGGTCACCACCAAACGGAGCAGGTCGTCGGCCTCGAAGGCCTCGTATACGTGGTGCTGGACTGCACCGACCACCGCATCGTAGCCGCCGGCGCCGTCCAAGTTGGTCAAAAGGTCGATGCCGTATTGCGTCATTGCGTCGCGCGCGTCGGCGTGGGGATCGTGCACGTCGACGTGATGACCCCGCTCGATGAGCGCGGAAATAATATCGATTACCTTCGAGTTGCGCAGGTCGGGTACGTTTTCCTTAAACGTCAGTCCGAGCACGAGAACCCGCCCGCCGGTGCGCGACATTACGGCGTCGATACGGCTGGCGGCGTAGGCGCCCACACCATCATTGATGCGCCGGCCGGCGAGGACGATCTCGGGATGGTGGCCGGCTTGTTCGGCGGCATGAGCCAGGTAATAGGGATCGACGCCGATGCAATGACCGCCGACAAGCCCGGGACGGAACGGTAGGAAATTCCATTTCGTATTGGCGGCGTCGAGGACATCTTGCGAATTTAGTCCCAAGGACCCGAGGATCATGGCGACCTCGTTGACGAAGGCGATATTGATATCGCGCTGGGCATTTTCGATGACTTTTGCAGCTTCGGCAGTGCGAATATCCTGCGCGCGATAGATGTCGCCACCGTTGACCGCGCCATAGATCGCCGCAAGGCGATCGACAACCTCTGGTGTCTGCCCGGCCACCACCTTGGTGATGCGATCGATTGTGTGTTCACGATCGCCGGGATTGACGCGCTCGGGCGAGTAGCCGAGGAAAAAATCTTTACCGCATTGGAGCCCCGATGCGCGCTCCAGCGCCGGCCCGCAAATATCTTCGGTCACCCCCGGATAGACGGTGGATTCGTAGACGACGATGGCGCCCGGCTTTAACGCGCGGCCAACGGTTTCGCTCGCCGCCAGAACGGCCGACAGGTCGGGCCGGTTATCTGCGCCGACTGGCGTCGGCACGGTAACGATCAAGATACCGCGACCTTCGATTTTGGCCGGGTCGTCGGTAAAAACGAGCGCACTCGACGACAACGCTTCTGACGGCACCGCTGCCGTTCTATCGTACCCGCGGTTCAGTTCGGCAATTCGTTCACCGCTGATATCGAATCCAAGCACGGCGCCATGCTTCGCCAACGCCACTGCCAACGGCAGGCCGACATAGCCAAGTCCGACGACGACAACTGGCCCTTCGCTGTTCATCATCACCTTTGCTCAAGTTTGCTACGGCTTGCCGCAAATCTGCCGTTCGCGATCTTGCGCCATCGGACAGGCTGCCACCCACCCAAGGGCAAACAGGCCCTAGATTGGCAAGCGGTACAAATCGTACGGAATGATCTAGGTTGATCTCTGACTGGGTGCGGTACCATAAAAGACTAATATATAAAGTGAGCAGTGCCAGATAGTTAATTCGAAATATTGCTAGTATCGTTAACTATACAAAATCGTGAGTTGCGATAAATAGATGTAAAAATGCGATAAAAACAAGCGGCAGCTTGAAAGTTCGTTGTGGTGAAAATTCGTGTTGAGGTGCTAACATAGCGTAGTAGTAGATTGCTGATGGCAAACGCAAAACGTGTCGTTGTACTCCTTAAATAATACGACACCAAAGATTTGTCGCGGCCAACGGGAGAGTAAGAGCATGTCCCTGGAGAGCTCAGGCGCCTCGGTTTGCCGAACAGACAAATCGAAGCGCCTTATTTATATGCGACTTGTGCATGTTAAGGGCCATACCTTTCCTATTAGCGATTGATGTTGGTTTCCCTAATGAGCGGTGCGCAAGAATGTACGAAGACTTTTACAATTTGGACGAACGTCCGTTTCGGCTAACGCCAGATTACCGGTTTTACTACGACGCCCGACCACACAAAAAGGCGTTAGCCTATCTCACCTTTGGGATTAACCAAGGCGAAGGTTTTATCGTCATTACCGGCGAGATTGGGGCCGGTAAAACAATCTTGGTTGACTACATTCTTTCGACTTTTGTTGGCCGAAACCTGATTGCCGCAAAGGTGGTATCGACGATGCTCGACGCTGAAAACATGTTGCGCTCAGTGGCGGTAAAATTCGATGTGCCCCAGGAAGGAACTGACAAGGCAACCTTGCTCAAGCGGATCGAGACGTTCCTAATCGACAACCATCGGGTGGGTAAGCCAGTCCTTCTGTTTGTTGATGAGGCGCAGAACGTGCCCCATTCTGCTCTCGAAGAATTACGGATGCTATCGA
>JAPUHN010000209.1 GCA_027297685.1 Alphaproteobacteria bacterium | reverse complement strand
AATATGTTTCCCTATAGCCAATATTGACCTACGGCATAATTAGCGACTATATCCGCGGTCAGGGCGAGTTACGCGCCTGTTTGCAGGGATGGAAGGCACACGGAATGATTTCCCGGTTGTTGCGGACCATATCGAACCGTCGTTCCTTTTTGAGCGCGGGCGCATTGCTGCCACTGGCGCCGCTCGTCGCCGGCTCAAGCAGCGATGCCGTTGCCGCGCAACATGTCGGCACCCATCCGGCGACGCAAAGCGCTACTGCCCACGCCGGCGGCATGACTACGGTCGGTACGGTCGATCACGGACGCAACGGGTTCGACCCCCATGACCTGCTGACCGATTGGGAGACCGGGACCGTCGAAACCGACGCCACCGGCCGGCGCGTGCGTAGCTTCGACATCACGGCGGTCGACGTCGAAATAGAGGTCGCCCCCGGCATCTTTTTTCCCGCGTGGGCGTATAACGGGCGGGTGCCGGGACCGGCGCTGCGCGCACGCGAAGGCGAGTGGCTGCGCGTGCGCTTCGCCAATAATGGCAGCCACGCCCATTCGATGCACTTCCATGGTATCCACGGCGCCAGCATGGACGGCATCGCCGGTGCTGGCCTGGTCGCTCCGGGGGAGAGTTTCGTCTACGAATTCCCGGCGAAGCCGTTCGGCTGTCACCTCTATCATTGCCACTCGGTACCGCTCAAACGGCACATCCACAAGGGCTTGTACGGCGCGTTTATCGTCGACCCCGACCCAGCTCTTCATGCCGAACACGCCGAGGTTGCCCGATCGCGCCAACTCGGCACACCGGCGAACGCGGAGTGGCAGGAACTGGTCATGGTGATGAACGGTTTCGACACCAATTTCGACGACGAAAACGAGATCTATGCCGTCAACACGGTTGCCCACGAATATATGAAACGCCCGATAAAAATAGACCGCGACCGTCCGGTGCGGATTTATCTGATCAACGTCACCGAATTCGATCCGGTCAACTCGTTTCATATTCACGGTAACTTCTTCGACTATTACGACCATGGCACAACGCTCACACCGACGCTGACAACAATCGACACGGTGATGTTGTGCCAGGCCCAGAGGGGCATCATCGAGATGTCGTTTCGCGACCATGAGCCGGGCCGCTACATGTTCCACGCGCACCAGAGCGAATTCGCCGAACTCGGCTGGATGAGCTTCTTCGAGGTGGTGTGATGACGTGGCACCGTCTGGCGATCGGTATCCCGCTGCTGCTGTTGGCGGTGGTCGCGCTTGCCGTGGTTGCCTTCGAACCGCTGGCGAAGTTCGGCGCCGGCTTGCCACCCGAAGAGGCCCTGGTGGTGGAACGGGTCACCGTCGGCGCCGATGGCATTGTCGCCCGGATCCGTGGCGACGGCCGCGATCCCGTACAGATCGCCCAGGTCCAAGTTGACGGCGCCTATTGGACTTTCCGGCAAACGCCGGCGGGACCGCTGCACCGCCTGGCGACGGCGCAGATCACCGTGCCCTATCCCTGGGTGGCGGGCGAGACCCACCACATGCGCTTCGTCACCAGCACCGGGGCGACCTTCGAGTACACCATCGACGTGGCGCGCACGTCGCCCGACGCGGATGCCGCCACGCTGTTCAACCTGGCGCTGTTGGGGCTGTTCGTCGGGGTCGTCCCGGTCGCGCTGGGCATGATGACCCTGCCGGTACTGCGGCGCATGGGCAGCGAGGGCATCGTATTCGCCCTGGCGTTGACCATCGGTTTGCTGGCCTTTCTGCTGGTCGACACTCTGTCGGAGGGCCTTGAATTGGCGACGGACGCGGCAAGCGCGTTCCAAGCAGACGTAGCGGTCTGGATGGCGGCGGCGCTGACGTTCCTGGGCCTGACCGCCATCAGCCGACGCTCGAACTTGCCGGCCGGCGGCGCCGCCCTGGCGACCTGGTTGGCGATCGGCATCGGTTTTCATAATTTCGGTGAGGGTTTGTCGATCGGTGTTGCCCTGTCGTTCGGCAACGCCGCCTTAGGCAGCCTGCTCATTGTCGGTTTCACGGTGCATAATTTGACTGAAGGCGTGGCCATCGTCGCACCGGTGACGCGCCGCAAGGTTTCTCTAGCGATGCTTGCAGGCTGGGCGGCGATAGCCGGCCTGCCTGCGGTGGCCGGTGCGTGGATTGGCGCGTTTACCTTTGTGCCTCACTGGGGCGCGGTATTCTTCGGCATCGCCGCCGGAGCGATCCTGCAGGTCATGATCGAAGTCGGCCGGACAATCTGGTCGATGCGCGGCGCGGGCCATGAAAACACTCCGGCGGGTACCGCGTTCGCCGGTTTCGGCGCCGGTGTGCTGGTGATGTATGCAACGGCTTTTCTGGTTCAGGTATAGGCGATGGCGGATCGCGAAAAATCAGCGCTGAAGGGCGCCAATGCCATGGCGGACGAAATGCCCGACGAAATGATGGACGCGAGCCTGCAGGCCGCCCAGTTCGAGCGGGTGCGCACGGCGCAGCAAACCGAAAAAGCCGAAGACTATGTCGAGATGATCGACGACCTGATCAACGCCTATGGCGAAGCCCGCGTCGTCGAGATGGCGCAACGGTTCGGCGTCTCCCATGCGACGGTCAACAAAATCGTCAAACGGCTGGCGCGCGATGGCCTGGTGCACACCCGCCCCTACCGGTCGATCTTCCTGACCCAGGAGGGACACCGGCTGGCCGATGCATCGCGGCAGCGGCACCAGATCGTTTTGAACTTTCTCCGCGCCATCGGTGTGAGCGAGCGCGCCGCCGAGCTCGACGCCGAGGGTATCGAACACTATGTCAGCGAAGAAACGCTGGCCGCCTTCGCCCGTGTCGTCGAGCAATCGAAGAAATAGCCGGCGCTACAGCGTCAGCACCGTCGAGCCGGTCGTGCGCCGTTCCATCACATCGATCTGCGCCTGCGCGGCATCGGCCAGAGCGTAGCGTTGGCCGATCACCGTTTTTACCGCGCCGCGCGCCATAACCTCGAACAGGGCGGCGGCGGCGTTGTCGAGATCTCCGCGGGTCAGGTGATAGTACCGCATCGACGCCTTGGTGAAGAACAGCGAACCATGCATCTGCAGTTCGACCGAGTCGATCGGTGCCAGCGGCCCAGAAGCGTTGCCAAAGTTTACGTAATAGCCACGCGGACGCAGGGAATCGATCGACGCCTGCCAAACGTCGGGGCCAACCGAATCATAGACCACGTGGACGCCCTCGCCGCCGGTGGCCTCGCGCGCCACGTCGGCGATATTCTCGGTGCGGGAGTTGACCGCATAGGCCGCGCCGTTGGCGAGGATCAACTCTTTTTTCTCTTCCGAAGTAGTGGTGCCGATGACGGTCACACCCAGATGCTTGAGCCATTGGCACATGAACAGCCCGACCCCACCCGCCGCGGCGTGGATCAACGCGACCTCACCGACATTGACCGGATAGCACCGGTTGATGAGGTATTCGACGGTCATGCCCTTGAGAAAACTCGCCGCTGCATCCTCATCGGAAATGGTATCGGGCAAGGCAACGGCATCGCTAGCCTTGAGCAACCGGGCTTCGCTATAGGCGCCGGAGAAATTCGCGGCGTAGGCGACCCGTTGGCCGACATTGAAGCCATCGACGCCGTCGCCGACCGCCTCGATGATTCCCGCTGCCTCGGCGCCCGGCACCGCGGGCAGGTCGGGTAGCACCGGATACCTGCCTTCGCGCACCAGCGCATCGAGGAAATTGAAGCCGATCGCCGTATGGCGCAGGCGAACTTCTCCCGGACCGGGATCGCCGACCTCGACATCCTCGTATTTGAGGACCTCGGGTCCGCCGAATTCATGAAAGCGGATTGCTTTGACCATTTCTCCTCCGGAATTGCGGCTTGTTTCTCGCCCGGCACCGGCGTGGTAAGATACTGCTCCAACGTCAACACTGCCGCATAATGTGATCACGCAAGGGGGAAAGGCAATCCATGGCACGTCCTGTCATCATTAGCTGCGCTGTTACCGGCGGTGCCGACACTAAAGGCATCAACCCGGCCGTGCCGGCGACGCCCGAGGAAATCGCCAACGAAGTGCTCGCCGCCAACGCCGCCGGCGCCGCAGTGGCCCATATCCACGTCCGCAACCCGGAAACCGGCAGGGCAAGCATGAAACCGGACTATTACGGCGAGGTTGTCAATCGCGTGCGTGACGCCGGTTGCCCGGTGGTGATCAACCTGACGACCGGCCCCGGAGCGCGCCTCGATGTTAACATCGAAAGTCCGCAGGAGCCCGGCCCCGGCAGCGTGATGAGAACCGCCGAGGAACGGGTCATCCATGTGCTCGAGAACAAACCCGATATTTGCTCGCTCGATGTGGCGACGATGAATTTTGGCGATCGTCCGATGGTCAATTCGCCGGAGATGATCAAAGAGATGGCCGAGCTGATCCAGTCGGCCGGGGTGAAGCCCGAGCTCGAAGTATTCGACGTCGGCCATGTGCGCCTGGCCAATCATCTGGTCGAGACCGGCGTGATCGCAGACGCCAATCCGCTCTACCAGCTTTGTCTCGGCATCCCGTGGGGCGCACCGGCGACACCGGAAGCGATGACGCTGATGCGCGACATGCTGCCCGACGGTGCGCAGTGGGCCGCGTTCGGAATTTCCCGCTTCGAGTTCCCCATGGTCGCCACGGCGACGGTACTGGGCGGCCATGTGCGGGTTGGCCTCGAAGACAACCTCTACATCGCCCGCGGCGAACTGGCATCGGGCAACGCGCAACTGGTCGAGCGCGCGGTCGAAATCATCGAATTGATCGGCGACACTGTGGCGACGCCGGCCGAGGCGCGAGAGATCTTCGGTATTTCTGGCGCTGGCAGCGCCAGCAAGGCCGCCGAATAGCACCCACTCTAACGGAGGACCCCGTCATCGCGCGTCCCGTTATCGTTTCATGCGCGGTTACCGGTGGATCGGACACCAAGCACATCAACCCGGCTGTGCCGGTAACCCCGGAAGAGATCGCCAACGAGGTGATCGCCGCCCATGGGGCCGGCGCGGCGATCGCCCATATCCATGTGCGCGATCCGAAAACCGCGAAGGCCAGCATGGACCCGGCGCTCTATAAGGAGGTGGTCGACCGCGTGCGCGACGCCGGCTGCCCGATCCTGCTGAACCTGACCACCGGACCCGGCGGCATTCTGGTGGTCGAACCCGACGCCCCGCACAATTTTCGCAAGGGAAGTAAGCTCAGCAGCGCCGAAGAACGGGTTCGCCACGTTGTCGAGAACCGCCCGGAGTTGTGCACCCTCGACATCACCACCATGAACTATTCCGATCTGGCCGTGACCAATACCAAAGCGATGCTCGACCGCATGGCGACGCTGAT
>JAPUHN010000208.1 GCA_027297685.1 Alphaproteobacteria bacterium | reverse complement strand
AAAGTATTCAACGAACCGTACTTTCGCACCTCCGCGCCGCCGGATGAGAAGCCAATGTTTTGCGCTAAGCTCGGCGACCAGGATGTGTCGCTACCCCTGGACGGGATAATTCGAGAGTTGAACCTCGAAGAAGACAGCCCTCTGCGGATAATGTTCGACACGATCGGTAAGAGCCTCCGCTTCGTTACCGCGTTGCGTCCTGGCGACAAGGTGCCACCAGAAGTGCTTACCGGCGAAGCATCGTGGGAGCCCACCTCCGACCATCTGGAGATCGCCCTCAAGCGACTGACGATGCAGTTGGTGACTTGGGTCTCGGGCCGCGAATCCATGATTACCGATCCATTCGCGCTTAAACAACTTTTTGACGATCCCGCAACCAAACAAAAAGTTTCCGATGCCTTCGCCGAAGCCGCCGATCGACTCGAAGTGGCGGACAAAGAGCAAGTGGCGAACATGGTCGAAGAGTTCGCCGGCGATTTATCTTACGTCGAGGCCCTGCGCGAACGCTTTAACGAGATCCAGGCATTGTGCAAGAAACTTACTTCGTTGCGACGGACCCACAGCGACCAGAACAGTATCCTCGATCAAGTGAACCCGGTATTACGCCTCATGGCTAATCCGGTCGCCGAATTTCAATCTAGATTCGACCGGATCGACGCGCAGACCAGCGAAATCATGACGGTTCTGAGCACGTTGGATACGCAACGCGAACATGTTCGAGAATTGCGCGACGAGCTGTACGCCCGGTTCGAAGCGTGGCGGGAAATTATCGAAGGGTGGCGCGACGTCGACCCCATGTACCCGCAGGAATTTAATATCGCTAACGAACTGCGCGATCTCTACCGGTTTCTCGCGCAGCGCTATATTGAGCCCGACGAGTGGATCTTGATGACCTCGCTCACGGATGCCAACGGCGGGGAGAACCGTTACGGCGGCGTCATGACCTGGTAATCACCGGGGCTCGACCGGCGCGAACTAAAACTTCGTTTTCTTCGTTGCGAACAGCCGCGTGTAACCTATCTGGTCGCTTTTGAGCAGCATTACGCGCTGCGTCCAGCGTTCGGCTTCTTCAATCATGCCCAGTAAAATATCCCGGTTGGCGGCGTTTGCCCGCAAAGATCGCTCGAGGGCAACCCAACCGTTGTGTACCAAGCCGATATAGCGGTCGGTCAAATCTTCGACGGTACGCATACGAAAGCCGGCTTCTGTAAAGAGCGCCCGCACTTTGCCTTCCTCACGTATCGGGCCCGCGGCTTTTTCTCGTTTTAACCAGGCCTCAATCGAACTGCCGGCGGTCTCATCGGAGCTGATGAAATCGGTAATGACGAGTTTACCCCAGACAACGCTCGTTGCTTCGTCTTGCGCGATCACCGTTCCGCCGCTTTCGACACTGGTCTGGCAGCCTTCCAGTCCGTCATGGCCCATCCCAGTGAGAATGACAGTCAATAGAGCCGGTCCATAGATCTGTGTCAGACTACGCAACATGGGTTCAATCGACGGCCGACAATAGTTTTCCCGCTCGGTTTGCGTCAGTTCAATTTTCAGATCGTCGCTCTGGCCGTGAATCAACATGTGGTAGTCGCCGGGAGCGATGTAAATTTCGCCCGGTATGACCTGTTGTCCATCCTTGGCTTCGAAAACAGCACGACCGGAATCGCGTGCCAGATGGTCGGCCAGTATTTTTGTAAATGTGGCCGGCATGTGTTGGGTGATAAAAATCGGCTGAAGCAGAGTAGCGTCGAGGCCGCCGATAACCGCATACAACGCCTGCGGCCCGCCGGTCGAACTACCAATGGCGATCGCCCGAGGCGGCACGGCTGACGGCTCCCGCAACACTATATCTTGGCCGGGGTATAACTTTTGCGCCGATCCGGAATGTTTTGCTGCAGGTTGTAATTTTCCCGCAGTCACTGCCGAGTTCACCCGACCGCCAAGCGCCAAAACCTTGGCTATCAACTCGCGTTTGAAATTATCGGCGCCGTAGATTTCCGATCCCGATGTTGGTTTGGCAATATAATCGGAGGCGCCAGCCGAAAGGGCTTTTAAGCTCACGACGGCGTTTGCTTCGGTCAGCGACGACGACATTACGATCTTTACCGACGGCTTTTCCGCCAATATTAGGGGGATTGCGGTAAGGCCATCCATAACCGGCATCTCGATGTCGAGAACGACGACGTCGGGGTCGTATTTTGCCACCGCTTCGATGGCATTTTTACCATTCGACGCAGTGACCACCACCTCGATATTGGGACTCTCTTCGAGGAACCGGCGCGTAAGACCACGCACGACCGCCGAATCGTCAACGACCACCACTTTAACTGTGGCGCTAGTTGCGGGAGTTCGCGTGGAGACCGCAGCTAAACTCATGATCGAACGCCCTTTTTGGCCGCCGAAGGGTTGGCGTGCCCACGTATTCATGATGTTGGAGAATAGGGCGCTAACGTAAAGGAGAGCTTAAATAGCTGTCCAAGTTCGTGAAACTTCTAGACGTGGATGATTTATTCTATGGCCGCCTGACGCAAGGATCAGCCGCTGTTTTCGATTACCCGCCGCCCGGAATCAGTCAACTTACAGACCAGCCAGTCAGGCTTGATCGGGTTCTCAAACCACGGTTCGGCCCAGCCTTTCCGGATGCAGCTTTTAATCGTGCGATCGCTTATCTTCTGGCCGTCGCGGTCGAACAACGGCAGTTTGCCGCCCGGCTGTGACAGCCCACGCACCAACCATTCGCGCTGAGCGGCCGATAGTTTGCCTGCACCAGTACCAATTTCACGGGAATAGGTACGATGGCGATGGGGCTGCAGGGCTACGACATTATCACCGTGAGCGAAATTAGTTTTGTTACTGCGTACGGGCATGTTTCCCCCAAAATCGAACAAAGTGCCTTGGCCGTGAACGCAGAGCGATGCTCTGTGCAACCGATGCTGATCGTAGTGTAGAATGACGGTCGCGCCAAGTATTCGCAGGCTACAGTCCGATGACTTCCGCTTCGTTAACAAAAACCGATCGTCCGACCAGCATGATCTACATTACATGCGGATCGCACGATGAGGCCATCAAGATCGCTCGCACGGCGGTCGAAGAACGCCTGGCAGCGTGCGCCAACATAATCGGCGACATGCGCTCGATTTATTGGTGGCAAGACAAAATAGTAGAGGACGATGAGATCGTATTGATCTTAAAAACCACGGCCGAAAAGGTAGCGGCGCTCACCGAGCGGGTGAAGGCGCTACACAGCTACGATCTGCCCTGCGTGGTCGAAATTCCGCTTCGCGGCGGCAATGCCGCCTACCTCGATTGGATCGCCGCCGAGTGCTCCAGCGGGCAAACCAACGGGTTCGCCTAGACGATACCGCAGCGGTAGGTCGGGTAATGGGGCAGCCAGCCAAGGTTGCGCAACTTCGCGTTACGGGTACGAAATGAGGGCAAAAAGACCGGTCCACCGGTCGCCGGCTTATCAACGCCTTCCAAGGCGCAAATATAGTTGTAAAACGCCTCGTAGGTGGTCGGTTCGTTGTCGCTGGCCATATAGATTTGCTGCCCCGTGGGAGCTTCCATCACGGCGACGACAGCGGCGGCCAGGTCGGTAATGTGGATCAGCGACAAATAATCTTGTCCGTCGGCCGGCGTCTGGAGTGTGCCATTGCGCGCCCGCCGGCGCAGGAAATCGTCGTGTCCGGTGCCGGGTCCATAGAACAGCGCGGCGCGGACGATGCGCCAATCGAGATCGCTGTCGCGCGCGAGTGACTCCAGCTCGACGGCCGATTGGATGTGCGGCAAGGCATGGTGGGGAGAATCTTCGTCGACCCACGCCCCATCATCGCTTTTGATGATCATGGCGATGCTCTGGTGCAGCAACCTCGTGGTACCGGCCGCAGCGGCAGCGGCGAGGAACGAACGCGTACCGTTGACACGCACCTTGGTATTTTCATCCCACGCTGGCGTTTCACCCGGTCGCGGCACCGCCGTTGCTACGTTGATAGCGGCGTCACATCCAGTAAGCGCGAGCGTTAATGCATCGGTATCGAAGATGTCCGCCAGCGCGGTCTCGGCACCGATTGCAGTGAACCGCGGCACCGCGTCTTCGCGGCGCACGATCGCGCGCACCTCATGGCCCTGCGCCAGCAGACGGGGCACGACATTGCGGCCGAGAACACCCGTGGCGCCAATAACACCGATCTTCATGATATCTACCTCCTTCGGTTCGCGTCGCTCTACCGGTCCTGCTATAAACAATGGAGCAATACAGGGGAAACCCGCTTCCGAAACTGGGACAATTTCTATGAACGAGAAAATCTGGAAGGTATATCTGTCGGGTGAAATCCACAGTGATTGGCGTGAACAAATCGCCGATGGCGTCGCCAAGGCCGGCCTGCCGGTGGTGTTGAATGCACCGGTCACCGTACACGAGGACTCCGACGATTGCGGCGTCGCCATCCTCGGCACTGAGGATTCGGTATTTTGGCACGACCACAAAGGTGCGCTGCTCAATTCGGTCCGCACCAGCACGCTGATCGCCGATGCCGACGTGGTCGTCGTACGGTTTGGAGAAAAGTACAAACAGTGGAACGCCGCGTTCGATGCTGGCTATGCCGCCGCGCTGGGCAAACCGTTAATTGTCCTGCATCAACCCGAGCACAACCACGCTTTGAAAGAGGTTGACGCTGCCGCAAAGGCGGTTGCACGCGACCCCCATCAAGTGGTCGAAGCGCTGGCCTACGCCATTCGCGGCGTCCTGCCGCAACAATGGTACGGCAAGCAGGCCGCCGAGTAAAAACCCGGCGAAGCATCGGCAATTAAAGCAACCTATTCCGCCGCTTTGGCCAGCGCGTGGCTGAGTGCCTGATCGAGATCGGCGATAATGTCGTCGACGGTTTCCAGGCCGACGGAAATACGCACCACGTCGGGCCCGGCGCCAGCGGCGATGCGCTGTTCCTCGGTGAGCTGGCGGTGGGTGGTCGAGGCCGGGTGGAGGATCAGCGTTCTGGTATCGCCCAGGTTGGCCAGATGCGAGATTAGCTCGACGCTTTCGACCAGCCGGATACCCGCTTCGTAGCCGCCCTTGAGGCCGAAGGTGAACAACGAGCCGGCCCCTTTGGGCAGATATTTCTTGGCCAGCTTGTGATAGGGGCTGGATTTGAGGCCGGCGTACGAGATCCATTCGACCGCTGGATGGGCATCCAGATACTCAGCGACAGCTTGAGCGTTCTCGACATGGCGCGCCATGCGCAGCGACAGCGTCTCGATGCCGGTCAATATTAGAAACGCGTTCATTGGCGCCAGCGTCGGCCCCAGATCGCGTAAGGCGACGGCGCGCCCCTTGGTCGAGAAACCGAAATCGCCGAAGGTCTCGTGAAAGGTGAGACCGTGATAGGCCGGATCGGGCTGGGTGAGGGAGGGAAATTTATCGTTCTGTCCCCAGTCGAAGCGGCCGCTCTCGACGACTATTCCGCCCATCGCATTGCCGTGCCCGCCGAGAAATTTGGTCATCGAATGGATGACAATGTCGGCGCCCCAGTCGAACGGCTGAACCAGGTAGGGGGTCGCCGTGGTGTTATCGACAATCAGCGGAATGCCTGCCTCGCGCGCAATATCGGCGATCGGTTCGATATCGACGATAATGCCACCCGGATTGGCCAGCAGTTCGAGAAAGAGCGCCTTTGTGTTTTCGTCGATGGCGGCGCGGAAATTTTCCGGATCTGCAGGATCGACGAATTTGCAGTGCCAACCGAATTTCTTGAACGTATGGGTGAACTGAGTGATCGAACCGCCATACAAATTGATCGAGGATACGAAGTTGGCGCCCGGTTCCATCAAGATGTACATCGCCAGCATCTGCGCCGCATGGCCGGTCGAAGTGGCGACGGCGGCACGGCCATTTTCCAGCGCCGCGACCTTTTCCTCGAGCGCTGATACGGTCGGGTTGCCGATGCGCGAATAGATGTAGCCGAAGGTCTGCAGATTAAATAGCGATGCCGCGTGGTCGACGTCGTCGAAGACGTAGGCGGTGGATTGATATATCGGCACGTTGCGCGCCCCGGTCGACGGGTCGGGCGACGCACCGGCATGGATCGCCAATGTCTCGAAGCCGGGCGGTTTAGCGGGTTTGCTGTCGTCTACCATGGTCTTGGTTCCGTTATCGCTCATCATCCTTCGACAAGCCTGGGATGAGGTATTTTAGAGCCGCCGCAAATCAGTCCGTCGAGCCTCAGTGAGCGCGAATTTGTTTCGAGCGGCGCGAAGTAATGACCCGCGTGTTGATGCCGCTCCAGCCGAGTTCGCCACTCAAGCGGCCGAATTCGATTTTCGGGCAGCGATCCATGATCACCGTCAGTCCCGCATCTTCAGCTTTTTTTGCCGCCTCGTCATGGCGCACCGTAAGCTGCATCCAGACAATTTTAGCGCCAATCTCGATGGCCTCGTCAACCACCGCCGGCGCCCGGTCCGAGCGTTGGAAAATATCAACCATTTCAACCGGTTCGGGGATGTCTTTGAGGTTGGCATAGACCGTTTCGCCGAGCAGCTCCTCACCCTCCGCGCGCGGGTTCACCGGGATAATCCGGAAGCCCTTTTCCTGCAGATATTTCATTGCAAAATAGCTCGGCCGGTTCCAGTTGGTACTGGCGCCGACCATGGCGATGACGTCGGTATCGCGCAGAATGCGGCGGATCTGCCAGTCGGGGTAATAAAGCGGTTCCATAACCATGATCCTGTAACTAAGCGGCGCGCTGCAAGCGTGGCAGCTCGATCGCCGGGCAGCGGTCCATGATGACAGTGGCGCCGGCCGTTTCCGCTTTTGCCGCAGCGGTCTTGTCGATGACGTTGAGCTGCATCCAGATATAGGGCGCACCAGCCCCGATGGCATCATCGACCACCGGCGCTACTTTGCTGGAACGGCGGAATATGTCGACCAAATCGACCTTCTCGGGCAAATCATTCAGCGAAGCATAGACTTTCTCGCCATGTATTTCCTGGCCTAACGCTTCGGGATTGACCGGATAAACCTTGTAGCCGTGCTGCTGGAAAAAGCGCATCACTCGCCAGCTTGCCCGGCGTTCGCCGCGCGGGCTGGCGCCAACCAGGGCGACCGTCTTGGTGTCGCTGAACAGCTTACGCAGGACCTCGTCGGAATAGGAAAAGCGGCTCACCCGG
>JAPUHN010000207.1 GCA_027297685.1 Alphaproteobacteria bacterium | reverse complement strand
GCAACGACCATGTCGAGATAGTCGGTGCCGCGCTTGTTCGTTGTTTCTTCGATCGTCGGGACAGGAATCGACAGAACCGGCGTGAACAGCAGGTCGACATCGGCGAATGCACTAGCGGCGATAGCGCGCAGATAGGCGCCGCGCAACTTCAGCGACTGGACATATTCCGTCCCCGGGGGAAAGAAGCCAGCCTGGAGCCTGAGTCCGACTTCGGTCGTGTAGCGATCCTGCGTGGAGCGCATGTCGGGCATATGGTTGGCGGCGGCCTCCACCTTCATCAGCAACGGGTGCAGGTCGGCGACCTCCTGAAGGAGATCGGCCGGCAGGGTTACGTCGCGAATCTCGAAACCGGCGTCGCGAAGAGCAACCAGCGCCGCGTCGTGCGCGGCCGCCACTTCGGGATGCAGATCGGCGTCGAAGTATCCGTGTGCGATGCCGATGCGTGGCAACCGGTCAACCTGCTCGAGGCATGCCTCCGCACCGTCCGCGGACCGGGTGAAGGTACTGCCGTCCTTCGGGTCGTGGCCGGCGATGATATCGAACACGCGTGCGCAGTCGCGCGCCGTACGAGCGAGCGGGCCGACGATGTCCATCGACGGCGACATCGGCATAACGCCGAAGCGGCTGACCCGGCCATGTGTCGGCACAAGGCCGACGACGCCGGAAACGGCAGCCGGGCAACGGATCGAGCCGCCCGTATCGGAACCGAGCGAGGCATGCACCAAGCGTGCGGCGACGGCGACGCCCGAACCGCTCGATGAGCCGCAGGGTATGTAGTCCGTGTTCCAGGGATTGCGGCAATGGTCGTAATTCGCGTTGAAGCCGTGCGGGCCCATGGCGAATTCGACCATCGCCAGTCGGCCGATATCGATGCCGCCGGCTGCATCTAGCCGTTCAAGCACAGTTGCGGTGCTGGCCGGTCGGAAATCTTCGCGCAGCTGTGACCCGCAGGCACTCACGCGCCCGGAACGGTAATACAAATCCTTGTGCGCCAGGGGCACGCCGAACAGCGGACCGGTCGATCCACCGTCGCGCAGCGTCCGGTCGGCCCGCTCGGCGGCGTCGATAGCGCCAGCTTCGTCAAGTTCGACGAAACAAGCCAGCCTGCCACCGATGCGCCGGTATCGGTCGAGACATGCCTCAACAACGTCTCGGACGCGCGTCCGGCCTGCCGCGATCGCGTCCGCGGTGTCGACCAGCGAGGCCGTTGAGTAGTCCATCACTTACTCTCCGCAAGGCCGGTTTCGATCAGCGCCACCCGGAAATCGTATGGGTCGAGGTTGAAATCGAGGCGCCGGCGCCCCCTTTCGCTGGCGTTGAGAAACTGCGTCAATTCGACCGCCAGTTCCGCTTCGCGGGTCTCGTCCAGGGTGATGCCGGCATAATCCGCATTGATGCGGCGGACGGTTTCAGGGTTTATGGACATACGTTTGTCAGTCCTTTCCGTGTTCGTGTTTGGCTGGCGGCCATTGAGTGGTCCAGGCAATAAGTTAGAGGTTGGCGCGTTTAATGTTCCGGCCTAAGTCTTTAAGAGCGTAGGCTGGAACATGAGTGGCGGGCAAGACTGTCTCAGGAGTGGGCGGTCGGTGGCTCAATGAACTAAGCAGTCTGACCGTATTGACATGCTGTCGCCATTTTCCGGTCAGCATTTTCGCCTGCTGCAATGTGTCGAAGATTTCGGTGTTTAGAGCTCGTCTCTGAGCTTGATGTTGAATGACTTGTTGTTGCCGTTCTCCCAGGGGCTGGTCGGAGTGTAGTTCAGTGGTAGAACATCAGCTTGGCAACCTGGTCAGCGAAGTATTGCATCGGAACTCCTCCTTTGCTGTACCCGTCGCCGACGTAGATATATATTTCAGTTTTGAAATCACTTCCCCAACGAAAAATCGGTATTTAAACTTTTCCGGTGCACCGGTTTTGAAGGAGTGAAGCAGATGGTTGATACCGGCTACTATAAAAATCGTCCTAGACCCACAAGTGCTCCCCAAGGGTGCCCGGTCGATCACACTTTCTCTCCCTTCGAAGAGAATTATCGGAAAGATCCCTATGCCGAATTAGAGAAACGCCGCAGCGGCTCACCCGTGTTTTATTCGGAAAAATTGGGGTATCTCGTCCTGACGCGGATGGAGGATGTTTCAGAAGTTTTTCGAAAACCTGAAATATTTTCATCGGAAAATGTGCAGTATCCGGTCACACCGATTTGCGATGCGGCGAAAAGCATACTGGCGGCAGACGATTACGATCCCATGCCAGTGTTATCCAACGGAACCCCACCGGACCACACCCGAGTTCGAAAACACGCCCAAGCTGGTTTTTCGGGGCGGCGGATAAGAATTCTCGAACCCTATGTCCGGCGACGTTGTGAAACTCTGATCGATGCGATGATTGCCAAAGGTTCTCCGGCGAATTTTGTGAAATCCGTGGCGCATCCTCTCCCCGGCGAAACGATTTTCCGGTTCATCGGCTTTCCTGAAGAGGATGATCAAAAACTCAAGGAATGGACGGCGAACCGGCTGGCCTTTACTTGGGGTAAAACTTCGGATGACGAACAGGTCGAAATTGCCGAGAATATGTTGGCCTATTGGCGGTACTGCGCCGCGTTCGTGAAGCGACGGCTTGCCGATCCGGCCGACGATTTCACCTCCGAGTTGCTGGCCGTCCATAAATCCCATCCTGATGACCTGGCCTTCAAGGAAATCGAGTCGGTCGTCTACGGCCTTTCGTTCGCCGGTCACGAGATTGTCACCAATCTTCTAAGCAACTGCTTGATTAACCTGCTCTCAAATCGCAGCCAGTGGGAGGAAATTCGCGACCACCCGGAAATGATCCCCAAGGCAGTCGATGAAGTGCTGCGGATCGATTCTCCCCAAACAAGCTGGCGCCGCGTCGCCGTTGTAGATACCGAAATCGCCGGGTACAAAATCTCGGCCGGCACCGAGATCTTCCTTTCCCTGGCCTCGGCCAATCACGATGAGGAACTGTTTGAAAACCCGGAAAGCTTTGATATATTTAGGAAAAATGCCGGTGCCCATATCTCGTTCGGCCGCGGCATTCATTTCTGTTTGGGCAATCGATTGGCGATCCTTGAGGCCACCATTGCACTCGAAACGCTTGTGGAACGCCTTCCGTCCCTGATGCTCGTCGAAGAACAAACCTTCAGCTTTTATCCGAATTTTACATTCAGGGGTCCTGCCGAGCTGTGGCTGACTTGGTCAGGCTAAACGTCCACATATGGCTAAGAGCCGCCGTCAGTGGTGCCCGCCAGTAAAGTCTGTATTACCCTCGAAAGTGGGCGTTTGATGGGTTGATGTCCCTTAGTCCGCACGAACCCACGACCTCAACATCGGGACGTTGGGGAATCCTTCACGCGGTGATAAAAAAGGATTATGCGGGTATGGTGAAAAGGTATCACGTGAGCTTCCCAAGCTCTAGTTGCGGGTTCGATTCCCGCTACCCGCTCCATTTCCCCCGAACCAATCCCATCCCCGTCAGCCGGGTCGCCGCGCGACGGCGAATTTGGTATGATCGCTGGCACCCTGCGGGAGGAAGACACGATGAAAACGATTTCAATCTCAGCTCAAGACATGGAGCAGCGGGTCTCGCGTTTCGCTGACCTGAAACCTCTGCCATTGGCGGAAAGCCTCGACATGTCGCAGGAAGCCAAAGACGTTATCTACGCCCGCACCATACTTTCGGTAATCGGCCTCGACGAAGACGCCGATACGCCGGTCAGCAAAGGCGCGCCGATCGAGGGCGCAGGGGGGTTGGTGATGGCATACACCGTCTGCCCGCCGGGCAACGGCCCGTCGCTGCATTCCCACCAGCAAACCTACGAGACGTTTACCGTGATCAAGGGACGGTTCGAGATCACGTGGAACGATGGTGGCGAGAACCGCATCGAACTCGATCCGCTCGACACAATCTCGGTGCCGCCGGGTGTGTGCCGGGCGTTTCGCAATATCAGCGACGAGGAAGGTGTTCTCCAGGTGCTGATTACCGGCGGCGTTCATGATATGGGCGACATCGACTTTCCGGCGGCGATCGCCGACAAGCTGGAAACGTTCGGTGACGGCGTCTTGCAGCAGTTCGAAGACCGCGGCTTTACCTTCACCGCCGGCCAGGGGTAGCCGATTTAGGCACTTAGTGTCACGTACCCGCGCTAGCGAATCGCGTCCGCGCGCAGCCGGTGCTCGTGGCGAATGCTGTAATAGTTACCGGCGAAGATGATAACCGCACCCAACAGCACCAGCAGTTGTGCCGATTCGCCGTAGAGCACGAACGCGACCAGGACGATCAGCGGCAGGCGCATGAAATCCATCGGCACGACGATGGTTGCGTCGGCCAACGCTAGCGCGCGCGCCACGCAGTAGTGCGCGCTCATCCCGAACGCACCCACCGCCAACAACCAGAACAATTGCAGCAGGTCTGGCGTCGTCCAGACGAATGCCGCCATGACGGCGCCGATCGGCAACTGTATCAGCGACATGTAGAGCAGGATCGTCAGCGGCGCGTCGGTTTTCGTGAGTGCCTTGGTCGCTGCCAAAGTGATCGCAAATCCGACCGAAGCTCCCAGAACGGCGAAGGTTCCCGGGCTGATGGTCGCCATGCCGGGCCGCAGGATGACAAGAATGCCGATAAAGCCGAGGACCACCGCAGCGATCCGTCCTCGGTTGAGCCGTTCGCCCAGAAATAATGCCGCGATAATGGCGGCCCAGATCGGCGTCGTGAACTCGATGGCGAACACTTCCGACAGCGGCAGCAGGATGATCCCGATTATCCAGCCAAGCTGAGCGGCGAAATGGACCAGATTACGATACACCTGCAATTGCGGTTGCTCGGTCTTCAGCGACGTCCTGCCCTTGGCCAGCGCGATCGGTACCAGGATGATCAGCGCCCCAACGCTGCGAAAAAACTGGATCTCGAACGCATGGATCTCGCCCGCCAGTTGGCGCACGGAAATTGCCATCAGGGTGAACGATATCAAGGTGCCGACCATCCACAGGACAGCGGTCAGAATGGGCGACCGGCTTGGGGTGGAGGCGGAGGAGGAGACCACGGCGCGGCAGGTCGGGCCGCGTCAGTCGAGCGGTGCGACGTTGAGCTCGTCGGCGATGTTGCGCAGCCCGTCGAGCAAGGGGACGGACAAGGGAATTCCATGCGCCACCCTGTCGGCAATGGCGGCATGGCTGCCTTCACCCGGCAGGCGCACCCGATCGACCCCGGCGAGCGTCGGCGAGCTGCGCATCAGCCGGATGACATCGTCGATTTGACGTTTGAACGTGTCGACGTCCATAAAGGCGGCGATATCCAAGGCGATAATGAACTGGCCGGTATTGGTCACCGAGCTGTTGTCGGCGTTCATGTCGACCACATCCTTGCCGAAGGCGGCGCCGTTCAGGGTGCCGGCCAGAATGCCGAAGATAAGCGCCAGCCCGTATCCCTTGGCGCCGCCGATGGGCACCAAGTAGCCGCTATCGGCGAGCGATGCGTCGGTCAGGGGGTTACCCGCGCCGTCGATCATCCAGCCTTCGGGCATGGGTATGCCCTGCTGGGCGTGGACTTTCACCTTGCCGTACGACGTGACCGTGGTGGCCATGTCGAGCAGGATCGGGTCTTCCTCCATCCCCGGTACGGCAACGGCTATCGGATTGGTCGACAGCATCGACTCGGTGCCACCCCACGGCGGCACATGATTGGCGCTGCCGACAGCGACATAGAGGCCGATCATGTCGTGGGCTAGCGGCAACATGGCGTAGACACCGGCGGCGCCGGCATGGTTGGAATGGTGCACGCCGACCCAGGCGACGCCGGTCTGCTTAGCCTTTCGGATCGCGGTCTCGGCGCAGTAGTTTATCACCAGATGACCCATCCCATTGTCGCCATCAACCAGCGCTGTCGCGGTGCGTTCCTGCTCGATGCGGATGTTGGGCGTTTTGTTGAATCCGCCAGCTTGAAGGCGGCCGATGTAACCGGGCAACCGGAAGATACCGTGGGAGTCCTTACCCATGATGTCGGTTTCGGCCATGAAATGGGCGATCGTGCCAGCGTCGTCGTTGGGTATACCCGTCGCCACGAAGCAGCGCTGCATAAAGTCCTCGATGGCGGCGCGCGAAAAGCGCGGCATGGATTTGGCGTCGTCGGGCATGATCTTTCCTCGGGTGAGCAACTTTTTCTGTCGCGCAACATAACCGGAATTGCCCGCTTGCGGGAGGTCCTCACGTTCACCCGGTTTGCAGATCGCTAAACCGCGGCTATCGTAGGGTCCAGGCGGGTGAGCCATCGTCGGGGAAGGATTTCACGGTATGACCGAACACAATATCGACACGAGCTCGATCGAAAGCCTCGCGGGCGCGATGCGCGACGGCGAGGTTTCCGCGAGCGACCTGGCCGAATGGTCGATCGCCAATCGCGAGCTCCGTGGTGAAACGCTGCACGCCTATAAAACTTGGGCGCCGGACCGATTTCGCGCCGAAGCCGCGGCAGCCGATGCGGTTCTTGCCGCCGGTATCGATCTGGGTCCGTTGCAAGGAATTCCGGTCGCAGTGAAAGACCTCTACGGCGTCGCCGGTTATCCGACCTTTGCCGGTTGCCCGCGCGAACTGCCCGATAAATGGCGGTCCGAAGGTCCGGTCGTGCGCGCCCTGCGGCATCAACTCGCGACGGTTTCGGGTAAGACCCACACGGTTCAGTTCGCTTTCGGCGCGCTCGGCACCAACGTCCATTGGGGCACGCCGCGTAACCCGTGGGATGGTGAAAATCACCGGGTGCCGGGTGGCTCGAGCGCCGGCGCCGGGGTCAGCCTGTGGGAGGGCTCGGCGTTGCTTGCGCTCGGTTCCGATACCGCTGGTTCGGTGCGCATGCCGGCCAGCTTTACCGGTACCGTCGGTGTCAAAACCAGTAAAGGGCGCTGGTCGACGGCGGGTATCGTGCCGCTGAGCACGACGCTCGATACCGCCGGTACGTTGACCCGGACCGTCACCGATGCGGTGCTGGCATTTGCCGTGATCGATCCTCAAGTGAGCGAACCTGCCCATGCCTTCAGCCATCGTCTCGGTACCGCAAGTCCGGCGGACTTCCATATTGGTGTGTGCGATTGGTATTTCGCCGACTGCGATCCCGGGGTCGCCGAAGGTGTAAAAGCGGCCCTCGACGAGCTTGCGGCGGCGGGTGCGCGGATCTCGTCGGTCGAGGTCCCCGAACTGGAAGACTCAATCGCCATGTTCAAAAGAGGCGGCTTGGCGGCGCCCGAGTTCGCCAGTTTCATCAACAACGAAATGACGGCGTTCCGTGACGATCTCGATCCCAACGTCGCCGCCCGTTTCGAGGCGATGGAAAGTGTCGAGGCTGGCGAATATATGGCGCGCTGCAGCCAGCGGCTCGACCTCGTGCGGCGGGTGCGTGACAGCATGGCCGGCTTCGACGCGATTGTCGGACCAACCATCGCAATCACGCCGCCGACCGTCGACGAGGTGGCCGACCCCAAGAGTTACCATCGAGCCAATATGGGCGCGTCGCGCAACACCAGCACGGTCAACATGCTCGATCTGTGCGCCGTGACCATGCCGGTCGCCCTCGACGCGGCGGGCATGCCGGTGGGCTTGCATATCATCTGTCCGCTGGGCGAAGACGAGACCGCGCTGGCGATCGCGCTCGCCTTCGAGAAGGTTCTCGGCACGGCGCGACAGCGCCTCGGCGTGCCGCCGCTATGCGCGTGAGGCTTCGAAGTCTGTGGCTTACTGCCGCGGGGTAAAGCCGTCGAGCGCTTGGTAGGGGGCGGGCCACGCCATAGCGTAGTCCTGCAGTTGCGCCGCGTGGCGCGTCCAGTAGGGATCGTACAGATTGGCGCGGGCCAGAACGCAGAGATCGGCGCGACCGGCGGCGAGAATCGAATTGACGTCCTCGAAGGATGAGATGGCGCCAACGGTCATGGTCGGAATGTCAGCCTCCAGGCGTACCTGTTCGGCGAACGGAGTCTGGTACAGCCGGCCGTATTCCGGTTCCTGATCGGCGACCACTTGGCCCGCCGAAACGTCGACAATGTCGCAGCCATGGATTTTGAGCGCGGCGGCAATTGCAACCGCGTCGGCAGCGGTAGTGCCGCCGTCCTTCCAATCGCTGGCGGATATGCGCACCGAAATGGGCTTGTGGTCCGGCCAGGCGGCGCGCACCGCGTTGAATATTTCCAAGGGGTAGCGCAAACGGTTTTCCAGGTTGCCGCCAAATGTGTCGCTGCGTTGGTTGGTCAGCGGCGAGAGGAAGCTCGACAGTAAGTAGCCATGGGCGAAGTGGATCTCCAGCATGTCGAACCCAGCGTCGTCGGCCATCCCGGTAGCGCGCACGAAGTCTTCGCGCACCGCGTCCATGTCGTCCCGGGTCATCTCGCGCGGCACCTGGTTTTCGCCGGTATACGGTACCGGCGACGGCGCCAAAATCTCCCAATCATTGTCGCCGAGCGGGTGGTCGTGACCGCCTTGCCACGGCCGCGTCGTCGATGCCTTGCGGCCAGCGTGGGCTAGCTGCAGGCCGATTTTCGCGGTGCTGTGGGTGTGCACGAAGTCGGTAACCCGCCGCCATGCCGCCACATGTTCGGGCCGGTACATGCCGGCGCAGCCCAGCGAGATGCGGCCTTCGGCCGACACATCGGTCATCTCGGTTATGACCAGGCCGGCGCCGCCCAGCGCGCGGCTGCCCAGATGAACCAGATGCCAGTCGTCGATCGTACCGTCGTCGGCCATGTACTGGCACATCGGCGAGACGACGACCCGGTTGGCCAGCACCAGATCGCGCAGTTTATAGGGGGTGAACATCGGCGGCGGTGGCGTGCCCGGTAAGTTGACCCCTGATTGATTGGCCGCGGTGTCGGCGACCCAGTGGTCGATGCCCGACACATAGTCGGGATCGCGCAACCGCAGGTTTTCGTGGCTGATGCGCAACGAACGGGTCAGCAGACTGAAACCGAACTGGATCGGCTCCAGCTTTTGATAGTAACGCTCGGTGGTCTCGAACCAGCGCAGGCTGGTCTGCGCCGCCCTTTGGGTGCTCTCGACCACAGGTCGCCGGCGTTCCTCGTAAAGCGCGAGCGCCTGGGGCACGTCGTCCTGGTCGGCCAATGCACTGGCCAGTTCGATGACGTCCTCCATCGCCAGCTTGGTCCCCGAACCGATCGAGAAATGCGCGGTGTGGACGGCGTCGCCGACCAACACAACATTGTCGAAGTGCCAGCGCCGACAGCGCACGATCGGAAAGTTTCGCCAGGTCGAACGGTTTTTGATCAGCCGGTGGCCATCGAGTTCGTCGGCGAACAGGGCTTCCAGATAGGCCACCGTGGCGTCTTCGTCGTCGACGGCAAGCCCGGTTGCGGCGAACGTCTCGGCGGTGCATTCGGGAATGAAGGTGGAGAAGCCGTCCATGTATTGGTAGGCGTGGATGCGCCACAAGCCGTGTTCGCTTTGTTTGAAATAAAACGTGAAGGCCGGGAATGGCCGCGTCGTGCCGAGCCATGAGAAATAATTCGGCCGCCAGTCGATCTCGGGTTCGAATTTATCCTCGTAGCGGGCGCGAACCGTGGAATTTCCACCGTCCGCCGCCAACACCAGGTCGGCATCGCGGTAAGCGTCGGGGTCGGCGAACTCGGTCTCGAAGTCCATGATGACGCCGAGTTCAGTGCAGCGCTCCTGCAGTATGTTGAGCATCAGCTTGCGCGACATGCCGGAAAAGCCATGGCCGGTCGAGGCGAGGATTTCGCCCTTGAAATGAATGGCGATGTCGTCCCAGTGAGCGAAGCTCGACGTGATCCGTTCGTAGGTCGGCCTGTCGGCGGCGGCGAAATTTTCCAGCGTTGCGTCGGAAAAGACGACGCCGAACCCGAACGTGTCGTCCGCCCGGTTGCGTTCAACGATCCGGATCTCGGCCTGAGGCAGAGCCTTTTTCATGAGAATGGCGAAGTACAGACCAGCGGGACCGGCGCCCAGACAGTTAATTTTCACAGGTCCACAGTCCTTTTTCTGCCTTCGGACTCAACCATCGTCGGGTTCCCAGGCGGGTGCGGTCAGGCGACGCTTGCCGTCCGGGGTCTTGCGCACCCCGGGCGCGTCGCGGTCGACCCGGTCCCATAGCTTGCAGGTCACCGGAACGTGCTTCTGGTCCAAGGCCTCGCAATAATTGGTGTATTCGCAGACCCGCACCGCCTCGCCATGGCCTGATTTGACCTTGTGGAACCAATCCGGGTCGGCGAGGCTTTGCCGGGCGAAGCCGATTATATCGGCCTGGTCGCCCCGCAGTATGTCCTCGGCCTGTTGGAAGCCGTGAATGCCGCCGGTGACGACGACCGGCGTGTCATAGCCGGCGTCGCGTACCGCCTGGCGGATACGGTGGACCGGCTCGACGTTACGGCCGAACGGGCCGCGCGCGTCGGAGATGAATTGCGGCATGCATTCATAGCCGCTGGGGCCAGTATAGGGGTAGGTCGCGGCGCCGACCGCCGGTTGCTTGGCGTCTTCGAACTTGCCGCCGCGCGATAGCGACAGGAAATCGACCCCGGCGCGGGCGAACTCCGCGCCGAAGAAGGCCGCGTCATCGACCGTGTTACCGCCGTCGATGCAGTCTTCGGAGAGAAATCGGCAGCCGACGACGAAATCGTCGCCCACCGTTTTGCGGACAGCGCGTATGGTTTCGACCGGAAGCCGGGCGCGATGTTCGCGGGTGCCGCCGTAGCCGTCGTCGCGGTCGTTCAGCCGCGACAGCAACGAGGCCATCGTGTAGGCGTGGGCGTAGTGCAATTCGACGCCGTCGAAACCGGCCGCCATGGCACGCTGTGCCGCTTGTGCGAACAAGTCGGGCAGCACGGCGGGGAGATCGCTTATGTGCGCCAAGTCGGTATCGGTGACCCGCTCGCGGTAGCCGAACCGCAACGCCTCGAGTTCGCGCGGTGTCAGCACCTGCTCCAGGTCACCCTCGTCCATCGCGGCGAGGTGGTCGCGGACCGCTTGTTCGGACCAGTCGTGCGCGCTTATAGCGGCGCGGTGTTGTTCGGTGATGGCAAGAAAGCGTTGGAAATACTTTGCCGCTTCCGGTCGCCGGCGGATGGATAGAAAATCGAGAAGCTGGATGAACAAGCGGGTTTCACCGCCGCTGGCCTTGCGCACAGTCTCGGTCAACTCAGTCAAACCGGCAATGAAGCGGTCGTCGCCGATGCGCATTAAGGGTCCGCTGGGAATATCGCGAATTCCAGTCGCTTCGACGACGATCGCGCCGGGCCGGCCGTGGGCGAACCGTTCGTACCAACCGAGCACTTCTGGCGTGACAAAGCCGTCATCGGTCGCCCGCCAGGGAACCATCGCGGGCACCCATGTGCGTTGCGCCAATGTCAACGGGCCGACCTGGACCGGGCTGAACAACAGCGCGGAAGCGGCCTCGGCGGTGGTCGGCCAGATGCCGGGGTCGGGTTGCCAACGAATTCGTTCCGGCGGCCGCCACATTGCAGTTATCCTCGTTCGGCGTTGGCCAGGGAAGTTTTCAACTCCGCCAGCGATTCGAATAGCGTGATTTGTGCCTTGCGGTCGAGGCTAGCGAACAGTTCGCGGATCCAGGTCGCGTGCGCCGGTATCATTCGGTCGAACGCGCGCTTGCCATCCTGGGTCAGCCGAACCAATTGGGCGCGGCGGTCACCCGGCGCCGGTTGCCGCTCGACCAGGTCCTCGGCGACCAGCCGGTCGATCAAGCCGGTGACGTTGCCGTTGCTCACCATCAGCCGGCGCGACAGGGCGCCCATGGTGAGTCCGTCGGGCGCGCGGTCGAGCTGCGCCAGCAAATCGAAGCGCGGCAATGTGATGTCGAATTGTTCGCGCAGGCGCTGACGCACCCGACGTTCGATCAAGGTGCTGCACGTCAACAGGCGCAACCACACCCTGAGGTCGAGCCCGTCGTCGCCCGATAGCGATGTTTCGAAGTCGCCGCGCTGGGTTGGCGGTGTCGCCCCTTCCGGCATCACAGCACCTCGCCGCCGTCGACCGATACGGCCTGGCCGTTGATCGCCGCTGCGGTCGGCAGGCACAGCCAGCCAACGGTGGCCGCCACCTCTTGCGGCTGGATCAGGCGGCCTTGCGGATTACCGGCCGCCAGTTCGGCGCGCGCCTGGTCGGCGCTGCGTCCGGTCTTCTCGACGATGTTCTGTACCGACTGGTCGAGCATATCGGTCTCGGTGAAGCCGGGGCAGACCGCGTTGACGGTTATGCCCTTGCGCGCCAGTTCCAGCGCCAGCGCCCGGGTCAGCCCGACAAGCCCGTGTTTCGCTGCGCAATAGGCGGCGACATAACGGTAGCCGGTAAGTCCGGCGGTCGAGGCGATATTGACGATGCGCCCATAGCCCGCGTCGAGCATCGCCGGCACTATTTGCTGGGTGCAAAGATAGGCGCTCGTCAGGTTGAGGGTAATCGCGGTGTCCCATTGCTCGCGTTCGAGGCGCGCGAACGGTGCGCTGGTGGCGCCGCCGGCGTTGTTGATCAAAATTTCCGGTTGCTGGACCCGCTCTCGAATGCTCTCGAACGCCGCAACGATGGCAGCCTCGTCGGTCACGTCAGCGACTACCGGGGTGACCGCGACTTGATGTCGGTGGTGAATATCGCCGGCAGCTTGCTCGAGGGTATCGGCGCTGCGTCCGATCAATGTCAGATCGGCGCCTAAACGGGCCAGTTCATCGGCGATCGCTGCGCCGATGCCGCGCGACCCGCCGGTGACAATGGCGTGTTGGCCGGCCAGAGGCCTGGCGCTCGAAGAACTGCTGTCGCTTGGTTGGGCCATCCGATTTACGCATCCCCAAGGCATTGCTTCGGTTTAATATTTTAAGTATAAAATATATAGATATAAAATATCAACCCTGAAGATGGGGAAAACACGATGTCGCTGGAAATTCTGCAACCGCCAGGATGGGCGCGGCCCAAGGGTTACGCCAATGGCGTCGCCGCCGAGGGACGACTGGTCTTTATTGCCGGTCAGATCGGCTGGAATCCGCAAACCGGGGCGTTCGAAACCGATGATATGGCCGGCCAGGTGCGCCAGGCACTGGCTAATATTTGCGAAGTTTTGGCGCAGGCCGGCGGCCGGGCCGAGCATCTCACCCGGCTGACCTGGTATGTTACCGACAAGCAAGCCTATCTGGCCGACCCCAAGGGGATTGGCGATGCCTACCGGTCGGTTGTCGGGCGCCACTTTCCCGTCATGGCGGTGGTTGCGGTCGATGGCCTGATCGAGGACCGCGCCCTGGTCGAGATCGAAGCCACGGCGGTGGTGCCAGTCGACGGCTAGGTCACGATCTCTTCGACGGGTACTAGTTCAAACGCGACATCGACGTCCATTAGTCACCCCTAAGTTGCTAACCTCGACACTGCTCGCACGCGGGAGCAATTAGCCACGTGCGGACATTCGATGTTGCGTCGCGCAACTCGACTTTCACGCCGGCACCAAATAATGCTGTCGGTAGTTGGACCCAGCGAAGCATTCGAGGGTCGACTCGCAACGCACTTGTTGCATTCGATGAGCACGTAATTGAGAGGGCACATTGAAAAAACTAGTCATTCCATTCGGCCTTCTGCTCGTCGTTCTGTTTGTCGTGCTGGTGGCCGTGCCTCGCGCAGAGTTGTACCGGCTGGCGGCCGAGCAGGGTTATGCGCCCGCCCAGTACCAACTCGGCCTTATGTATGACACAGGCCACGGTTTGCCGCAGGACTACACTAAAGCCGTGAGATGGTATCGGCTGGCTGCCGACCAGGGTCACTCCGACGCCCAGTTCAATGTCGGCGCTATGTATTACAATGGATTTGGCGTGCCGCAGGATTATGGCGAGGCGTTGAAGTGGTTTCGGCGTGGCGCCGAGCAGCGTGATGCGCAAGCCCAGTCCCTTCTCGGCGCCATGTACGGTGCAGGCTTCGGCGTGCCGCAGGATGATACCGAGGCGTTGAAGTGGTATCGACTGGCTACCAAGCAGGGTGATGCCCGCGGCCAGTTCAATCTCGGCTTTGCATACCACGAAGGCCTCGGCGTGGGGCAGGATTATGCCGAGGCGTTGAAGTGGTATCGACAGGCTGCCGAGCAGGGTCATGCCGATGCCAAGAACCATATTGCTTGGATTTTGGCCACGGCACCGGATTCAAAACTGCGCAATGGCGCCTTGTCGATACGCCTGGCCCAACAGGCTGTCGCAGATCGTGCCGACGCAGCTCGAATTGACACCCTTGCTGCCGCCAACGCGGAGGCGGGTCGGTTCGATATTGCTGTTCGAGAACAGCAAAGGGCCATCAAATTGGCGAAGCAGGAGGGCGCACTCGACCTGGTCCCGGAATTAGAGAGCCATCTCGCGCTTTACCGTCGCCGCCAACCCTACCGGGAGTGATAGCCAAGCGAGGTCGATGCGAGGCGACGTTTGTGGGCGCCATTTTCCCGTCATGGCGGTGGTTGCGGTCGATGGCCTCATCGAGGACCGCGCCCTGGTCGAGATCGAAGCCACGGCGGTGGTGCCCTTCGACGGCG
>JAPUHN010000206.1 GCA_027297685.1 Alphaproteobacteria bacterium | reverse complement strand
ATGGCGGCCAGATAGTCAACATAACGCATTGTAATAATAGAATACTACGAGAATATTTGAGCCTAATTCCCTTGATCTGGAAACAAACATGTCATTTGCCGTCAAACTCAACAGAACCGTAATCGGTGAGAATCAGCAATTTCTTCGCAGCATTCGGAACCTGTCGGATGTGGAGAAAATCGCGCCGATCATCGAGATGTCGTATCTGAAGGCGCGCTAGCCCATTTACCGTTCGAATACATCGGCAATTCCAAGGAACCGAAGAGTCCGCTGGGTCTGTTGCGAGCAGGTTACAAGCGTGACCCGGCATATGTTTCCTCAAACGGGCGGTTGGTCGCGACTGGTGACCTCGATTACCGTGTGAGTGGCGCTGGCCGCCTCGTCGATCAGGACCCGCAACGGCACGGCAACAATCCGTGCCCGGCTCGGTAGGCTCTCGCGGCCCATCAACTCACGGCCGGTGGCGATCTCGCCCTTCAGGCACACGGCGATGCGCAACGCTTACCGCCTATCTCGGGTCGAGGTCTTGAATTGGCGTTAGTTTTTTGCCGCCCGTCTCAAGTGAATTCTCATACGTTGCTGATTTGGTTGGCGATTCTGCGCAAAATACGGCGGGTGTTAGACGCTGTTCTGCGCTCCGCCAGCGAACGGCTTGAGGCCGGCATAGATCGTCTCGTTGACTGGTGTCGGGACATCAAGTTCCCGGCCCAACGAAACCACCCGTCCAGCCAGCCAGTCGAGCTCAAGCCGGCCGCCCTGTTCGAGGTCCCCGAGCATCGACGCCTTGAGCCCAGGCTGGAATGCCGAGCTGAATTCCATGCATTTGGCGGCATAGTCCGGGTCGAGGGGCGCGCCGGCGGCGAGCCCGACGATGACTGCTTCCTTCATGCAAGTCCGATAAACGTCGCGCATATCGGGGTCAGCCAGGATCGGGCCGATCGGCGCCCTTGTAAGCGCGGTCATTCCCGAAAATCCGACTAATAAGACGAACTTCTGCCACCGGGCCTTGATGATATTGTCACTCAATATGCCATCGACGCCGGCCCGATGGCAGGCGTCGTAATATGCCGTCATGCGAGCGCTGGCGATACCGTTCTCCTCACCGAAGCGCATGCGTGCGAAGCCGCTCGAAAGTTTGATGTGGCCGGGTTCTGTCACGAAGGCCGCTATCTCGGCAACGCCGCCGATGACGTGCTTCGCACCGAGAATCGGGGTCAGGATGTCGACGCTGTCTATGCCGTTTTGCAGCGAGATGACGGCGGTGTTCGCGCCGATCAGCGGTTGGACCGATTTTCCCGCCGCCTCGGTGGCCCACAACTTGACTGCGAACAAAACGATGTCGACGGGTCCGATCTCGTTGGGGTCGTCGGTCACCTGGACATCGGTGATACGCTCCGCGCCGTCGTTGGTTTCAATGACTAGCCCGTTCCGCCGAATCGCGTCGAAATGGGCGCCGCGCGCGACGAGGTAGACCTCCTCGCCGGCGGCATGCAGCCGGGCACCGAAATATCCGCCGACCGCCCCCGCCGCCACGACCGCAATCTTCATAGTTCGGCGCCCCTTTTTTCAACACTCCGTGGAAATAAAGCGTCGCGCCGACCGATTAGGCCGCGGTCCATTTCCGCCCTACCAGAAACCGGACACCCACATCGCCGACGACTTCGGAATGCAGTGTACCGGAAGCGAGCGTGAAAGTGTCGCCGGACCGAATAAGCGACTTGGCATTGAATTCATGGAAGTGGGTGTCATTGACCGTTCCCGCCTCCATGTCGACGATCGCCGTTTCGTTAATGCCATGATCCCTTCCACTGCTCACGGGCATAGGGTCGCGTGATATTCCCTGGAACTGAGCCCGATTCGAATTGGTAATAGCCGGGATTTTGGATTTAGCCGGCCCCCTGTGGTGCCGCCTCGCCGTGCTCTTGGCTTGTCTGTTTTTCCGCCGGCAACGCCGGTTCGACCAGAGCTAGCATCAGCCGGTCCCTGATCGCCGCGTGCTTGGTGTCATGCTGGATCTTCATGCCAAACACATCTTTGACATAGAAGACGTCGATCACGCGCTCGCCGTAGGTCGAGATTTTAGCGCTTGAGATCTGAAGGCCGAGGTCGGTGAGCGCCCGCGTCACTTCATAGAGTAGACCCGGCCGGTCGCGGCCGTTGACCTCGATCACCGTGTGGGTGGCACTGGCCGCCTCGTCGATCAGGACCCTCGGCGGCACGGCGAAGACCCGCGCCCGGCTCGGCAGGCTTTCGCGGCCCATCAGTTCCCGGCCGGTAGCGATCTCGCCCTTCAGGCTCTCGGCGATGCGCGATGACAGCCGTTTCAGCCGCCCGGCATCGTCGAAGGCGCCACCTTCGGCATCCTGCACCCAGAAGATATCGAGCGCCTTTCCGTTGGTCAGCGTGTAGATCTTGGCATCGACAATCGAGGCGCCTGACAGCGCCATGGCGCCGGCGATGCGCGAGAACAGGCCGGGATGATCGGAAGTATAGACGGTCACTTCGGTGATCGCGCGGCTAGGATCGACCTGCGTATCGACGACGAGCGCCTCGGCCTGATCCTCGGCTGCGCGAATGAGTTCGGCGTGCCGTGCATGTGCAGCGGTGTCGAGCGAGAGCCAGTAGCCGGGATAGCCGCGTGCGAGGTGGGCGTCGACCGCTGTGCTAGGCCAACCATCGAGTTGTTCGCGCAGGCGGCTATGCGCACCCTCGATCCGCGCCGCCGTGCCGCCGCCGGCGATGGCCTCGCCCGACATGACTTCTTCGGTGCGGTAGTAAAGATCGCGCAAGAGAGCGGCTTTCCAGGCATTCCACACGCGAGGGCCGGTGGCGCGCATATCGGCAACCGTGAGCACTAGGAGCAGCTTCAGACGCTCGGGCGATTGGACGGCTTCGGTGAAATCCGCGATCGTCTTGGGATCGTCGATATCGCGTTTCTGGGCGGTGTTGGACATATCGAGATGGTGCAGGACAAGCCAAGCGACCGATTCAGTTTCCTCCTCCGAGAGGCCCAGCCGTGGGCATAATGACAACGCCACCGCCGCTCCTTTTTCCGAATGCTGACCGCCGCGGCCCTTGGCGATATCGTGCAGGAAGGTGGCGACGTAAAGGGCTCGGCGTGATTGAATTTTGTGAATAATCTCGGTCGACAGTGGGTGGTCGTCTGCCAGCTCGCCGGTCTCGATCCGGTGCAGCAGGTCAATGGCGCGGATCGAGTGCTCGTCGACCGTGTAGACGTGATACATATCATGCTGGGTCTGGCCCACGACCCGGCCAAAATCGGGTAGGAAGCGCCCAAACACACCCGCTTCGTTCATGCGCGTCAGCGCTATTTCCGGCTCATCCGACGATGTCAAGATGTCGATGAATAAGCGGTTGGCTTCGGGATCGTTGCGCACCTTCTTGCCGATTTTACGGAGGTTTTGCGTCATCAGCCGCAGCGCATGCGGATGGATGTCGAGACCTTGCTGGTGGCCAACATGGAACAAACGGATCATCGCTACCGGATCGCGGGCGAACATCTGGTCGTCGCTGACGGTCAAGCGATCGCGATCGAGCTTGAAACCCATTAGGTCACGCGGCCGGCGGAACCGGGGCAGCCTAATAATGGGCTTCCGCATGTTCTCGGCTTCGATCGACGCGCAGAAAATACGGGTTAAATCGCCGACATCCTTGGCCACCAGATAATAGTGTTTCATGAACCGCTCGACCCCGCTGGCGCCCGCGTGATCGGTGTAGTTCATGCGCTTGGCCAGTCGCGTTTGCAAATCGAAGGTCATGCGCTCCTCGGCGCGGCCGGCCAGGTAGTGGAGGTGGAAGCGCACGGTCCATAGGAAATTCTGATCCTTTGCGAAATTACGCGCCTCGTCTTCCGACAAGACCCCATGCGCGACAAGTTCGCTAACATTGTCGACCTGGTAGGTATATTTGGCGATCCAGAAGAGCGTCTGCAGATCGCGCAAACCACCCTTGCCGTCTTTGACGTTGGGCTCGACAAGGTAGCGGCTATCGCCCAGTTTTTTGTGTCTGACATCGCGTTCCGTCAGTTTGCCGTCGACGAACTCCAGCGCAGTCCCGGCAACGACACGGTCTTGAAAGGTTTTGCGAAAATCCAGAAACAGGGCTTGATCGCCCCATAAAAAACGAGCCTCGAGGAGCGCTGTGCGGATCGTCAGATCCTGCTTGGCGAGGCGTACGCAATCGTTGGTCGAACGCGTCGAATGACCGACTTTGACGCCCAGGTCCCACAGCAAATACAAAATGTATTCGACAACCTGCTCGCCGCGCGGCGTCTGCTTGTAGGGAAACAGGAACAACAGGTCGATATCGGAAAACGGCGCCATTTCGCCGCGCCCATATCCGCCAACGGCGGCGATGGCGAGACGGTCGGCGCTGGTTGGATTGGCCGATGGATATTCCTCGGCGGCGACATCGTGGGCAATGCGGATAATCTGGTCGAAAAGAAATGTCAGATTGGCCCCAGCCCGTGTTCCACTTGCCCGGCCGGCCTCAAATTGGCGGCGGACCTCGGCTTGGCCGGCCTCCAATGCGTCGCGCAACCGCTCGAGAACGACCTTGCGACGGCCAACATCGTCGCGCGCCGTCGCCCGCAGGGTGGCGATCTCCTCGGCCAGGGCGCCGCGATCGATAATTTCGCGTTGGCGCTTCGATTCGGTCATAACGCTGCAATTGCTATTAACGGTGAACGCACTTTCTAACACATCCCGGTGCGGATTATTGCTCCACCCGGCGTTTTCCCACCGCGCGATCGGCTGTATCTCCGGTCCGGTTTGGGTTTTCAGACGCGCCATCCGCGGTTTCGAACACCGCCTGCAGCCTGTTCCGGTGACCGTTGGCGATGATAAACGCGACAAGACCCAACGCCGCGCCGATACCGACCGGCCATGACAGGCCGGTAGCATCGGCAATCCAGCCCATGATCAGCGCGCCCGCCGCCGGGCCGCCGCGGAATATCATGCCGAACAGGCTCAACACCCGTCCGCGCATTTCGTCGGGCACCGAAAGCTGGACCAGCTGTTGGGTTGCGATTCCACCGCTAGTCATGCTGAAGCCGACGACGGCCAAGCACACCAACGCCAGCGGCAACCAACTGGTCAACGCAAACAGCAATACCGCGGCGCCGCCGACCACCCCGGCTCTGAGCGCGATGGCCGTTATGCGGCCGCGATTGCCCTGCCGCAGCATCCATATGGCTCCGCACATCGCGCCAATGCCCACCGATGAGACCATCATCGAATAGCCACCGACATCGAGACCGAACACTACATCGGCAAACCCCGGCATCAGTTCTGTCAACGGCCGAATGGCAATGCCCAAAATAAGCAGGAGGAACAGCATCGGGCCGATTCCGGCATGGGTGAGTGCGTACCGGAAACCGGCCACCATCTCGGCGTAGACGCTACCGCGCTCGCGACGCGCGCGCGCCGACAGCGGCACGTCGATCGCCAGCAGAGTCCACACCATCATGCCCGCAGCGAACACGTTGAAGGCAAAGGCGAGACTGGGGCCGCCCAATTTTAGCAATCCGGCGGCAACTGCTGGGCCAATAAACTGTGCGGTGTTGAAGGTGCTCGAATTGAGCGCGATGGCAGTGGGGATTTCCTCGCGCGGCACCAGATTGGGCATCAACGCCAACCGCACCGGCTGCCAGAATGCAAAGGTAATGCCGCGCGCCAGCGCCAACGAGAACAAAATCCATATCGTCATCAGATCCGACACCGTCAGCACGGTCAGAAAGACGGCAATCACGGCCAACATGGTCTGCGTGGCGACGCTGATCTTGCGGCGGTCCAGTCGATCGGCGAGCGCCCCACCAAATGGCCCCAGCACCAATACCGGCAGCGAATCTGCCGCGGCAATCGCACCCAACCAAAGGGCCGAACCGGTCAACTGCCAGGTCAGCCAACCGATCGCGACGCGGACCACCCATATGCCGACAACGTTGGGGATATGGCCAAAGAGATAAATGCGAAAACTACGGTGGCGCATCACCTGCTCGACCGCCCCGAAACCGGCGCGGTGGAGCAACCGCAGCAACAACTTAGCCATCCAGCGCCGCCTTGAGTCGATACAACAGTTCGAGCGCTGTGCGCGGGGTCAGCTCGTCGGGTTTGGTATCGGCAAGCAGCGCGCGCACCGGGTCGTCGGGACCTTCGTCCGCTCCATCGCGCGCGCTCAGCGCCGCCGCGTGGAACAGCGGCAGATCGTCGGCCAAGCGGCTCAGCGCATTGCCTTGGTCGCCCCGTTCGAGCAGCGCCAACACCTCTTCGGAGCGGGCCAAAACAGCGGTTGGCAATCCCGCCAGGCGCGCGACGTGAATGCCGTACGAACGATCGGCGGTCCCCGTCACCACCTCGTGCAAGAACACGACATCGCCCTGCCATTCCTTGACCCGCATTGTGCGGCAGACCAGTTGGTCGAGACGCGCGGCGAGGCTCGTCAACTCGTGAAAGTGGGTCGCGAACAATGTGCGGCAGCGATTTTCATTGTGCAAATGTTCGATCGTCGCCCACGCAATCGACAGGCCGTCGAAGGTCGCCGTGCCGCGGCCGATCTCGTCGAGAATGACCAGGCTGCGCTCGCTCGCCTGGTTGAGGATTGCCGCCGTTTCGACCATCTCGACCATGAACGTGGAGCGGCCGCGGGCTAGGTCATCGGCCGCGCCAACCCGGCTGAACAACCGGTCGACGATACCGATCTCGGCTTCGCTGGCGGGGACGAACGATCCGATCTGTGCGAGCACCGCGACGAGCGCATTCTGGCGCAAGAACGTGCTTTTTCCAGCCATGTTCGGACCGGTCAGCAGCCACAGGCGGCCGCCGTCGTCGCCTTCGTTGTCGCTCGACAAATCGCAATCATTGGCGACAAAAGCGCTCGCGCCGTCGTCGAGAACGGATTCGACAATCGGATGGCGGCCGTCGACGACACGAAACGTCGCGCTGTCGCTCACATTCGGCCGGCAATAGCGCCGCACCACCGCGAGTTCCGCCAATCCCGCCGCGACATCGAGCGCAGCCATCGCGCGCGCCGCTTTAGCGATTTCGTCGGCCCGGGCCAGGCATTCACCGGCAAGATCGTCGAACAGTTCGAGCTCGATCGCCAACGCCCGCTCGCCGGCGCGCGATATCCGATCTTCGAGATCCGACAACTCGACCGTGGTGAACCGCATGGCGTTGGCCATCGTTTGGCGGTGGATCAGACCGTGCTGTTCTGCCAGCGCCTCCTTGCCGTCCTCCATCAGCCTGTCGGCCTGCACCGCGGTCACTTCGATGAAGTATCCCAGAACGTTGTTGTGCTTGATCTTGAGCGCGGCGATGCCAGTCGCCTCGGCAATGCGGCTTTGCAGCTGGGCGATGGTCTGGCGGCTCGCGTCGCGCAACTGGCTTTGTTCGTCGAGTGCGGCAGAGTATCCGCGGGCGATAAAGCCGCCGTCGCGCGTCTGCAAGGGCAGGGCTTCGGCCAGCGCCCGGCCCAAGCGCTCGACCAGAACGTCATGGACGCCGAGCCCGTCGCGCAGCGCCGCCAACTCGGCAGGCGCCGTCGACCCGGACAAGTGCTCCGCTAAATGCTCGGCCAAGACCTCGGCTCCGAACAAGCCCGCGCGTATTGCGGCGAGATCGCGCGGGCCGCCGCGGCCCAGTCCGAGACGCGATAGGGCGCGCTCGATGTCGGGGCATTCGCGAAGACAGGCGCGGAGATCGTCGCGCAGCGCCGGCGCCTCGCTCAAACAGGAAATCAGGTCGAGCCGGCCGACGATGGCGCCGATATCGGTCAACGGCGCGGCGAGACGCTCGGCGAGCAGCCGCGCGCCGGCGCCGGTCACCGTTCGGTCGATAACCGCCAGCAGAGATCCGGCGCGCGCGCCCGCCAACGTCTGCGTGAGCTCGAGGTTGCGCCGGGTCGCTGGGTCGATTTCCATGACGCCACCGGCGGCGCCGGGCGGCGGCAGCATGTGCGGTCGTGCCAACCGCGGCATACGGTCGACCTGAGTCAACGACAGGTAATCGAGCAGGGCGCCGGCCGCCGCCGTTTCGGCCCGAGCCGGCGAGCCGAAGGATTCCAAGGTGGCGACCCCGTAATACGCGGTGAGCCGGCGCTCTGCGTTCGCCGAATCGAACCGGCTGGCGGGCAGCGGCGTCATCACCTCGCGCAGCTCCGCCCAGGTTTCGAACAGGCCCGGTTCTTCGACCAGCGGCTCGGGTAGCAGCAGCTCGCCTGGAGCGACGCGCGCCAACGCGGCCGGCAGGTTCAGCACCGCATGCTCGCGTGCGCCCAGGGGCTGTAACCACACTTCGCCGGTCGACATGTCGAGCCAAGCAAGGCCGAGTTCGCTGCCGGAGACGGCGATCGCCGCCAGATAATTGTGTCGCCTAGCGTCGAGCAGCACGTCTTCGCTCAAGGTGCCGGGGGTGACCACACGCACCACCTCGCGACGAACAATCGACTTGGCGCCACGTTTTTTGGCCGCCGCCGGGTCTTCGACCTGCTCGCAGACGGCGACCCGATGGCCGGCCTTGATCAATTTCGGCAGATATTGTTCGGCAGCGTGGACGGGGACCCCGGCCATCGGCACCGGTACGCCATCCTGATGGCCGCGTTTGGTCAGCGCGATATCCAGCGCCTCGGCGGCGGCGACCGCGTCGTCGAAAAACAGTTCGTAGAAATCACCCATGCGAAAGAACAGCAAGCAGTCGGGGTAAGCGGCCTTGGCCTCGTGCCATTGGGCGAACATCGGCGTCGTGCCTGCTACCACCCGCGGGGATGCAGCAGACGCAGGCGCCGAGGCCGGGTCTGGTGTGCGCTGGTCGGCCGCCGGGGTGTCGGTGCTGGGTTCAGACATGTTGGCGCTATCATATACGACCGGATGGCCGCCGCCGACAGAGAACCGGGGGATATATCGGCAAGATGTCCGACCAATACCCGACACCACGCCAGCGGGGCAGCGCTTGACGGCGCACCAAGGCCCGGTCACGCTGAAGGCCGAACGTTCACGCGCGGAGGTTAGTCAGGCGTCATGTCCGAGAAACGGAAACTGAGCCAACTCGATATCGACTCGTTGCAGATGCACAAGACCGGCAAACCCGGCAAGATTGCAATCGCTATGACGAAGCCCCTGACCACCCAGCGCGATT
>JAPUHN010000205.1 GCA_027297685.1 Alphaproteobacteria bacterium | reverse complement strand
TCTCGGTCAGGGTGAAATCGATACCCTTTTCGAGCAGCGCCATGCGGGTGCGTTGGGCAAACGGACAGGTGCTGGAACTGATGATCTCGACATCGGCCATAATTTGCGATTCCGTTACTCAATCGTATTCATCAACAACGGTAAGCTGGGTCTATTGAACCGGAAGGTCAATGAACCCTCGCCTTATAGAGAGAAGGTGGTGAGGGAGAGCGAGCCGGGTGAGGGGGCTTGAGACTGGACCGTTGAGCCAGTGGCTTGGCGTAGGCCAGCCGAAGCCGTAACTCCTCATCCTGAGCCTGTCGAAGGATCGAGGTGTTACGGGCCTCATACTTCGACAAGCTCAGCATGAGGCCTTTATTTCTGTAGAGCGGCTATCGCCGTTCTGTTGCACGACGGTTCGCTCCACAGCCCCAACTTCTCTCCCCATAAATCAGGGGCTATTTTAGAACTTACCGAGCGCGGCGAGGATACGCTGCGGCGTGATCGGCTGGTGGGCGACGCGCACATCGAAGGGGGACAGCGCGTCGTTGATCGCGTTCATCACCGCCGCCGGCGCGCCTGCCGTTCCCGCTTCGCCGGCACCCTTGGCGCCGAGTTCGGAATCGATGGTCGGCGTCTCTACATGACCGACCTCGATATCGGGCATCTCGCCGGCCATCGGCACCAGATAATCGGCCATGTTGGCGTTTACCATATTGCCGGCGGCGTCGTAGGTGCACTCTTCGAGCAACGCCCCGCCGAGCCCCTGGATGACCCCGCCGCGCACCTGTTCGTCCACCAACAGCGGATTGATGACGGTGCCGCAATCCTCGACCACCCAGTGCTTGAGGATCTTGACGAAACCGGTCTCGGGATCGACCTCGACGTAACAAGCCTGAATGCCGTTGGTGAACGCTATGTTGTATTCGCGCGGCACGAAATGCCGGGTCGCCATGAGCTCGGCCTGGAAGTCCTTGGGGATCAGGTCGGAGCGGAAATAGCCGATGCGCGCCACTTCCTCCAATGGCATGCGCTCGTTGCCGGTGTCCTTGTCGACGACGACCCCTTCGCGGATATCGAGGGATTCGGGTTCGGCCTGCAACAACTGGCCAGCCAGTTCGGTCACGTTGTTGCGCAATGCCTTGGCCGCCATCAGCACCGCCTCGCCGCCGATGCCGGCGCCGCGCGAGCCCCAGGTTCCGCCGCCGGTCGGCACGTTGTCGGTATCGCCGGTGACCACGCGAACCTTATCGAGGGTCGTGCCGAACGCCGTCGCCGCCACCTGGGCGATTATCGTGTCGGTGCCCTGGCCCTGTTCGGTGATGCTGGTGTGGACGATGATCGATCCGCCAGAATCGAGGCGCACCTGGGCGCCGTCCTGCGAAGAAATCCGCGCCCCGCCGATGCCGTACATGGCGGCGCCCGGATTGGTCAACTCGATCATCGTGGCGAATCCTATACCGCGATAGATACCCTCTGTTCTCAGACTGTCCCGTTCCGCCTTCAAGGCCTCGTAATCCAACATCTCCATCAAATTATCGAGCGACTGTTCGTGGGATAGCGCCTCGAAGATTATTCCGCTCACTCCCTTGGTCGGGTAAGCGTCGTCGGGAATCAGATTACGGCGGCGGATGTCGACCGGATCGATGCCCAACTGACGGGCGCCGTTTTCCACCAGCCCCTCGGTCACCGCAAAGGCGATCGGGTGACCGACCGCCCGGTACTGGCACATCACGTTTTTGTTCTGGAACACCACGCGGGCCTTGGCCCGGTAGTTCTGATGTTTGTAGGTGCCACCGGTGAAGTTGAGGACCTGGTTGGCCTCCATGGCGCTGGTGCGCGGATACATCGAATAGGGCCCGATACCGGTCAGATCGTCGATCTCGATAGCCGTAATGTCGCCCTCGGCCGTGAACCCCATGCGGGCGTGTATCCGGTGGTGGCGGGCATGGATGTCGGTGACGAAGGATTCCAGCCGGTCGGCGGCGAACTTGACTGGCCGGCCGAGCATCTTGGACAACGCCGCGGTCGCCATCTCGTCGGCGTAGACGTGCACCTTGATGCCGAACGACCCGCCGACATCCTGGCAGATCACACGCACATTGCCTTCCGGCACGCCGATATGAACAGAGAAGATATGCTGCATCATGTGCGGCGCCTGGTTCGACAGGTAGACCGTGAGCTGGTCCTCGGACTCGCTGTAGTCGGCAAGGATGACGCGCGGTTCCAGGGTAACGCCGGTATGGCGCTCGAAGCGGAAGGTTTCCTCGACCACCAGCGCGGCCTCGGCGAACGCGGCGTCGACGTCGCCCGCCTCGACGGCGTTTTCGAAGGCGATGTTGTCGCCCAGTTCGGGATGGATCACCGGCGTCGACGGATCGGCCGCCGTCTCGGCATCGGTCACCACCGGCAATTCCTCGTACGACACCTCGACCAGGGCCGCGCCGTCTTCGGCCTCGGCGCGGCTGTCCGCCACCACCACGGCGACCGCCTCGCCCTGCCAGCACGCATGATCGATGGCGATGGCATGCTGGGGCGCCGACTTCAGCGTCTTGAAGTGGGTCAGAACGCCAACCCAGGGCGAGCAGTACTCGGCCAGCTCCTGGCCGGTGACCACGCGCACGACGCCGGCGCTCGCCGCCGCCGCGTTGGTGTCAACATCGGTGATGCGCGCATGGGCGTAGGGCGAGCGCACGAACGCCACATGAACCATGCGCTGCAGCTTGATATCGTCGACGAACCTGCCGTGCCCCGACAGCAACCGCCGAGCATTGGGCCGCGGCACGCTGCGGCCGATGTAACTGTTCGGTCGGCCCAGCACGCTGGCATCGGGCGTCGTTGCGCTATCGTCGGTCATCGTTCTCTCCTAGTTTCCCCGCAGCCGGTTTCGTACCGGATGCCGGTTCGCGTTTTTTATCCCCAGCGCGTCTTCGGCGATCAAGATGCGCTGCACATTCGGGGTCCCCTCGCCCACCGCCAGCATATTCACATACGCGGTGAACTTCTTTATCGGATATTCGTCGGCCAGAGCATAGCCCGCAAATATTTCCGCCGCTGACGCCGCCGCGTGTTTTGCCGCCTCGACCGCGGCGTATTTGGCGCGCGAGGTGGCCCTGCTCGAGGGTTCGCCCCGGTCCATCAACCAGCCGGTGCGATGTACCAGCACCCGCGCGGCATCGACGTTGACCGCCATGTCGGCGATCAAATGCTGCACCATCTGGTAGTGGCCGATCGGCTGGCCGCGGATCACCCGCTCGTTGGCGTAGCGCACCGATTCCTCGAAGCACGCCTGGGCCAGCCCGACCGAACGCGCCGCCACCGTCAGACGGCCATATTCGAGCGCGTTCATGGCGATCTTGAACCCTTCGCCCTCACCGCCCAACCGGTTCTCGACCGGCACCACGAAATCGTCGAGAAACACCGCGTTCGAACACAGCACGTTCGACAGACCCGACATGGCGATGGGGTTTGCGGTAAAGCCGTCATGGGCCTTCGGCTCGACAATGAAGGCGGTGATGCCGCGATGGCCGGCGTCTAGGTCGGTCTTGGCAAACAAGATCCCGGTGTCGCACGCATGGGCGAAGGTGATCCATTGTTTCGAACCGTTAAGCCGGTAGACATCGCCGTCGCGCAGCGCTGTCGTCTGCATGGCGCCGGCCGCGTCGGAGCCGCCGCCCGGCTCGGTGAGCGCGAACATACCGATCCTTCGCCCGGCGATCAGGTCGGGCACGAAACGCGATATCTGATCGTCAGTGCCCCAGTTATAGATGGTGAACGGGCAGGTCATCGCCTGCATGTTCATGGCGTAGCCGAATTCCGGCGCAATACGGGATATTTCCTCGGATATCACCGCGACGGCAAGAAAACCGGCGTCGGTGCCGCCCAAATTCTCCGGGAACGAGGCCCCAAACAAACCTGTGGCGCCCATTTTTTCGATAATCGCATGGGGGAATTCGCCGGACGCCTCGTAGGCGCCGATCTGCGGCAGAATCTCAGCTTCGGCAAAGCGCCGGGCGGTCTCGGCAATGGCCTCGATCTCTGGCGGTAGAGTGAAATCCATCGCGGCGTTTCCTTTATCTTCGACCCAAACCTATTTAACATCCCACAGCTGATCCAACGATAGGAAGACGCCCACCGATGAGCGCACCGCTCGACGATCTCGACACCCTTGTCGGCCGCATTCCCGATGGCGCAAAGGTGGCGCTGCCGCCCGACTATAGCGGCTGCGCCATGGCGGCGGTGCGCACGCTGATCAAACGCGGCGTGCGCGACCTGCATCTGGTCGGCGTGCCCTCGGTCGGTTTCCAGGGCGATATGCTGATCGGCGCCGGTTGCGTCGCCACCTTGGAGACCGCGGCGGTAACCATCGGCGAATACGGCCTGGCGCCCCGCTTCACCGCGGCGATCAAGGCCGGCGCCATTCGCATGATCGACGGCACCTGCCCGGCAATCCACGCCGGACTGCAGGCGGCCGAGAAGGGCATCCCCTATATGCCGGTGCGCGGTATCGTCGGCTCCGACTTGCTCGAGCAGCGCGACGACTGGATAGTCGGCGCCGATCCGTTCGGCGGCGAAGACGGCCCGCTGGTGTTGGTCAAGGCGATCACCCCGGACATAACCCTGATCCACGCGCCGCTGGCCGACCGCCACGGCAATGCGTGGATCGGCGTCCGGCGCGAGATGATGGTGATGGCGCATGCGGCGAAGACCACGTTGGTCACGTTCGAAAAGCTTTACGATGGCGACCTGCTGGCCAACGCCGAAATGGCCGCCGGCACCATCCCGGCACTCTATATCGGCGCGCTGGCCGAGGCCGAAAACGGCGCCTGGCCGGTCGGTCTGTTCGGCGCCTACCCCGCCGACGACGCCCATTTGCGGATGTATATCGAGATGGCCGGGACCGACGACGGTTTCCAGACCTACCTCGACGATTATGTGCTGGACCGCAAGGCAGCCGAATGACGCCAAATCGCCAAGGCGAGTTCCAGCCCGAGGAATTACTCATCTCCACCATCGCCGACATGCTCGACGGGCTGGGACACGTCGCGGTCGGCGCATCGTCGCCGATCCCCGGCGGTGCAGCCTTGCTGGCGCGCGCGCGCAGCGGCGGCTCTCTACGGGTTTCGATGCTCGGCAGCGAACACCATAACGCCTTCACCAATGGCGGCACCGAGCTGTTCGACTGCGCCGCCCAGGGCCGCATCGACGCGTTCTTCCTCGGCGGCGGCCAGATCGACGGCGCCGCCAATATCAATCTGGTCGGCATCGGCGACTACCCGCAAACCAAAGTGCGCTTCCCCGGTTCGTTCGGCTCGGCCTATCTCTATTTCCTGGTGCCGCGGGTGATCCTGTTCCGCGAGGAACATACCCCGCGCGTGCTGGTGCCGAAGGTCGACTTCATCAGCGCGCCGGGCACCAGCGAGCCCGATGTCTATCGTCCCGGTGGCCCCTACGCGCTGGTAACCGGCCGCTGCGTCTTTACCTTCGACAAGGCGCGCAAGGGTTTTAGCCTCGCGTCCGTTCATCCTGGTCACACGGTCGACGAGGTCGCCGAAAACACCGGTTTCGACTTCGATGTCTCCGAATCCGTTGACGAAACGAAACCGCCCGACGCCGCCACCCTGGCGCTGATCCGCGGCCGCGTCGCCGACGAGATCGCCGAGACCTATCCCGCCTTCGCCACCCGCGTATTCGGCGACAACGCCAGCGTGGCCTAGCATAGGCGGACTCGAACGGCGCCCAGAATGAGGTTGACCCCCGTCAGCCGCTCTGGTGTCATCGCCCGTACACGCTGAAAAAACAGGCCGGGCGACTTCGTCAGCGCGGCCCGAACGACAGGGAGTTACGCATGCCGTTTTACCACATCGACGAGATGGAAACGAAGAAGGACAAGACCGCGCCGGGCATGGCGGCGACGGTGGTCGGCGAGTTCATGAAGGTCGGCGTGATGACCTACGAAGACGAAATCGGTCCGCCGCCGCATTTCCATCCCAACGAAGAACAGTTCGTCCTGGTGCTCGAGGGGAAGTTGCGGATGGTGTTGGGCGACGAGGTCAAGGATATCGGCCCCGGCGAACTGATCCATATTCCGCGCAATGTGGCCCACACCGTACGCGCGGTCGGCGGCCCGGCGCGTTTCTTCACCGCCAAGCATCCGGTCGGCGACGGCGAATTGAGCCAGGACTACAACCTGGCGCCCAACGCAGAGGAGTTGGCGAAAAAGCTCGCGGGCTGACCCCGGCGAAGTTCTTAAAACAAATTCCACAGAGAAAGTTTTCTCTCGTCACCCCCACCTATATCCTCCCCCATCGAGGGGGAGGACTTTATACTCAGGTCGGCCACCGGCGTTACTCCCTTCCCCTTTGATGGGGAGGGTCGAGGTGGGGGTGACAATGACGAACTCCTTCCCTCTAATCCTGTCCCTTACAGCTCAGCAGAATAGCGATCCAACGCCCATGTCTGAATCCGAAGCGAAGCATGCCACCGGCGCCATGGCGGGGCTCAAGGTCGTCGACCTGACCCGCGTCCTGGGTGGTCCGTACTGTACGCAAATTCTTGCCGACCACGGCGCCACGGTGATCAAGATCGAGCCGCCCCAGGGTGACGAGACGCGCGACTGGGGACCGCCCTTTCATGAAGGCGATGCGTCCTATTTCGTTGGCCTTAATCGCAACAAGCGTTCAATCGGCCTCGACCTGCGCACCGATGCGGGCCGCACCGTGCTGCTGCGCCTGCTCGACGGCGCCGACGTGATGCTGGAAAACTACAAGCCCGGCACCATGGAGAAATGGGGGCTGGGCTACGAGGATGTGATTTCGAAGCAATTCCCCGACCTGATCCATTGCCGCATTTCCGGTTTCGGCAGCGATGGGCCGATGGGCGGCTTCCCCGGCTACGACGCCGTCGTGCAGGCGATGGCCGGCTGGCTGTCGATCAATGGCGGCAAGGACAAGGACCCGACGCGTGTCGGCATCGCCGCGGTCGATATGGGAACCGGTCTGTACACCTGCGTCGCCATCCTGATGGCGTTGCACGAACGGCAGAGCTCGGGCAAGGGGCAGTATATCGACATGACCCTGTTCGATTGCGCGGTATCGCTGATGCACCCGCATGTGCCGAACTATTACCTGTCGGGCGGCACGGTGCCGGGCATTACCGGCAATCAACATTCCAACCTCGCGCCGTACGACAAGTTCCCGACCAAAACCGTCGAGATTTTTCTCGCTGCCGGCAACAACCCGGCCTTCCGCCGG
>JAPUHN010000204.1 GCA_027297685.1 Alphaproteobacteria bacterium | reverse complement strand
TTAAATAACTTGGCGGTCGCCTTGTTGACCCCAACATCGGTGGCCTGCGCCGACAGCACCACCGCCACCAGTAACGTGTAGTTATTTGCGTATTTCAGCTCGGTCGTGGGCGAGGGGTCGGTCGCCGACAGGCGCTCGAGGAAGGTCTCAATCTGGGCTTTGCTCATCTGCGCCATAGCGGGCTGAGCCTAGCCGCAGCGGTGCGGGGAGGCTAGTCCGGGCCCGCCTAACGCCTTGCCAGTCCGATGTCGGTACGCGGCCTAATCAGTCAGCCCCAAAACGTCGTTCATGGTGTAAAGGCCCGCAGGCTTGCCGGCCGTCCACAGCGCTGCCCGCACCGCGCCGCGGGCGAAAATCGCCCGATCGGTCGCTCGATGGGACAACTCGATACGCTCGCCTGCACCGGCAAAAACGACCGAGTGTTCGCCGACCACATCGCCTCCGCGCAACGCCGCAAAGCCTATTTTGCCGGGCGTCCGCTCGCCGGTAATGCCTTCGCGCGACAACACTTTCACCGTGTCGAAGTCCACACCGCGGCCGGCAGCCGCCGCCTGCCCCAGTCCCAAGGCGGTGCCCGACGGTGCATCGACCTTATGGCGGTGGTGCATCTCGACGATTTCGATATCGAACTCCTCGCCAAGCGCCCGAGCCACCTGTTGGGTCACGGCGAACAGCAAGTTGACACCGGCCGACATGTTGGGCGCCCAGACAACCGGCACCGACGCCGATGCCGCCTCCAAAGCGTCCCGGTGCGCCGCTTCCAACCCAGTGGTGCCGGCAACCAGCGCACAACCAGCTTCAGCGGCGATTTGTGCGTGCGCCATGGTCGCTGCCGGCACTGTGAAATCGACGACCGCATCAACGCCGGCAAACATCGCTGCCGTATCGTCTGTCACGATGACGCCGTTTTCGCCGACTCCAGCCAGCGTCCCGGCATCGGCGCCGAGGTGCTCGGAGCCTGGCGCCTCGGTTGCGCCAGCAAGCTCGCAATCGCCAGACCCTGAGATAATACCGACGACCATCCGGCCCATTCGGCCCGACGCGCCAACGACGCCAATTTTAAGCGGGTTCGCCATTTCGGAATTCCATAAAAGTTCGAGCGGACGGTGCCGACTTTATCACGGCAGGACAGGGACGGCGCAATCCGTGTGGCTTGCGCGGGCGTTTTCCCTATTCTTTAAAATCTTCCCAAAGTTCCTTCACCTTGGTGAAAAATCCTTCAGCCTCGGGACTGTGGGAGCTTCCGCCGCCGGCATCATCGAACTGGCGTAACAGTTCGCGTTGCTGCTTCGTAAGGTTGACGGGCGTTTCGACCTGCGCTTGAACGTACATATCGCCGCGCGCACTGCTGCGCAATACAGACATACCCTTGCTCCGCAGTCGGAACTGCTGTCCGGTTTGGGTGCCCGCCGGCACGTTAACGCGCGCCCGTTTGCCGTCGATGGTCGGCACCTCGAGCGTCCCACCCAAAACTGCTGTGGTCATGGGAATCGGCACACGGCAATGTATGTCCGCGCTTTCACGCACGAAAAACCGATGGGGCTTGATCGAGACGAAAATGTACAGATCCCCCGGAGGTCCACCGCGCAGTCCGGCCTCTCCCTCGCCGGAAACCCGAATGCGCGTGCCATCCTCGACGCCCGACGGGATATTAACGGCAAGGGTTTTATCTCTCTCGACACGGCCGGCGCCAGCGCAAGCCCGGCATGGATTATCGATTACCCGGCCAGCGCCCTGGCAAGTTGGACAACTTCTTTCGACCGTGAAAAATCCCTGTTGGGCGCGAATTTTCCCCGCGCCGTGACAGCTCGGGCACGCAACCGGGGCCGAGCCGCCCTCTGCGCCGCTGCCCTGGCAGGTCTCGCAGGAAACTGACGTGTTGACGCGCACGCGCGTCTGCTTGCCGCCAAAAGCGTCTTCGAGGGTGACGTCCAAATTGTAACGTAGGTCGGCCCCGTGGACGTTCGCTTGCCGGCGCCCACGCCCGCCACCAAAATCACCGAACATCTCATCAAAGATATCGGCGAATCCACCGCTGAAATCGAATCCGCCACCACCACCGGCGTGCGCGGCGGCGCTCTCGAAGGCGGCATGTCCATAGCGGTCGTAGGCGGCCCGTTTGTCGTCGTCGCGCAACACATCGTAGGCTTCGCTGACTTCCTTGAACTTCCGCTCAGCTTCCGCGTCATTCGGGTTGCGGTCGGGGTGATGTTTCATCGCCAGCTTGCGGTAGGCGCCCTTCAATTCAGACGCCTTGGCCGAACGGTCGACCCCAAGTAATTCGTAAAAATCCGATTTGGCCATCAGCATACGCCCCCGGTCCACCCAAGCGCCCGACCCCCCAGAAGCGTTACCGCCGCAATCGGTCCCGTACCTATCGGGGCGGCACTGCGGCGGTACTGCATGCTGGCGGCGGCGCGGCTACGAGGCGGACGACTGATCCTTTGGATCGTCTTCGTCTTCGTCTTTAACTTCCTCGAAGTCCGCGTCGACGATGGAATCGTCGTCGGGATCGGACGGTCCGCTTCCGTCGCCGGCTGTAGCTTCGGTCGCCGCTTGTTCGGCCTTATAGATCGCCTCACCAAGCTTCATCGACGAGTTGCTCAAGGCTTCAAACTTGGACTTGATGGCCTCGGCCTCGTCGCTTTCGAGCGCTTCTTTGAGCGCCGCGAGATCGGCATCGATTTCCGATTTTTCTTCCTCGGCCACCTTATCACCATGTTCGGAGAGGCTTTTTTCGACCTGGTTCACCAGGGCTTCGGCGTGGTTCTTGGCCTCAACCTCTTCACGCCGCGTTTTGTCCTCTTCGGCATGCTCTTCGGCCTCTTTGACCATGCGATCGATGTCGTCGTCCGACAAGCCTCCAGAGGCCTGGATACGTATCTGTTGCTCCTTGCCGGTACCTTTGTCGGTGGCGGACACGTTGACGATGCCGTTGGCGTCGATATCGAATGCAACCTCGACTTGCGGCACGCCGCGGGGCGCTGAGGGAATGCCGATCAAATCGAACTGACCGAGCAGCTTGTTGTCGGACGCCATTTCGCGCTCGCCCTGGAACACGCGAATGGTCACCGCCGCTTGATTGTCCTCGGCGGTAGAAAAGACCTGGCTCTTCTTGGTCGGGATCGTCGTGTTGCGCTCGATCAGCCGGGTGAAAACCCCGCCCAACGTCTCGATGCCCAGCGACAGGGGTGTCACGTCGAGCAGCAACACGTCCTTAACATCACCGGCGAGAACGCCACCCTGAATCGCCGCTCCAATGGCCACCACCTCATCCGGGTTCACCCCACGGTGGGGTTCGCGGCCAAAGTGGTTTTTCACGATTTCCTGGATCTTCGGCATGCGGGTCATGCCGCCGACGAGAATGACTTCGTCGATCTCGCCCGCCGACAGGCCGGCGTCCTTCAGGGCCGCCTTACAGGGTTCGATCGTGCGCTGAACCAGATCCTCCACTAAGGCTTCCAGCTTGGCCCGTGTCAGTTTGATGTTGAGATGCATTGGACCTGCCTGGTCGGCCGTAATGAATGGCAGATTGACCTCGGTTTGGGTCGCTGAACTAAGTTCGATCTTGGCCTTCTCAGCAGCTTCTTTCAGGCGCTGCAGGGCCAACTTGTCCTGGCGCAGGTCAATGCCCTGCTCCTTATTGAATTCATCAGCCAGATACTCGATGATTCGTGCGTCGAAATCTTCACCGCCCAAGAATGTGTCGCCATTGGTTGACTTCACCTCGAAGACGCCATCGCCGATTTCGAGCACCGACACATCGAATGTGCCGCCGCCGAGATCGTACACGGCGATCGTGCCACCGGTTTTCTTTTCGAGCCCATAGGCCAAAGCTGCGGCGGTCGGCTCGTTGATAATACGCAGAACCTCAAGGCCAGCGATTTTTCCGGCATCTTTGGTCGCCTGGCGCTGTGAATCATTGAAATAGGCGGGCACGGTAACGACCGCCTGCGGCGTATCTTCACCTAAAAACGCCTCGGCGGTTTCGCGCATCTTCTGCAGGATAAAAGCGCTGATTTCGGATGGGCTGTACGCCTTGCCTTGGGCCTTCACCCAGGCATCGCCATTTTCTCCCTTAACGATCTCGTAAGGAACCAGTCCCTTGTCCTTTTCGGTCATCGGATCGTCGGCGCGGCGCCCGATCAGGCGCTTGATCGCAAACAACGTGTTTTCCGGGTTCGTCACTGCTTGGCGTTTCGCCGGCTGCCCCACAAGCCGTTCGCCCGCGTCGGAAAATGCCACCATCGACGGCGTTGTCCGCGCGCCCTCGGCATTTTCAATAACTTTGGCCTGCCCGCCTTCCATCACGGCGACACAGGAATTCGTTGTACCCAGATCGATACCGATAACTTTCGCCATATTCACCTCGCTTTTTCGGCAGGTCTTCGCGGCCCGGAGCGGCGCCGTGGCTGACCCCCGTCATATCTGCAAATATCACTACGTAACCCAACGTTACGCATGACTTGGCACATATAGGAAAGCCAAAGGGCCTCTGCAACCGTCGAAATCGCGTTCGAACGATTTAAAACCCCAGGCTTTCAGCAGGTTTTGCCCTACGATGCACAGCTATGCAACAAACACGCATCGACTGGTCGAAGGCTAACCTCCCGAAGACTATACCGTGGTATCGAAGTGAGATTTCGCGGCCTCGCCGTCACCCTTGGCGACCCCAACCCGGGCCGGCCTCAGCAAGCGATCGTGCAGCCGATAACCCGGCTGGATGACCTGGACGACAGTGCCACTGGGAAAATCGCTGTCGGGCACCTCGAACATTGCCTCGTGGAAATTGGGATCAAAGGGTTCACCTGCCGGATCGATACGCTCGATATTGTGTGCATCCAACACCTTCACCAGCTCCCGCTCGACTGCCTCGACTCCGCCAAGCAATGTCTGAAACAGTCCTTCGCCCTGCCGCTGATCTTCCGGTACCGCAGAAAGCGCGCGTGAAAGATCGTCGGCGACGGTCAGGATGGCGCGGGCAAAATTGGCGACACCATATTTATGGGCCTCGGCAAGATGACGTTCGCTGCGTTTGCGTACGTTTTCAGCCTCTGCCATGAAGCGCAAAAATTGATCTTTTACGCTAGCAATTTCCTCTTCGAGTTCGGCAATGCGGGCCGCCGGGTCTTGCGCCCACGGCGATTCATTTTCCGCGGCGTCTGCTTCCGCGTCCGCATCGGCCAACGTCCCGCCGTCGGCGTCGGCAGCGTCAATGGCAGCTTCCGCTTCTTCGGCTTTGCGATCTTCCGTTTCTGCCTTTACGGCTTCATCGTCGGCGCTGTCCGCGGTTTGCGCCGCGGTTTCGCTTTCAGACTTTTCATTTTGGGTATTCATAAACTGCTACTGCCTCTAACTGGACGGCCCCTGACGGCGGCGACCGCTTCCGATCAACCCATCAAACGGCCGATTACTTTTGCCGTATAATCGACGACGGGTATGACCCGCGCGTAATTCAGCCGGGTCGGACCGATTACGCCGATCGCCCCGACAATTTGTTCTTTGCTGTTGGTATACGGTGCGACCACAACGGAACAGCCCGTCACTTTGAATAAATCGTCTTCGGCGCCAATAAAAATTTTTACGCCTTCGCCATCGCGGGTGGCGTCGAGCAACCATGACCACGATTCTTTCGTCTCCAGCGCACCATAGAGAGCGCGTACCCGTTCGAGGTCCTCGACCGCCTGCACATCATCGAGCAGACGCTCGGTGCCGCTGACGATAAGAGCTGCAGCATCGCCGTCGCCAGTGCTGGTGGCCATGCCGGCCTCGACGAGCCGTTGCGTCAATTGGTCGAGTTCTTGGCGGTGCGCTATGAGTTCCGCAGCGAGTCGCGCCCGGCCCTCCTCGATGGTCTTGCCGACCATCCGTGCCGAGAGAAAGTTGGTCGCCTCGACGAGGACGGAAGCCGGCGTGCCCACCGGCACGTCGATCATCCGGTTTTCGACCGATCCATCGTCGGTAACCAAAACCACCAAGGCCCGGTCCGGTCCCAAACCGACAAACTCTATGTGTTTGAGGCGCCCTTCTGATTTCGGCGCCACCACCAGGCCGGCGCAATTGCTCAAGCCAGACAGCACCCGCGTCGCTTCTTCCAGGGTCTTTTGGGTATTGCGCCCCTGGGCGGCACATTGAGTTTCGATTGACGTCCGTTCGGCCTCGGTCAACCGTCCGACTTCGAGTAAACCATCGACAAAGAACCGCAGGCCGGCCTCGGTCGGCAGGCGTCCCGCGGATACGTGGGGTGAATACAGCAAGCCTGCGTCCTGCAAATCGGCCATGACGTTGCGAACCGTTGCCGGCGACAATTCCAAGCCCAACCGGCGCGATAATGTGCGCGAGCCGACGGCCTCGCCCGTCTCCAGGTAGGTATCGATAATCTGGCGCAGAATTTCGCGGCTGCGCGCATTTAAATCCGGAACCATACGGTTCATCGGCAACACCCGCTCAGCGGTTTTCCTGCCTAACATTTACGAAAGGTAATCAGGAACTTAGGCGCGGCACTGTCGCTAATCAAGCCACCCTTTGAGGCAATCGACCGGCTGGACGCATCGCAGACCAACGAGTAGGTTTCCCGCCACATCCCGCTTAGGATTGCCACGTTTCGGTTCGAATAGGCCCGCAAGATGAGTAAAAAATTTCGACGCCCTTCCAACCGCGCTGCCGATGAAATGCGCAAAGTGCGCCTGAAAACCGGCGCCGCCAAGTACGCCGAGGGCTCGTGTCTGGCACAATTCGGAAACACCCACGTTTTGTGCGCGGCAACTGTCGAAGACCGGGTCCCACCGTGGATGCGCGGCGGCGGCAGCGGTTGGATTACGGCGGAATACGGCATGCTGCCACGCTCAACCCACACCCGCACGGCCCGCGAAGCGGCGCGGGGAAAACAATCGGGCCGCACCCAGGAAATACAGCGCTTGATCGGACGCAGCCTGCGTGCCGCCACCGATCTCGAAGCTCTCGGCGAGCGCCAGATTCGCCTGGACTGCGATGTGCTGCAGGCCGACGGCGGCACCAGGACGGCAGCAATTACCGGCGCCTATGTGGCCCTGCACCTGGCTTGTCAGAAACTCGTTCGCGCCGGTGAGCTCGACGCTTTGCCGATGATCGACATGGTCGCGGCGATTTCGTGCGGCTTGTATGAGGGCGTTGAAGTTCTCGATCTGGATTATGACGAGGATTCGAATGCGCAGGCAGACGCCAATTTCGTGCTTACCGCCGGCGGACGTATTGTCGAGGTGCAGGGTACCGCAGAAGGCCGGCCCTTTACACGGGCCCAGTTCATTCGGCTGCTCGATCTTGCGCGCCATGGCACCGACCAGCTTGCAGCCGCCCAACGCGCCGCGTTGGGTATTGGCCGCCGAAAGAGTTGATTGACCCCGATCGACCAATACAACGCTGATGAGGAAGCCAAGCTGTATTCGATATGACCCGACAGTTTCGTGACGGCCGCCTGATAATCGCTAGCCACAATGCCGGCAAGGTGGCTGAGATCGCTGCTCTGTTGGCGCCGCTGGATATTGCCGTTCAAAGCGCCGGCGACCTGGGACTGCCGGAACCGGTCGAAGATGGTGCGACGTTCACTGAAAACGCTATATTGAAAGCGCGCTCGGCGGCGCTGGGCAGCAAGCTGCCGGCGCTTGCCGACGACAGCGGTCTGGCCGTGGCGGCGCTCGACGGCGCGCCAGGTATATACTCGGCGCGCTGGGCGGAAACAGCCGATGGTAGGGATTTCGCGACGGCAATGTTGCGTGTCCATGAAAAACTTGGCGATAACGCAGACCGCTCGGCACACTTTATTTGCGTTCTCACCCTGGCTTGGCCCGATGGCCACGTGGAATGTTTCGAGGGCAAGGTCGCCGGAGAGATCGTTTGGCCACCGCGGGGCGGGCGTGGATTTGGCTACGACCCCATTTTCAGCCCAAGGGGCGACAAACGTACATTTGGCGAAATCGACCCGGAGGAAAAACACGCTATCTCGCACCGCGCGGTCGCGTTCCACAAAATGCTCGACGCTTGTTTCGACAAATACTCCGATTCGGACGATGGCTGAAACGATCGCCACGCCGGATACGTTGGCGATCTATGTGCATTGGCCGTTTTGCCGCTCGCTTTGCCCCTACTGCGATTTTAACAGCCACGTCAGCGATCATGTCGACCACGCCCGCTGGCGCGCCGCCCTGTTACGCGAACTCGAACACTATGCCGAGCTAGCGGGCCCGAGACGCGTCACCAGCATCTTTTTCGGCGGTGGCACCCCCTCGCTGATGGCGCCGGATACGGCAGCCGCTGTTATCGAGGCGGTTGCCCACCACTTTATCCTCGATGAAGACATCGAGATTACCCTCGAAGCCAATCCCACTTCGGTCGAATCAGCCCATCTTGCGGCCTTTGCCGGCGCTGGCATCAATCGCGTCAGCTTGGGCATTCAGGCGCTCGACGACGCTGCCCTCGCCTTTCTCGGCCGCACCCATAGTGCCGAGGAAGCGATAACGGCCATCGAAGTGGCCGCCCACACGTTCGAGCGGTATTCTTTCGACTTGATCTACGCCCGGCCCGGTCAATCGGTCGATCAATGGCGGCGCGAACTCGAGCAGGCCATCGGGCGGACGCGCGGTCACATCTCGGTCTATCAACTTACCGTCGAGCGGGGGACGCCATTCTACCTGGCGCAAGCGCGGGGCGACCTGGTATTGCCCGATGACCCCGTTTTAGCGGCGCTGTTCGAGACCACCCAAGAGGTGTTGGCCGACGCCGGCATGCCGGCCTATGAAATTTCCAATCATGCCGCACCCGGGCAAGCCTGCCGTCACAATCTGGCCTATTGGCAATATAGCGATTATGCCGGGATCGGCCCGGGCGCTCATGGACGCATCACCGCTGCCGGTAGAATCCACGCCACCCGTCAACATCGCGCGCCCGAGATTTGGCTGCACCGGGTCGAGGACCACGGCCATGCCACGCAGACCAACGAGCCGCTCGAGCCACAATCGGTTGTCGCCGAACTGGTATTGATGGGTTTGCGCCTGCGCTGCGGCATCGACGCTGCCAACTTTCGCGCCCGGGCCGGAATGGCGCTCGACGAGGCTTTCGATCCGGTGACGTTACGGCGATTGGAGGAAGGAAGGCTTATCGTCCACAACAGCGACGGGCTGCGGGCAACACCGTCCGGTCGGCAACGCCTCGACTCGGTCGTCGCGGCGTTGGTCGTCTAACCTCAATTTGTGAAATCGTCGAAAGACTTTGGCGCCGGGTCGATTTCACGGGCGCCGTCGCGTTGGATTTCGAAGACCGCCAGTCCCCGTTCGACCAGCCCCGACGGCCGCAAGCGGAAAATACCGTCCATGCCGGTAAATCCACCAGGCGACGTCAGCGCTACCGTGGAAAATGTATTCGGGCTCGCCGCATTCGCCCGCGCAGCGCGTTGCGCCAAGACAATCGTCAGCGCTGTCGCATCGTAGGCCAGCGTCGCCCTGCGGTCTGGCGAGCGCTCATAGAGTCGCTTAAACCGTTCGACAAAACGCCGCCGGGTGGTGGCGGGCGGCGCGGCAAACCACGCCCCGGCCAAACTGGGCTCGGTGCGGAGCGCCGGGTCGTCCCACAACCACGTACCCAATAATTTGATCTGCGACGGATCGATATCGTAGAAAGCCAACAGCGGCGCAATCCGGAGCACTTCTTCTCCGCTGGCCGGCAGCAACAGCGCCTCGAATTCTACTTCGCCCAGCGTTTCTAAATCCTCCAGCCGTCGCAACGCGCGCCGGGAAAGTTCGTCGTCGCGCGACGCCAGTTCGCGGCGTTGGGCGAGCAACGCCCGGTGGCGCTCATCGTAGCGGCCAAGCCGCTTTACGGTATCGATCAAGACTTGGGTTTCATCTTGGTAGAAGGCGACGTCCGTCACCTGCCCGCCGACAATTGCGGTTTCATTAAGGGCGGCGACCATGCGGCTGCCATAGAGGTCGTCCGGCGCCAATGCTGAAAAGCGTGTCATATCCCGGCTAAACGAGAAGTCGACGATCCGCCGGACCTGGTCCTCGGGAAAAAAGCCCATGGTATAAACGCCGTCACCGACAATTTCCCGGTTGTTCGAAAATGCCAAAACCGGAATTCTGGCCGGCCGAGCCACATTGGCAGCTGCCACCACGGCATCGGAAAACAGGGGCCCTAGGATAATCTGCACCCCTTCGCGTTGCGCGGCCAGCGCCGCAATACGGGCTTGCTCCACCTGTCCGCCGGTGTCGTACAATCGAAGTTCGAAATTCGAGTCCGCCAGGTCGAACACCGCCATCTGCGCCGCCGCAAGCAAGTCGCGCCCGAAGGGCGCCGCTGTACCCGTCAGCGGGAGAAGTATACCGACTGTCACGGCGCCCGGTTTGCGCAGAATGTCCGACGTGGGACCGGCGGGACCGGCGATCACCGGTTCGGCTGGCGCCGGTTCTTGAATCGGCGGCGGCGACGGCGGGGCGGGCCTTGCGATGGTTGGCGGCGGCTGTTGCGCGGTCGGCGGGGTTGCCGTTAAGTATACCTCTTCACACGCAGATAGCAGCAGGGCAGCCAGTACAAGCCAGGCAAATCGATGCCGCAAATATTCGGGAATGGTCAGGAAAAATAAAAGTCGTGACACCACGTCAGTCCACTTCGCCCGGTTCAACTGCGCCCGACCCATCCGGCAAACGCCAGCGCGAGCCTAGCGATCCAACTCTGCCGCGGCAACCGCGGCACGCCCATCTCGCGCCGGGCTTGTACCTTGTCGCGACGCCGATTGGCAATCTTGGCGATATAACCCTGCGGGCGCTCGATACCCTGCGGGGCGCCGACGTCATCGCTTGCGAAGATACCCGCATAACCCGACGGCTATTGTCCCATTACGGCGTCCACACGCCGACCACTGCCTATCACGATCATAATGCGCCTACCGCGCTGCCACGTCTCATGAAACGCCTACATAAGGGCGAGATCGTGGCGCTCGTGAGCGACGCCGGAACGCCGCTGGTTTCCGATCCCGGCTACCGGCTGGTGCAAGCCGCCATTGGCGACGGCATCCCGGTAACCACGGCGCCCGGACCGGTGGCGGCGATCGCGGCGCTCACCCTGGCGGGATTACCCACCGATAGCTTTTTTTTCGCCGGGTTCTTGCCGACCAAACAAGTCGCCCGGCGGCAACGACTGGAGACACTGTCCGGGGTTCCGGCGGCGCTCATATTCTACGAATCACCGCGGCGCGTACCAGCCACATTGGCTGAAATGGTCGACTGTTTAGGCGACCGTCCGGCGGCGGTCGTTCGAGAACTCACCAAGGTGTACGAGGAAGTTCGGCGGGGCTCCCTCGTCCGATTGGCGGCGGATTTCGCCAAATCGGGGCCGCCACGCGGCGAAGTGGTGCTGGTTGTTGGACCGCCCGCGCCGCAGCCCGTTGTCGCCGACGCACAAATCGACACCATGCTTGGTCAAACGCTGGCAACAATGAGTTTGCGCGACGCTGTCGACCACGTTGCCGCGGCCTCCGGTCGGCAGCGGCGCGATGTCTACCGGCGCGCCTTGACGCTTGCTTCGACCGAGCCTGCTAAATGAACAATTCACCGGGGCCGGATGGCTTGGCCGTTCGGCGCGCGGCGTATAAGCGCGGTCGAGGTGCAGAGCGGCGTGCCGCCTGGTTATTGCGCGCCAAGGGTTACCGCATTGTCGCCCGCGGTTACCGCTGCCGGGCCGGCGAAATCGACATCATCGCGCGCCGTGGCGCGGTGCTCGTGGCGGTAGAGGTGAAGGCGCGTGGGACGTTGTCTGCAGCCGCGGAAGCGATCGACCAGCGCCAGCGCGACCGTATTACGCGCGCGTTGAGCGACTTCATGGTCCGAAAGCCTGACTATGCAGGATGGGATATTCGCTTCGATGCAATCCTCATTTCACCCTGGCGCCGACCACAGCACATCGTCGATGCTTGGCGGCCCGACGGTGAAAATTAGAAGCTTGCCGAATTACCGTGACTCCGCCTACAGAGGATCCGAGAAATCCGCCCCATTACCGCCACAGTCGAACATTAACCAAGCCTGATGATAGCTAACGCAATCCACGATATATGTCGTTTTCGGTTTCCCGCGGTGCTGTGCGCCGCCGCCTTGCTGCTGGCGGCCTGTACGCCAACCGGCGCAGTCATTGGCGCCGGCGCCACGGTCGGTGTCGCGGCGTCGGAAGAGCGCGGCGTCAAAGGTGCGGTGCGCGACGCTGGAATTCGCATCGAAATCAACGACCTTTGGCTCAACGCCGGCCTCGAGCTGTACAACCTGGTTAGTCTGCAAATCTACGAGGGCCGTGTGCTCCTCGCCGGCCGCGTGCCAACCGAAAAGATGGCCGACCAGGCGACACGATTGGCCTGGCAGCCCGATAACGTTCGCGAGGTAATCAATGAAATTCAGGTCAAGGAGGGCGCCGGCATAGAGGCGTTCGCCCGCGACGCCTTGATTAACGCGCGCCTCGATTCCGGGTTGCTGTTTACCGAGGGCGTCAGCTCGATCAATTACTCGACCCGCGTCATTGCCGGCACCGTCTACATTCTGGGCGTGGCCCAGAGCCAAGCGGAACTCGACCGGGTGTTCCAAGTTACCCGCAATATCCCCGACGTGAAGGGGGTCGTCAGCCATGTGCTGCTGATCGACGATCCCCGCCGCCTGCAACAGCCTTCGGTCAAGGCGGGCACGTAGGCCTCGAGCGTCAGCATGATATCGCCTGACACCGACCCTATCGCAGCGCTACACCAGCTGGCGGGGCTCGATGATTCGGACATCGATATTGGCACGGCGGCGCTACTGCTGGCGGCGCGCGACCGCCCTGGCGTGTCGCTGGAGCGATACCGGCGCCATCTCGAGCAACTCGCGTCGGACGTCGCAGCGGTTTATGCGCAAAGCGACAGCGGCGATGCGGCGCAACATGACGCGCTCAATCAGGTTATTTCCGACGACCACGGATACGCCGGCGACAGCCTGTCCTACGACGATTTGCAGAACGCCAACTTGATGCGGGTCATCGACCGGCGCAAGGGATTGCCGATCGCACTGGGAATTCTCTACCTCTACGCTGGCCGCGCCCAAGGCTGGAATATCGAGGGGTTGAACTTTCCCGGCCATTTTCTGCTGCGCCTCGAAGCGGCGGGCGCGCGCACCATTTTCGATCCCTTCAACGGCGGCAAGACCATCGAGATTGCCGATATGCGCGCACTCTTGAAAGCGACGCGCGGCCGCGACACCGAGCTGTCGCCGGAACACTACGCACCGGCAAGCAACCGCGACATTCTCATTCGGCTGCAAAACAACAAGAAAGTGCGGCTGCTCAAAGCCGAACGGGTGGCCGAAGCCCTGGCAGTGGTCGAGGATATGCTTGTGTTCGCGCCGGCGTCGGATGCGCTTTGGCACGAAGCGGGCGTACTGCACAGCCATTTGGGAAATTTGCACGCCGCCCTGCTTGCCCTCGAGCAATGCCGCGAGCTAACCGCCTCACCGCAAGACAAACACCGCGTCGCGCAACTGATCGGTGAGCTGCGTAACCGCTTGAACTAGACCGGCATCGGACGTTATACGGTGCCGCTGGACGACCCTCTGGCTCCTTGCAATATTAGGCCGCATGATGGTGTTCCTCAATTGGGTCTGGGCCTATTTCACCTATGGCTTGGGCGCACGCTTGATCACGGGGCGCCAGCGACAAGACTGGACTGGGGGGGGGCAGGCTGCCGACCCGCCTGCAGACCCCGCAGAGCAGTAACGCCTTGTTAGAGAGGGCTCCAAATTGAGGCCGCTGTCGTCATGACTCTTGAACGAAAGGTCGCCCGGGCTTTTGCCATGAGCGATGAGGTCTGGGCTCGCCATGCCAGTCCGTGGAGCGTCTGGACCCGGTTCACCCTGTTGCCGCTTCTGATCTCGGCAATCTGGAGTCGAGTTTGGATCGGCTGGTGGGCGGTTCTTCCCACCGCGGCGGCAATCTTTTGGACGTGGCTGAATCCGCGCCTCTTCCCCAGGCCCCGATCAACCGATAACTGGGCCTCGAAGGCGGTCCTGGGCGAACGGGTCTGGCTTAATCGTGACAAAATCGCTGTCCCACGACACCATCGGGTCGCACCCCACGTGCTCAACTCTATCTGTTTGCTCGGCTTGATCTTCCTTGTCTGGGGCGTGATTGTTCTTGCCATTTGGCCGACGCTGCTCGGGGCCGCCTTGGTGTATTTGGGAAAACTCTGGTTCCTAGATCGCATGGTTTGGCTTTACGAAGACATGATGGACCCCGATGCACACATCAGAGTTGGCTGTATTGAATGGGTCCAATTGGATGTTGAATTCGGCTCCATTGCCGATCCCTTCAGGAGTCCAGCATCGGAGGTGATCTTGCTGCCGTGGAAATCCAGCTTCAGGCGGCGGTCGAAATCGACCCTCAAATGAGACTTTCTGGATTCACCCGCCGGAGAGATGGGTTTGGCCCGTTTCGATTATGATATTGCATTGATTCTTATAACAAAATCACCCAAGTAGGTCATCAAACCAGCAATCCATCTGGGGAATCCGGGATTAGACCTCTGCCGCGAACGGCGGCGCTGATGTATCGTGCGGTATGCCGGCTAAGGGAGAACGCGCATGAGCCTGGCCGTTGCCATCCAAATGGACCCCATCGAGTCGATCGACATCGAGGGCGATTCGACCTTCGCCCTGGCGCTCGAGGCGCAGGCGCGCGGCCATGCGCTGTTCCATTACCTGCCGCAAAATTTAAGCCTGCGCGACGGCCGCGTGCTGGCGCGCGCGCAGCCGCTCGAGGTGCGGCGCGAGACCGGTAACTTTTTTACCATGGGCGCCGAACGAATCCTCGATCTGGCGGGAGTCGACGTGGTTCTGATGCGCCAGGATCCGCCGTTCGACATGGCCTACATCACGGCGACCCATGTGCTCGAACACATCCATCCGCAGACCCTGGTGGTGAACGATCCGGTGTCGGTGCGTAACGCCCCGGAGAAGCTGTTTGTCACCCATTTCGACGGACTGATGCCGCCGACCCTGATTACCTCGAACCGCGACGACATCATCGCCTTCCGTGCCGAGCACGGCGATATCATCATCAAACCGCTCTACGGCAATGGCGGCGCCGGGGTGTTTCACGTCACGCCGGGCGACGAAAACCTGACCGCACTGTTGGAAATATTCACCGATCTGTTTCGCGAACCGGTGATCGCGCAACGCTACCTGCCCGAGGTCCGCCAGGGCGACAAGCGCATTATCTTGGTCGACGGCAAGGCGGTCGGCGCCATTAACCGGGTGCCCGCCGCCGGCGAGGCGCGCTCCAATATGCATGTCGGCGGCACACCGCTGAAGTCGGAGCTGACGCCGCGCGAACACGAAATCTGCGCCGCCATCGGACCGGCGCTGCGCGAACAGGGGTTGATCTTCGTCGGCATCGACGTGATCGGCGACTACCTCACCGAAATCAACGTCACGTCGCCGACCGGCATTCAGGAGATCGACCGCTTCGACGGCACGAACCTGTCGGCCCTGATCTGGGACGCCATCGAAGTGCGCCACGCCGCAACGCGCCAATAGGGCCGATACAAAGGAGGCCCGCCAAACGGCGGGCCTCGATACTAGAGCAGTATCTTCAGTTCCGCGGAAATTCCTCTAGCGGCGGCGGCACGCCGTCGGGCCGTTTGAGCAGCTCTTCTTCCGGCTCACCGGCGGCGAGACGCCCGAACAATTCCTCTGGATCGAACTTGATGCCGATCGGGTTTGCGGTGAATTCACCGTTTTCGAAATATTCGGCGAATTTCTCTTCCGGCACGTTATCGACCTGCAACTCGACCATGTTCTTGTCGGGATCGAAATAGTACATCGACGTGGTCGGCCCGTGATTGATGCTGTACTCGGGCGTGATGCTTTCGCCCTTCAGCCGATTATAGGTGTGCGCCAGATCGCCAAGACTCTCGTAGGTGAAGGCCACATGGTGCAGGCCGGCGTGACCGTCGATGTGTTCCTTGATCCCCGGCAGGCCGAGCACGGCGACCCGGTGATGCTCGTCGTCATAGGTCACGAAGCCGAGCCCGTCGACTTGATACATCGCCTCGGCCTCGAGCACCATCTTGTACCAGTCCAAAATCATCTCCACCCGCTCGGGCAGGGTGCGCAGCACGATATGAGCGAGTTTCTTCGGCGCCACCTTGCCGCGCGCTTTTGCCGTTTTCGGCAATTTTGCCGTTGCCACACTTCCGTCCATTAGCTTTTCTCCCTCTGCAGATTTTCCTCTCGACCAAACCAATTAGTCCCGCAGTGTCACTCTAAAACGATTCCAAAGCAACAATCGCGACCGACGAGTTATGCACCCGTGGCGCGCCCTTCCAGGGATCGCATGGTTGACGGCGGGCGCCGATGGCGGCTCACTGTCGGCAAATCAATCTGTTCCAGGGGGAAGGAAAGCCACATGGACCGCAAATTATCGCCGCCGCCCGACCGCAACCCGAAAACGCCGCGCCTGAAAGCGCCGCCGGGCGCCTGCGACAGCCACTTCCACATCTACGGGCCGCAGGTGCGTTTCCCCTTGAACCCCAACCGGGCGCTCGACGTCGAGGACAGCACGGTCGACGACGTGATGGCGCTGCACGATACGCTCGGCGTCTCGCGCGGCGTCATTGTGCAGTCGCTGATGCAGGGCCATTGTTACGAATATATGCTCAACGCCCTGTGCCGCGCGCCGGAGCGCTTTCGCGGCATCGCCATGCCGGCGCCCGACATCACCGACGGCGAATTGGAGATCCTCGACCGCGCCGGCGTCGTCGGCGCGCGGTTTGCCTACCGCTGGTCGCCCGAGATCGACACCGCGATGATTGCGCGCGTCCACGAGCTCGGCTGGCACCCGCAATTCTGGTTCCGCGGCGAAGACGAAGCGTTGGCCTGGCGCGACGCCATGCTGGCCGTGCCCGGCAACTTCGTGATCGACCATATGGGCTGGCAGCCGGCGCAGAACGGCATCGATACGCCCGGTTTCAAGGTGGTGCTCGAGTGCCTCGATACCGGCCGCTGCTGGGTCAAACTGTCGGGACCGAACCGCTTTTCGGCCCAGGCCGGCCCGCCCTACGCCGACACGCTGGCCTTCGCGCAGACCCTGGTCGAGCGGGCGCCGGAGCGCCTGCTGTGGGGCTCCGACTGGCCCCACCCGGACCATTTCGAAGCCATGCCTAACGACGGCGACCTGTTCGACCTGATGCTCGACTGGGTGCCCGACGCGGCGACCCGCAAGCAGATCATGGCCGACAACCCGGCGGAGTTGTTTGGATTTGCGGCGGTGTGAGGGCCACAGAACTCTATTTGTTCTTTTTTTGTTCTCTTTTGCCGACTGTCGCCCTATAGTCGTGTCCGGGTAATCCTCGATTACGAATACGGGGGCGGAGAGAGACCAGTGGTTGCGCACATCAACACGGTGGCCTTCCAGGGCGTCGATGTGGTCGGCATCGACGTTCAGGTGCAGATGGCCTCGGGCCTGCCGGCATTTACCGTCGTCGGTCTGCCCGACAAGGCGGTCGGCGAGAGCCGCGAGCGCGTCCGTGCGGCGCTCGGCGCGCTCGGCCTGGCGCTGCCGCCCAAGCGCATTACCGTCAATCTGGCGCCGGCCGACCTGCTGAAAGAAGGCAGCCATTTCGACCTGCCGATCGCGCTCGGCCTGTTGGCGGCGATGGATGTGCTCGCCACCGACGAGCTGGCCGCCTATTCGGTGCTCGGCGAATTGTCGCT
>JAPUHN010000203.1 GCA_027297685.1 Alphaproteobacteria bacterium | reverse complement strand
GCTCTGGAGCCAAATCGGCGGCAATTATGCTACAGGCGATTGTCAGAGTCGAAAATTGGGGGTACCGCCCGTGCCCGATCAGGTTTCCGCCAAAGCCGTCGCGTTCGCGTCGTCGGTTATAGTCGTCGCGCTGACCTTCGTGCTGTTGATCGAAGGCCGCGACCTGCTGATCCCGATCGCCGTGGCGATCATGATCTGGTACCTGCTGAACGCGCTGGTGCGCGGGTTCCACGCCCTGCCGTTGGGCACCCGCCACCTGCCCAATTGGGTGTCGTTGGTGCTGGCCATCGTCACCGTTCTGGTCGGCCTCAGTCTGGTCGCCAAACTGGTGGGTGATAACATCGCGCAAGTCAGCGCCGCCGCACCCGGCTATCAGGCGAACATCGAAGCGCTGATCGCCAAAGGCTACAGCCTGGCCGGGTTCGAACAACCGCCCGACATCGCCGGCGTGTTCGAGCAGATCGATCTACGCACCCTGGCCACCCGGTTCGCTTCGGCGGCGGCGAGCTTCGCCGGCAATTTCGGCATCGTTTTAATCTATGTGTTGTTCCTGCTGTTCGAGCAGAAGGGTTTCGACAAAAAATTGCGCGCGCTGTTTCCCGACACGGTGCGCCGCGACGAGGTGCGCACCCTGCTGCAGCGCATGCAAAAGCAAATCCAAACCTATGTCGCCATCAAGACCCTGACCAGCGTACTCACCGGCGCAATCAGCTATGCAGTCCTCAAGATCGTCGGCGTCGATTTCGCCGAATTCTGGGGCTTTATCATCTTTCTGCTCAACTACATCCCGACCGTCGGCTCGCTGCTCGGCATCATTTTCCCCGCCCTGCTGGCGCTCATCCAGTTTTCGACGCCGGTGCCTTTTTTCATCGTGCTCGGCGGCATCGGCACTGTGCAGTTTCTCATCGGCAACATCCTCGAGCCGCGGCTCACCGGCAGCTCGCTCAATATCAGCCCGCTGGTGGTGATCCTCTCGCTGGCGCTGTGGGGCAGTATATGGGGCATCGTCGGCATGTTCTTGTGCGTGCCGCTGACGGTGATCGCGATGATCGTCTTTTCATATTTCGAGCGCACCCGGCCGATCGCCATCCTGCTGTCGGGCGACGGCAGGATCGAACACCGCTAACGAACGCAGCGGCCGCCGAACTAGCCGCTCTCTACTCCGCCGCCTGTGCGCCCGCCGCGTCGATTAGCCCGGTCAGATATTGCGGGTCGACTGGATAATAGTCGATCACCACGCCGAAATCGCTCAGCGCGTTTTCGATCGCCGCGACAATCGCCGGCGCCGCCGGGATGGTGCCACCCTCGCCGGCGCCCTTGACGCCAAGCGGGTTGAGCGGCGACGGGGTCTCCTGATGGACGATATCGATATGCGGCATCTCGCTCGCCAAGGGCAGCAGATATTCGCCGTAATTGGTGGTCAGCGGTTGGCCCTGATCGTCGTAGATCATGCGCTCGAACAAGGCGTTGCCGATGCCGTGCACCACGCCGCCGATGATTTGTCCATCGACCATCATCGGGTTGATCATGATGCCGCAGTCGTGCGCCACCGAATAGCGCAGCACCTTTACCTCGCCGGTGCCGATATCGACTTCGACCTCGGCGACATTGGAGCCGCTGGCGATCGGGCTGCCCGACGAGCCCAGATAAGAGGTCGCCTCGAGGCTAGGTTTGAACCCGGCGGGCACCTTGCCGCCCGACATCGGCGCCAGTTTCATCGCCAACTCGCCCAGGGTCACCTTGACGTCGGGTGCGCCGGCGACCCGCACTTCGCCGTCTTCGAGCTCGAGGTCCTGTTCGGCAGCTTCGAGGGTCTCGGCGGCCAATTTGAGCACCGTTTCGCGTACCTGGCTCGCGGCATCGTACGACGACGGGCCGACATTGGCGGTCACCCGGCTGCCGATGGTGCCGACGCCTTGCGGAAATTTGGCGGTGTCGGCGGCTTCGAACAGCACATCGTCCGGCCGCACGCCCAATTGGTCGGCGACGATCTGCGCGATCATCGTATGGTGACCCTGGCCCTGGCTGGCCGCGCCGGTGCGCACCATGACCTCGCCCGACGGCTCGATCCGTACCGTGGAGCCCTCATAGGGGCCAACGCCAGTATCTTCGATGCACGCCGACACGCCGATGCCGAGATAGCGCCCTTCCGCGCGCGCGGCCTCGCGGCGCGCCGCAAACCCCGCATAATCGGCAAGTTCAAGCGCCTTTTCCTGGCACGCGTGGTAGTCGCCGCTATCGTAGCGTACCGGCATGCCGTCGCGCAGTTTCGCCCCGGTTTCGTAAGGCATTTGGTCGGACCGCACAAAATTACGCCGGCGCACCTCGGCGGATTCGATCTGCAGTTCGCGCGCAATGGTCTCGACCATGCGTTCGACCGCATAGATGCCGTAGGGCCGGCCGGCGCCGCGCACCGGGGTGGTCGGCGTCGTGTTGGTAAAGACGACATCCAGCCTCACATCGAGCGCCGGGATGGCGTACGAACCGGGCAGCGGTGTTATCGAGGTGAACGGCAGCAACGCGCCATAAGGCATGTAGGCGCCGTTGTCGTGGGTGATGACGCCGCGCAGGCCGAGCATTTTGCCGTCCTTGTCGCAGGCCACTTCGAGATCCCACTGCTGGTCGCGCTGGCCGGTGGTCGCGGTGAAATGCTCGCGCCGGTCTTCGATCCATTTGAGCGGCCGGCCGAGCTGGCGCGCCACCACGGGAATGACGATCTCTTCGGGATAGAACCCGGCTTTGGGTCCGAACCCGCCGCCGACATCGGGGGCGATGATACGCACTCGTCCTTCCGGTTCGCCGAGGTAATTCGCCAGCGCCCGCCGCACCATGTAAGGGCACTGGGTCGACGACCAGATGGTCAGTCCCTCGCCATAGGGCTCGTCACGGGCAAGAACGCCGCGGGTCTCCATGGCGTGGCAGCCGCCGCGATGCTGCATGAAACTGGCGCTGAATACATGATCGGCCTTGGCGAACGCCTCGTCGATATCGCCGAACGCCGAGCGCAATTGCCCACCCAAATTGGTGTCGGTGCCGACATGGGCCATCGGCGCATCGTCGGCCTGCGCGGTCCGGCAATCGACCACCGCCGGCAGCGGTTCATAGTCGACCGCGATCAGCGCCAGCGCATCTTCGGCAATGGCGCGGCTGTCGGCGGCGACCAGCGCCACCGTCTGACCGACGTAACAAACCTCGTCGGTCGCCATCGGATGTTGCGTGATATCCTGGTGGATGACCGGCGACGGATAGAGCTGGTTCATCGGCTGCGCGGTATCGGGTACCGCGAGATCGGCCTGGGTAAAGACCCCGTGCACGCCCGCCAACGCCAACGCCGCGCTCGCATCGATGCTTCGAATGCGCGCGTGGGCGTGGCTCGACCGCAAAAAAGCGGCGTAGAGCATACCGGGCAGGTGAATATCGTCGACAAAGCGGCCGTGGCCGGTCAAAAGCCGTGGATCTTCCATGCGTTGCACTTCTGCGCCCGTGTAGCGGACCATGGCTCAGTTCTCCCCTCGCAAGGTTTCAGCGGCTTCGAGCGTCGCGGCGACGATGCCCTGATAGCCAGTGCAACGGCAAATATTGCCGGAAAGTGCTGTCCGGACCTCTGCTTCGCTGGGGTCAGGGTTATCTTCTAGAAACGCCACAACCGAAATCACCATGCCCGACGTGCAGAACCCGCATTGCAAACCGTGATTCTTCCAAAACGCCTGTTGAACCGGATGCAGTGTGCCGTCGGCCGCCGCGAGCCCTTCGATCGAAGTCACCTCATGGCCGTCGGCCTGTACCGCGAGCATCAGGCACGAGCGCACCGCCTCGCCGTCGACCAACACCGTGCAGGCGCCGCACGCACCGTGCTCGCAACCCACATGGGTACCGGTCAGCTCCAATTCGTGACGCAGGAAGTCAGCCAGGTTGAGCCGGGTTTCCACTTCGCGCGTCTCGGTTTCACCGTTGATGGTGACGGTAATCTCTCTGGTATCCGCCATGATCAGCCTCCCCCGTTCGAACTTTTGGCGTTAGCACGTTCGGCGGCTTGCGCCAGCGCCCGCTCGACCAGCACACCGGCCAACCGCTGGCGGTATTCGGTTGTGACATAGGCATCCGACATGGCGTCGATCTTGCGCGCCATGGCGCCAGCCTCGGCAAACGCGGCTTCGCCGGGCGCTTCGCCGACCAGCATCGCCTCGACGTCGGCGAGCCGCAGCGGCCGCACATCGGCGCCGCCCACGGCGACCGCCGCGCGGCTAATCTTGCCGCCATCGACCGCCAATAGCGCGGCGACCCCGATGATGGCGAAATCGCCGTGCCGGCGGGCGAACTCGACGAAAGCGGACCCATGTGGTTCGCTCCAATAGGGAATTTTCAGCTGGGTCAGCACCT
>JAPUHN010000202.1 GCA_027297685.1 Alphaproteobacteria bacterium | reverse complement strand
TTTATGACAGTGTGATTACGCCAAACGCCGCCCAACCGCAAAGCCCTAAGCGGGGGGACCGGGAGAACATTATGTTGAAGACCACCATTACAGGCAGTTTGCCCAAACCGGCCTGGCTGGCGCAGCCGGAAGTGTTGTGGGCGCCGTGGGCGGCCGACGACCCAGCGCAACTGGAGGAGGCCAAGCACGACGCGGTGCGCCTGGCGCTACGCGACCAGGAAGTGGCTGGCATCGATATCGTCTCCGACGGCGAGCAGTCGCGCCAACATTTCGTCCACGGAATTTTGGAAAAGATCGAGGGCATCGACTTCGAGAACAAGCAGCGCATCGGTATCCGCGACGACCGCTACGAGGCCGATTGCCCGACGGTGGTTGCCGACGTCCGGCGCACCGGCCCGATTCACCGCGACGAGGTCGCCTTCGCCCGCGCCCACACCGACCACGAGCTGAAATTTACCATGCCGGGGCCAATGACCATCGTCGATACCCTGGCCGACACCCATTACGGCGACCGGCCGGCGATGGCGATGGCGTTCGCCGACATACTCAACGCCGAAGCGCGCGAGATCGAGGCTGCCGGCGCCAACGTCATCCAATTCGACGAGCCGGCCTTCAACGTCTACCTGGACGCCGTGCCGACCTGGGGCGTCGAAGCGCTCAACCGCGCCGTCGACGGCGTCGGCTGCACGACTGCGGTGCATATCTGCTACGGCTACGGCATCAAGGCCAATCTGGACTGGAAGGCGACCCTGGGCGCGGTGTGGGACCAGTACGAGAAAACCCTGCCGGCGCTGGCCGACAGCGATATCGACCAGGTATCCCTGGAGTTCGCCGGGTCGCGGGTGCCGATCGAAGTGATCGGCCTGCTCGACGGCAAAAAGGATGTCCTGGTGGGTGCAATCGACGTGACCACTTTGGAAGCCGAGACGCCGGAACAAGTCGCCGCGGTGATCCGCAGCGCGCTGGAGCACACATCGCCGGAGCGGATCTTTCCGTGCACCAACTGCGGCATGGTGCCCCTGCCGCGCAGCGTGTCGCAAGGCAAGCTCAAGGCGCTGGCCGACGGCACCGCCCTGGTGCGGGCCGAACTGTAGGATCGATACCGGCCAGTTTTTCAATCAGACGGCCGCAATCTGTGCACCGCGGAGGGGACATGAGCGACGGCGATATCATTGTGACGGCCGAGGCGCTGAAAGATTTCGCCGCCCGTGTTTTCACCGCCTGCGACGTGGCGCCAGACGACGCCGCGCTGTGGGCCGACTTGCTGGTGTGGGCGAATTTGCGCGGGGTCGACTCGCACGGCGTTCTGCGCATACCGCGCTATATCCAGACGCTGGGCAGCGGCGATATCCACGCCCGGCCCAACATCACCGTCGACCGGCGCGACGGCGCCATCGCGGTCATCGATTGCGACGCCGCGCCCGGCCCGGTCGGCATGTCGCGCGCCATGGAAGAGGCCATCGAACGCGCCCGCGAAGTCCATATCGGCTGGTGCGTGGCGCGCAACATCACCCATTGCGGCGCCATCGGCTACTACGCCCAGATCGCCGCCAAGGCGGGCATGGCGGGCATGGTAATGATCGCCTCGCGGCCGATGATGGCCTATCACGGCGCAAGCGTGGCGGCCTTGTCGACCAACCCGCTGGCGATCGCCGTTCCCGGCGGCGCGCACCCGCCGCTGGTGCTCGACATGTCGACCTCGACGGTCTCGATGGGCAAGGTGCTGGAGGCGCGCGACGCCGGCCAACCGATTCCCGACAATTGGGGCATGGACGCGGCCGGCCGCATGACCAACGATCCCAACCAGGTGGCGATGCTGATGCCGCTGGGCGGCGCCAAGGGCTCAAGCCTGTCACTAATGTTGGAATGTCTGGTCAGCCTGATGGGAGCCAACCCGCTGATCGAACCATTGATCCGGCCCGGCGCCGACCCGTCGGGCTTTCGCCAGAACGGCCTCGCCGTGGCCATCGATATTCAGGCCTTTGTCGGCCTCGACGACTACGGCAAACAGGTCGACGACCTCGCCGAGGCCATTACGGCGCTGCCCCGCGCCGACGGGGTCGACGAAATCTACGCGCCGGGCGAGCGCGGCGACGCGGTGCTGGCCGAGCGGATGAAAAACGGCATCCCCCTGCCCCAAGGCACTTGGGAACGCCTCGCCAAAGCCGTGCAGCCGCTCGGCGTGGAGATGCCGGAGGTGGGGTAGATTCGGGGTTTATTTCCCCGCCCCATAGCGCGTATTGCCCGCGATGAACTCAGCGATCGCCGACACCACCGCATCTTCGATGCCGCTGAATGTGTGATGCGTTGCAACCCCGCAGGGATTGCCGCCGACGTTGCGGCCGCCGGTGAAAATCCGCACCCTCGCGTTGGGCGACGCCGTTGCCGCCGCGACGATGCGCTGCGCGCCGGTGGGCGGCGTGCCGGGGCATTGGTCATCGCGATGGGCGATCGCCAGAAGGGGGGTGGTAATTCTGTGAAGGGGGAATGCGTCGACGGGTTTTCCGCGCGGCGGGTTGGTCGAGCTCGACAACAAAACAACCCCGGCGATGGCGTCGGCCCGCTGGACGGCGTAGTGCGCCGCCGACCGCGACCCCAAACTAACGCCAACGAGCCATAGCGGCAGACCGGACTGCGCCCGCAACGCCGCCACGACAGCGTCCAAATCGGCGACATGGTCCGCCGATGTCCGAAATCTCGGATGCATACCGTCCATGAAATTTCTCTGGTCGGATGGAGCGTCGACCAACGCGGTGGCGATGCCGGCGCGCTCGAACCGTTGGCGAGCCAAGTGGGCAAAGCCCTTCGACCCTTCCCGCACCCGGCCGCCGCCGCCTTCGAGCAGGAGGACCATGGCTGTGGCGCCGTCGGGCACGAGCACCTGCACATCCACCGTCACGCCGGGACGGGTCGCGACAGACCGGCTAGCGGCGAGGCCGGCGGGTGCGATTACCAGCTGCGCCAGTACCGCGACTAGAAACAGATAGCGAAACATAAATGGTATCCCAACGGTGATATGTGCCGCTGGCGGCGACCGTCCTGCGAGTCTAAACCGCTTTACTATATTAATGTCCATCGCCGGATCGAACCAAGGTGCCGAATGCATTTGTCTTCGATTCCAGTGCCGAACTACGTTAGACTATTTTCTCCATATACGTGCAGGAAGGACTGTCGCGGATGATCCCGAGATTAACCCGTCTGCTATTGACCGGCCTATTGGTTGTGCTCTTTTGGCACACCGACACCTATGCCCAAGAGGACGAGTGGGATCGGCACTACCGCGCCGGGGAAGCGGCCTATCGGCAGCGAGATTTCGATGCAGCGATAAAACTAAACCGGGCGGCGCTGGAGGCGGCACAAGCGTTCGGCCCCAACGATGTCCGTCTTGGCAACACCCTGATCGCCCTGGGCGCGTCCCTCAAGGCGCAGCGCAAATACGCTGAGGCCGCACCACTGTTCGAACGGGCGCTGGCGATCCACGAGGCGGCGCTGGGGCCCAACCATCGCAGAGTGGCCAGAACCCTCGGCAATCTAGTGGGGCTCTATCGGGGTCAGGGCAAATATGCGGACGCGGAGCCGTTCTACAGACGAATATTGGCGATCCGTGAGGAGACTTTGGGACCCGAGCATCCCCGCGTCGCCCAGGCGCTGCACGATCTGGCAACGAACTTGTACGCCCAGGCCAAGTACACCGAGGCCGAACCACTCTACAAACGGTCCTTGGCGATCGTCGAACAGGAAATGGGGCCGGAGCATCCGGCCACGGCCACGAACCTTAGCGGTCTGGCGGAACTCTATAGCGCACAGGGCAGAATTGCCGAGGTCGAACCGCTCATCAGGCGGTCACTGGCGATCCGCGAGAAGCGACTGGGACCGCGCCACCCTGCCGTAGCCGAGAGTTTGAATAATCTGGCTTTACTCTACCGTACCCAGGGCAGATACGCCGAGGCCGAGCCGCTGTACAAACAGACGCTGGCGATATTGGAAGATGCGCTGGGGCCAGAACACCCAAGAATGGCCGCCAGTCTCAGCAATTTTGCGGTGCTGTACGAAGTTCAGAACAAATATGCCGAGGCCGAACCGTTGTTGAGGCGGGCGTTGGCGATCCGCGAAAAGACTTTGGGGCCGGATCACCCAAATCTGACCTTTAACCTCATCAACCTGGCAGCGGTCTACCGTAACCAGAAAAACTATGGCGCCGCCGAACCCCTCTACAAGCGGGCGCTGGCGATCTCGGAAAAGGCGCTGGGACCGGACCATCCGAAAGTCGCCGCCAGCCTCAACGCCCTTGGACTGTTCTATTCGAGGCAGGGTAAAAACGCCGAAGCCGAACCGCTCTACAAGCGGGCGCTGGCGATCCGCGAGAGGACATTGGGGCCCGACCACTCAGACGTCGCCGTGAGCCTTGCCAATCTGGCCGGACTGTACGCGGATCAGGGCAAGTATGCCGAGGCCGAACCACTGTTGAAGCGGGCGCTGGCGGTGGCCGAGACGGCATTGGGGCCGCAGCACCCGGACATGGCCCCGCACCTCAACGGCCTGGCGTTGCTCTACACCGACCAGGATAAGTTTGCCGAGGCCGAGCCATACTTCAAGCGAGCATTGGCGATCCGTGAGGCGGTATTGGAGCCGCACCACCCCGAAGTGATCGTGAGCCTCAGTAGTTTGGCCGAACTCTACGCGACCCTGGACAGGTTCGCCGACGCCGAAAAGCTGTTCAGGCGGATATTGGCGATCCGCGAACAGTCACTGGGGCCGGAGCACCCAAAGGTCGCGGTGAGCCTCAACAAGCTGGCGGTGAACTATCAACGCCTGAACAAGGACAGCCAAGCCGAACCGCTGCTAAAACGAGCGCTGGCGATTCGTGAGACGGCGTTAGGACCGGAGCATCCGGCGGTGGCCCAGAGCCTGCACAATTTGGCAGGACTCTACCGAGAGCAGAGAAAATTTACCGCTGCCGAACCGCTCTACCAGCGTGCACTGGCGATCAGCGAGAAGGCATTTGGTCCGGAGCACTCAAATGTGGCCCGGCAACTCGAGAGCTACGCCAAGCTATTGCGCAAAACCGATCGGACGGCAGAGGCCGAAAAGCTGGAAGCCCGCGTCAAAGCGATCCGCGCGAAACACGCGCGGGATAACCCGGTCAAGTGAGGGCTGACCAACCGCCCGCCCCATCACCCCAACCTAAACACTCCCCCGCACAGAGGGAGGGTGACCGGCCCTAAGCCCCCACCGGCACGTCGAGCTTGAGCAGCTTGGCGGCGTTGCCGCCCATCACCGTCGCTTTTTGCGCCTCAGACAGGCCGGCGGTGCCGTCGACGAAGCCGACCGGGTCGGTCTCGGCCATGTCGTAGGGGTAGTCGGTGCCCATGACGATGTGGTCGGCGCCCCAGGTGTCGACCAGGTAGCGCAACTGGTGGTCGGTAAACACGACGGTGTCGAAATAGAGCTTCTTGACGTACTCGCTGGGCGGCTTGGAGATCACCTGCCGGCAATCGTCGCGCAGATGATAGGGGTGGTCGAAGCGGCCCGAATAGGCCGGCACGTAGCCACCGCCATGAGCGACGCATATTTTCAGGCCGGGGTACTTCTCGAGATAGCCGTCGAACACCAGATGGCCCACGGCGAGCGCCGATTCGAGCGGATGGCCGATGGTGTTGCGGAAATAGTGGTCGCCCATGCGCTCGCTAAAGCTGGTGCCGATGGGATGGATGAAGATCATCACGTCGAGCT
>JAPUHN010000201.1 GCA_027297685.1 Alphaproteobacteria bacterium | reverse complement strand
TCGGTGGGTGAACGCCATCGCATCGTAGTTGTTCGCTGCCTGTTGCAAAATCAGCAACTGTTGATCATGGATGAGCCGACTTCGGTGCTGACGCCGCAGGAGGTGGAAGTGCTGTTCCATACCCTTCGACAGCTTGCGGTCGACGGAGTCTCGATCCTCTACATCAGCCATAAGCTCCAGGAAATTAAGGATTTATGTCACACGGCCACGATCATGCGCATGGGCGAGGTTGTCGCGGATTGTAATCCAGCCGAGGAAACACCGCGCAGCATGGCCGAAATGATGATGGGCGCAAATTTGACGCCACCCGAACGGACCGGCAAGGCGACGCTCGGTGCGCCGCAACTGATCGTGAAGGATTTGAACGTCGTGTCGTCCCACTCCCATGGCACTGATTTGAAAGAATTAAATTTTGAAGTGCGGGACGGTGAAGTGCTCGGCATCGCCGGTATCGCCGGTAATGGTCAACAAGAATTGATGGACGTTTTGAGCGGTGAAGTGTCGGTGAAGGATCCTGAATCGATTATCATAGATGGCAATCCAGTAGGCACCTCCGGGCCAAACCGGCGCCGTTCGGTGGGAATGGCCTTCGTGCCTGAAGAGCGTCTGGGGCATGGCGCGGTACCGCAGATGTCATTATGGGAAAATGCTTTCCTGTCCGGTGCGACACGGATGAACTTGATGAACAACGGATTTTTGCGGATCAAGGAGTCGGAAGACTACGCGTCGACCATTGTTGAAAAATTCCGCGTAAAGACACCGGGCATCGCCAACATCGCGTCGAGCCTTTCCGGCGGTAATCTGCAGAAATTTATAATCGGCCGAGAGATACTGCAAAAACCCGGTATCATCATCGCGCTGCAACCCACCTGGGGTGTCGACGCCGGGTCGGCGGCTGCCATCCGCCAATCCCTGATCGATCTGGCGGCGAACGGCGCGGCGGTACTGGTGATTTCGCAGGATCTGGAAGAGTTGTTCGAGATCGCCGACCGGCTTTCTGTGATTTGCGAAGGCCGGTTATCGCCGGCTCGGATTACCGAAGAGATGAATGTCAACGAAATTGGTTTGCTCATGGGGGGCATTTCGAGCGGCCCAACAAGCGAGGCTGCCGCACATGCTGATTAGACTGGAGCCAAGAGGCGAAGCATCTCGCGCCATGGTTTACCAATCGCCGCTTATCGCCGTCGTCCTCACGTTGCTTGCCAGCATGGTGATGTTCTGGGTTTTAGGCACCAACCCCCTTCAGGCCATCCACGCGTTTTTCATCGAACCGATTTCAACCCTGGACGGCCTCGCCGAATTATTGGTCAAAGCGACGCCGCTTGTGTTGATCGGGATCGGGCTGTCGCTTGGCTTTCAGGCGAACATCTGGAACATCGGGGCTGAAGGGCAACTTACCCTCGGCGCGATATTTGGCGGTGTACTCGCGCTCGCCTTTTTCGATGTCGATACACCGTTTTTGCTGCCGGCTATGTTGATTGCCGGAATCATCGGCGGCATGGCGTGGGCAGCGATACCGGCGTTTCTGAAAACGCGCTACAATACCAACGAAATTCTTACAAGTCTGATGCTGACCTACGTCGGATTGTTGCTTCTCAGTTACCTCATCCACGGGCCCTTGCGAGACCCTGACGGGTTTAATTTCCCCGAGTCCAGATTGTTCCATGACGCGGCTGTGCTGCCGATCATTTTCGAGGGCACACGGCTGCACATTGGTTGGCTGATCGCACTTTTTGTCGCGGTATTGGCCTGGATATTGATCGTCAAACACATCATCGGGTTTCAAATTCGGGTAATCGGCATGGCGCCGGCCGCCGCCAGTTTCGCCGGCTTCAAGGAAAAACGGCTGGTGTGGTTGACCCTGCTCATGAGCGGCGGTGCAGCCGGTCTCGCCGGGGTGATCGAGGTCGCCGGACCGATAGGCCAGATCGTGCCTGTCGTCTCTCCCGGATACGGCTTCACCGCAATTATCGTCGCCTTTCTCGGCCGCCTGCATCCGATCGGTGTCGTGTTGGCCGGCCTCCTGATGGCGCTGACTTATCTTGGTGGCGATTCGGCGCAGATCACCATGAACCTGCCCAACGCGGTTACCGGGGTATTCCAGGGCATGTTGCTGTTCTTCCTGCTGGCAAGCGACGTTCTGATCAGCTACCGCATCAAATTTGGCTCGGCACGGACGCGGGAGAGCACGGCATGAACGTCGATTTTATTATTCCCGCGCTCTTGACCATCATCACTGCCTCGACACCCTTGGTATTCGCAGCGATCGGCGAAATCGTCGTCGAGAAATCCGGCGTCCTTAACTTGGGTATCGAGGGCATGATGATCGTCGGCGCCATCGGTGCTTTTGCCGTCGCCGTGACCACGGGCGATCCGACGCTGGCGATTCTTGCCGGCGCTCTGTCGGGTATGGCGCTGGCGTTTATATTTGGGTTCCTCACCCTGTTTCTATTGTCTAACCAGGTTGCGACCGGGCTGGCGTTGACGCTCTTCGGAATCGGATTCAGCGCGCTGCTCGGACAAAATTTTGTCGGCAAGGTGTTCTCGGGACTGCCAAAACTGAACATTCCAGGCTTGAGCGACCTTCCAGGCATTGGCCCGCTGATCTTTGGCCAGGATGTGCTGGTCTACCTGTCGGTCGCCAGTGCGGTCCTGGTTACCTGGTTTTTGAGCCGAACCCGTTGGGGCCTCGCGTTGCGTGCGGTCGGCGAAAATCACAACGCTGCGCATTCGATCGGGTTCTCGGTCACCATGATACGGTTGGCCGCGGTCCTGTTCGGCGGCGCCATGGCCGGTCTTGGCGGTGCTTATCTGTCGCTGGCGCACACGCCTTTGTGGGTGGAAAATATGACCGCGGGTCGGGGTTGGATCGCCCTAGCTTTGGTCGTATTTGCCTCCTGGAGACCTTGGCGGGCGTTCTTCGGCGCTTATCTATTTGGCGGAATTACCATCATCCAGCTCCATGCGCAGGGGTTTGGAGTGGACGTTCCCTCGCAAATTTTGTCGATGCTCCCTTATCTCGCCACGATCATTGTGCTTGTATTGATCTCACGCGATGACACACGGGCGCGGCTTAATGCTCCTGCCTGTCTCGGCAGGAGTTTCCATGCATCCGGTTGATAATAAATACTTAAACGGAGGAGGTATCATGAAAAGATTTGGTAAATTGACCTCGCTGACGGTTGCCGCGCTGGCGACAGCAACGATGGCAATGTCGGGCGGCGCCCAGGCGCAGTCGGACCCATTGAAAGTTGGCTTTGTTTATGTCGGGCCGGTCGGTGACCATGGTTGGACTTACGAGCACAACCAGGGCCGCCTGGCTCTCGAGAAGGAATTTGGCGACAAGGTAAAAACGACGTTTGTCGAGAAGGTGCCAGAGGGCGCAGACGCGCAACGGGTCATCAACCAGCTCGCCGCGTCGGGTCATAAACTGATTTTCACCACGTCGTTCGGTTACATGAACCCAACGGTGCGCGTGGCCAAGAAACATCCGGACGTGGCCTTTGAACATGCGACCGGGTTCAAGCGCGACAAGAATGTCGCCACCTACTCGGCGCGATTTTACGAAGGCCGTCATGTCGCTGGCCTGATCGCCGGTAAAATGACCAAAACCAACGTTATCGGCTATGTCGCCTCGTTCCCGATTCCGGAGGTCATTCGGGGTATCAACGCCGTTGCGATTGCCGCACGCTCGGTAAATCCGGACGTCAAAATCAAGGTGGTTTGGGTCTCGTCCTGGTTCGATCCGGGCAGAGAAGCAGATGCCGCCAAGACAATGATCGACCAAGGTGTCGACATCATCATGCAACACACCGACTCGCCGGCGCCAATTCAGGTAGCCGAGAGCCGCGGTGTGTGGGCCGTCGGGCAGGCCTCGAACATGTCCGCGTTTGGATCCAAAGCGCACCTCACAGCGATCATCGACAACTGGGCGCCTTACTATGTCGCGCGCACCAAGGCGGTACTCGACGGCACCTGGAAGTCAGGTGACACCTGGGGCGGCTTCAAGTCGGGTATGGTGCAGATGGCGCCGTATAATTCGGCGATCCCCGCCGATGTCGTCGCGCTCGCCGAAAAGGCGCGCAAGGGCATTATCGACGGCTCGGTCCATCCGTTTGCCGGTCCGATCAAGGACCAGTCCGGTAAGATTGTCGTGGCTGCCGGTGAAGTCGCACCCGACGGTATGCTCTTAGGCATGGATTTCTACGTCGAAGGCGTCGACGGTAAGATTCCGAAATAAAACGAATAAATTCCCACTAAGACAGGATCCGCTCCGCATATCGGGGCGGGCCCTTTTTTTGTGTCCAAAAGGACGCCAGTTTTTCGGCAATTTCACGACTACTCAGCCTTCCACATTTCAGTGTGAATTCGCCGTGATCTGACTGGATTTTGCGCCTTTTTAGCCTATTTAAACATCATACCGGCGGTCCTTGGTCCCGTCGCTTGTAACCCGAAAATCCTCGATTTCTGCGATTTTCTGCGACGGCTTGCCCGCTGGAGAGCGGCCATTGACGATTCTGTTGGCCGCGGTGGCGCCAGGGGAATTACCGCCCTTGGTCGAGAAAGGAGGTCACAGATGTTTGCGCTTTCAACAAGAACTGCCAAGGCAATGCTGGGTGGGTTGATTGTTGTTCTCGCACTACTGACCTCCGTTGCCTTCGGCGGCGGGTCAGTACACGCTCAGTCCAACTGCGAGACCCGTACAAGCCTCATCGCGAAACTCGATAAAGGTTTCGGCGAACAACCGATCGCCATCGGTTTGGCGTCGACGGGCAACATACTCGAAGTGCTTATTTCGACCGATGGTACCTGGACCATTTTGATTACCAGCCCGGACGGTTTGACGTGTATCGCCGCCGCCGGCGAGCATTGGCAGACGCTGAAGCAGGTGAAGCCCACGGACAAAACCAGCTAAGGCGCTATGTTTGTAAACGGGGATTTTGGATCCGCGTGGGCGCGGGACTTTAGCGCCGCGAATTGCGGAGATGGGCAAAAATCGCATTTGCGCCCCGAAAGCCGCCCACCGCGAGCACGAACGCTGCTGCCACGATCACAATGTTAAACCGGACTTCACCGATTAACATTGCCTCGATCAGGCTTTCTAACACCGCCAGCACCAGGATGACGCTGTTAATTATTCGAGAACGGCGAAGGGTGAGGCGAGCGAGAATGACGTACACAAACCCGATGCCCACATGCGCCAATCCCGGTCCGACAGGCAGCGGCGAGAAAAGCCACAAACCACCGAACAACATGCGGTTCGCCGCCAAAATAGCGGCGGCGTATCCGCTATTGGCAGCCGCGCTCCAGGCGGCTTCCGGCGTATCGGTGCGCGGGTAAATTATCCGCTGAACGAGTGCGGGAAAGTCCACGAGGTGCGGTCTCCAGTTATGGGTACACGGCTTGTACCATTACGAATAACTAATTAGCCGCGCATTAGGCCGCGTTAGCCGTGCGCCGCCAAGCAGTGATTGCACAGTGCGGAAAATTTGAGCGACGTCCCAAAGTTTCTACGTATTAATTGCAGGTTAGTTCTGATCGCCGACTGGTAAAAGTCGGATTAGGCTCTAGTATTCCGGCGGCGGCACTGGGGACGTGATGATCGAATTGTTTCAGCAGTATTGGGCGCTCGGCGTGACAAGCTTCGTCGTCGCGTTGACCGTCGTACTGTCGGCGTCGGTCATTTTATACAAGCGCAACGAACGGGCCGCGATAGCGTGGGTTGGCCTCATTCTGCTCTCCCCGATCATCGGATCGATCGCTTATCTTTTATTGGGCATCAATCGAATTCGCCGTCGTGCCGTACGGGTGCGGCCGCATGCGGTAGGACAACCGGCCTCGCCGACGAATTTCCAAACAGCGCCATGTCGCGCGTCTTCGGATGATCCAGAGGGTGTAGGCTCCCAAAGCGCGGTTGGGCTGCATCGCGGTTTGACGCGCCTAACCGATGTCCTGGCTTCGAACCGGCTTACGGCGGCGAACACCATCACGCCGTTGTTAAAGGGCGATGCCGCTTATCCGGAAATGGTTCAAGCGATCGATGACGCAGAGCGCTCGATATGCTTTGAGAGCTACATATTCAAATACGACGATGTGGGGCGAGAATTCGTGGCGGCGCTGGAACGTGCCGTTGCGCGCGGTGTCGAGGTGCGTGTTCTGGTCGATGGGGTTGGGCAAATCTATTCTTGGCCACCGATCGTGCGCGCGTTGCGGGCCGCCGAAATTCCCCACGCACGTTTCATGTATTCCTTATGGCCGTGGCGAATGCCGTACCTCAATCTACGCAATCACCAAAAAATTCTGGTGATCGACGGAAAGGTCGGATTCACCGGCGGAATGAACATCAGCGCCGCCAACAGAACCACATCGCAACCGCGACGCATCGTGCGGGACGTCCATTTTAAAGTTGAGGGGCCTCTAGTTGCTCATCTCACGGAGGCGTTTGCCGACGATTGGCACATTACCACTAAAGAATCCCTTGTTGGCGAAAGCTGGTTCCCACCGTTAACTGGAAACGGCGACGTCGTCGCGCGCGGTATTCCGTCGGGCCCGCACGAATCTGTCGAGCGGGTGCGTTGGATTATCGCGGCGGCGGTTTCGGAAGCCCGCCAGTCGCTGCGTATCATGACCCCTTACTTTTTACCCGACGAAACGCTGGCCGCCGGGTTGCGTCTGGCGGCGCTGCGCGGTGTCGATGTCGATATTATATTGCCCAAGAAGACCAACCTCGCCTTTGTGACCTGGGCGGCAATGGCGCGGCTGGACGAATTGATTGGTGTTGGCTGCCGGATATGGCTAGGCCCACCGCCGTTCAATCATTCCAAACTGATGCTGGTTGACGATTGCTGGGCGCTCGTCGGCTCGTCCAATTGGGACCCCCGCAGCCTAATCCTGAATTTCGAGTTCAATGTGGAATGTCAGGGCACCGATCTGGTGAAACGGCTCGGCGGAATATTCGAAGCGGAATTATCTCAGGCCCGCCGTTTGACATTGGCCGATCTCAATAACCGAAATCTCGTCGTCAAATTACGCGACGGCGTCGCTCGGTTGTTCTCGCCCTATTTGTAATCGTGGCGCTAATACGAGCGCTCGACGCAAAAATCGACGACTTCTTCCAACGCCGTGCGGTGCGAACCCTGGGGGAAAATATCGAGCGCTGCGCGGGCCGTTTCAGCGTATCCGCGAGCACGGACCTGCGTGTCTGAAAGCGCGTTTTGCTCGGTCAGTAGACGACGCGCGTGGTCAAAGTCGCCTTCATGTTGGTCGAGCTCTTCGAGCGTGCGGCGCCAAAAATATTGCTGCTCCGAGTTGCCACGGCGGAACGCGAGAATTACCGGTAGGGTAATTTTGCCTTCGCGGAAGTCATCGCCGACATCCTTGCCCAACCGATCGTCGGCCGTCCCGTAATCGAGATAATCGTCGACCAATTGGAAGGCGATTCCAAGGTTCAGGCCGTACTGGTCGAGCGCTGTTTCTTCGCTTTCGGGACGTTCGCCGATTACAGCCCCGATCCGGCAGGCGGCGGCAAACAGCGCCGCTGTTTTCGCCCGAATTACGTCGAGATAATCGTCCTCGTCCGTCGCCGTGTCGTTGGCGGTCGTCAACTGCGCGACCTCGCCTTCGGCGATCACTGCGCTGGCGTTCGCCAAAATGTCGAGCACGCGCATCGAATCGCTGCGCACCATCAACCTAAAGGCGCGGCTAAACAGAAAATCTCCGACAAGAACGCTCGCCTGGTTTCCCCACACGGCGTTTGCGGTGTCTCTACCGCGGCGCAAATCGGAGTCGTCGACGACGTCATCGTGCAGAAGGGTGGCGGTGTGAATAAACTCTACCGCCGCGGCGAGGCCGATGTGATCGTCACCGCGGTAGTTGCAGAGACGTGCGCTGGCCAGCGTGAGCAGGGGCCGCAAACGCTTGCCCCCGGCGGCAATCAAATGTCCGGCAAGTTGCGGGATTAGCGGAACTTCCGACTGCATATGGTCGAGAATGACCTGATTGACCCGCGCCAAATCGGCCGCGCAGAGGTCGCGCAACGCATCGAGCGGGGTTGGCTCGCCGGATTTTCTAACGCCTGCCAAATGTGCGATGACAGCCAATGGAAATACTCCTCGCGCGGACGTTCAAGCCGGTATGATGGTCCAGCAAGTCCGCAATATTGACGTACCGGAACTGTACGGCGAGCATAGGTCTGTCTGGCAAGCGGTCAAGGTGTCGGTTTGCCGCACACTGGAACGTGCGGTGCCACAAATTAGCCCGCGATTGGAGTGGTGAGAAATTGCAGGAAATCTTACGCACAAACGATGTGGTGCGCCTTTCATGGCTATGCGCCCTATTGGCCGACGTGCGCATCGAAGGGATTATACTGGATAGTCACACAGCCATTCTTGAGGGAAGCGCCGGCGCGATCATGCGGCGCCTCATGGTGATCGACGAAGATTACGATCATGCCGTGACCATTTTGCGGGAGGCCGGCGAACTGCCGCCGCCAGAAGCACCATGAACCAACGCCTGGCCAGCGGTTCTGCTACCACCGATGATTGGCTGCTGAACGGACGGGTTCGTTTGCACCAACCGGCGACGGGTTACCGTGTAGCGATCGATCCCATTCTCTTGGCGGCGGCGGTTGCAGCGGTTGGCGGGGATGTGGCGCTCGATCTTGGCAGCGGCACCGGCGCGGCGGCATTGTGTTTGCACCATAGGGTTCGCGATTGCACGATCGTCGGATTAGAAAACGACGTGAATATGCTCGCGCTGGCGCGACAAAATGCGCAAGCAAACGATGCCGGGGATCGGGTCACATTCGTGCAAGGCGACGTTGCCAAACTGCCGGCGCAAATCACCACGATTGCCTTCGACCATGTGTTTTCCAACCCGCCCTATTTGCAGCCCGGACGAGTGGATGGCCGAGGTGACGGCAACGCGCAACGCGACGCTGCCAATATCGAAAAATCTGTCAGTCTGCGGGCGTGGATCCAGGCCATGGTCACCGCGTTGAAGCCGAAAGGCCGGCTTACCTTGATTCATCGGGCAGACCGCCTGGACGAAATACTTGCCGAACTTCGCCGCCATGCCGGCGAGATCGTTGTTTTCCCGATATGGCCGAAATCGGGGCGTCCGGCCAAGCGCATTTTGGTGAGCGCCAGAGTTGGTGTTTCGACACCGCTGCGGATGTCATCGGGTCTGGTCTTGCATCAAAGATCAGGCGCCTACACCGCGACCGCCCGCGCCGTGCTTGAAAATGGCTCGCCGCTGGTCATATGAGTTAAACGTTATAATTTGCGTGAGGAATTTATGGGTATTCTCAGACCCTTTCGGCGCCTGATACCGAAACGCTTTCGTAAGACCGGGCCGGTCGTGAATGTCGTGCGGATGGAGGGCATCATCGCCAGCGGCCGGGCCGGGTTCAGGTCCTCGCAGTTAAATATTAAATCGCTGGCTGCGCCGCTCGAGCGCGCCTTCAAGCTTCGCGACGTTGCCGCCGTTGTGTTGTTGATCAATTCACCGGGCGGTTCGCCGGTGCAGTCTTCGTTGATCGCCAAACGGGTTCGAGCGCTGGCCGAGGAGAAGGAGGTTCCGGTCTTTGCGTTCGCCGAAGATGTCGCCGCGTCCGGCGGCTATTGGCTGGCCTGCGCAGCGGACGAAATCTATGCCGACGCGTCGTCTATTCTCGGGTCGATCGGGGTTATTTCCGCCGGCTTCGGCTTTCAGGAGTTTATTCAACGCTACGGTATCGAACGGCGCGTCTATGCGGCCGGCGATCACAAGGGGGCATTGGATCCCTTTCAGCCGGAAAAACCCGATGACGTTGAGCGGCTCAAATCCGCCCAGGAGGGGATCCATGAAAGTTTCAAGGAATTGGTCCGCACCCGGCGGTCGGGGAAACTAAAGGCCCCGGAAAAGGAGATATTCTCGGGCGAATTTTGGACCGGAACGCAGGCGCAGAAACTCGGGTTGATCGACGGAATTGGCGATCTTCGCTCGGTCATGCGCGAACGGTTTGGTGACAAGGTGCGATTCAATTTGATTGCGCCGAGGAGAAGTTGGCTGAAGGACCGGTTTGGCATTGGCAGCGGGCTCGCGCCGGGTCGGTTCGCCGGCGGCGACGATTGGTTCGAGACAGCCATCGGAGCGCTTGAGGACCGTATAATATGGAGCCGTTTCGGGCTCTAGGGTCGGCACCGCGCGCCGCCGCTTGACGTGGCTGGCGCAACGGCTTCTATTTGCCGGCATGTTTGGATTTTCGATCGGTAAACTCCTGGTACTGGCTGTAATTCTGTTTGTGGTCTTGTACGGGTTCAAAATGATTGCACGCGCCAGTACGGCGCAACGCTCGACCAAAGACGACTCTGACTCGGCGAGTCGCATCGATACCGTCTACGATCCTGAAACCGACTCCTATGTGCCCAAGGGTACGGGCAGTCGTTCCGATAAAAAGTAGTGTTTTTAGCTAGTTAGCCGTCCTGTTTTTTGAGTCCGTGATCGAGGCGTCGGTGGATTTGGCCGCCACCCCGCCTGCTTGACCCTCTCTGGGCCGCAACTTATGTTGCGGCGCACCAAGCGGGCAGTAAAAGTCACTAAATTATGGTGAGTAATAAAACTCGAGCGTCGGATGCCCTGGAAGTGGTATCCAGCTTTCAGGATTTAATCCTGACGCTGCAGTCATTCTGGGCTGCAAAGGACTGCCTGATCCTGCAACCTTACGATATGGAGGTGGGTGCGGGCACCTTTCATCCGGCGACCACGCTACGCGCGCTGGGTCGCGAGCCCTGGCGCGCGGCCTATGTTCAGCCGTCGCGCCGGCCGACCGATGGTCGCTACGGCAACAACCCCAACCGCCTGCAGCACTACTACCAGTTCCAAGTCATTTTGAAGCCGTCGCCGCCCGACAGTCAGGAGCTCTACTTGGAGAGCCTGCAAGCGTTGGGGATCGATCCGGCGCGCCACGATATCCGCTTTGTCGAAGACGATTGGGAAAGTCCCACGCTGGGCGCCTGGGGACTGGGATGGGAGGTTTGGTGCGATGGCATGGAAGTCAGCCAATTTACCTATTTCCAGCAAGTTGGCGGCATCGATTGCGACCCGGTCTCCGTCGAACTGACCTACGGCCTCGAACGGCTGGCGATGTACGTCCAAGGCGTCGAAAACGTCTACGATCTTGCCTTTAACAATGCGGGCGTCCGGTATGGCGACGTGTTCTTGCAGGCCGAGCAGGAGTTCAGCGCCTACAATTTCGAACACGCCAATACCGCGGCCCTGTTTCGCCACTTTGCCGATGCCGAAATCGAGTGCGTGGCTTTGTTGGACAGCAAACTGGCGCTGCCGGCCTACGATCAATGCATAAGGGCCAGCCACCTGTTTAATTTGCTCGATGCCCGGGGCGTTATCTCGGTCACTGAGCGGCAATCCTATATTTTACGAGTGCGCGAACTCGCCAAAGGTTGCTGTGAAGCGTGGCTTGAGAGCCGCGGTGAGGCAGCTTAGGCGATGGCCGAGCTACTCTTGGAACTATTGTCGGAGGAGATCCCGGCGGGCATGCAGGCGCCCGCTGCCGATCAACTGCGCCGCCTCGTGGTCGATGCGCTCGCCGAAGCCGAAATCGAATTCTCTGACGCCACGACGTATTCGGCGGCGCGCCGGCTTGCCTTGGTCGTCGACGGCTTGCCGACCGTGCAAGCGGACCGGACGATCGAGCGAAAGGGCCCGCGAACCAATGCCCCGGAGCAGGCGATCCAGGGGTTCCTCGGGGCTGCCGGCGTGTCACTGGATGATTGCGAAGTCCGCGAAGACAAGAAGGGGTCCTTCTATGTCGCAGTCATCGAGCAGCACGGCCAACCGGTAAAAGACGTTCTGGCTAACATCGTCAGCGATGCGGTCGCCAAAATTTCGTGGCCGAAATCCATGCGTTGGGCTGAATCCCGTTTCCGATGGGTGCGGCCGCTCCACAATGTCCTGGCGATATTCGACGGTGCGCCGCTGGCTGGCGGTATCGATCTCGATGACGGAGAGCTAGCATTTACCGATCAAACTTATGGTCACCGGTTCTTGGCGCCTCGCGCGATACCAGTGAACGATCACGGCGACTACGTCGAAAAACTCGCCAAGGGATTCGTCGCCATCGACCGGGAACGCCGACGAAGCACGATCGCGGAAGCCCTCGGCGAGGCGGCCCAGGCGTTAGGCCTGGCAGTCCGCGACGATCCGGCTCTGCTCGACGAAGTGACTGGGTTGGTCGAATGGCCAGTCGTGTTGACCGGCGATATTGACCCCACTTTTATGGAATTGCCGGCCGAAGTCCTCACGACATCGATGCGACGCCACCAGAAATATTTCGCCCTGGAACAGCCCGACGGCACGCTGGCGTCGAAGTTCGCCTTTGTTGCCAACATGGTCACCGACGATGGCGGCGCCGAAATCGTTGCCGGCAACCAACGGGTTCTACGGGCGCGATTGGCCGACGCCCAACATTTCTGGGATCAGGACCGCAGGGTTCGCCTCGAAGACCGGTTGCCCGCGTTAGACCAGATCGTATTTCACGCCAAGCTCGGTTCCCTAGGGGCGAAGGTACAGCGGGTTCAAGCGCTTGCCGTCGATCTGGCGGCCGCAATTCCCGACGCTGACCGCGACCGGGTGCGTTCTGCGGCGCGGCTGGCCAAGGCCGATCTGGTGACCGGAATGGTCGGCGAGTTTCCCGAATTGCAGGGTATCATGGGGCGGTACTACGCGCTCGCCGATGGCGAAGCAGCCGATGTGGCGGATGCGATCGCCGAACACTATTCGCCGATGGGGCCGACGGATAATTGTCCGTCGTCGCCAACCAGCATCGCCGTGGCGATGGCCGACAAGATCGACACTTTGGTCGGCTTTTGGGCGATCGACGAAAAACCGACGGGCTCGAAGGACCCTTATGCCTTACGTCGGGCGGCGCTGGGGGTGATCCGGATCGTTCTCGAGAACCGGCTTCGGCTATCCTTGCGGGCGACGTTTGCCGCCGCAGGTAGCTTACTCGACGTCGACGACAGCACGATCTACGACGATCTCCTGGCTTTCATCGCCGACCGGCTGAAGGTCCATCTTCGCGACGAAGGCGTTTCGCACGACCATATAGAGGCGGTCTTTGCATTGTCGGGCGAAGACGATCTCGTGCGCCTTCTCGAACGCGTTCATGCGTTGGCGTCGTTCTTGGAATCGGTGGATGGCGCCAATCTGCTGACGGCCTATCGCCGCGCGGCAAATATCGTGCGGGCAGAACAGAAAAAAGACGACGTGGTGTATGCCGGCGAAGCCTACGATGCAGTCCTTGGGCAGACCGAAGCGAACGGCGTAGAGGCAGCGCTGTGGACTGCGTTGGGTGAGGTAGAGGAAAAAGCCAGCTCGTCCCTGGAAGCGGATCGATTCGCTGACGCCATGTCATTACTGGCGCAATTGCGCGAACCCGTGGACAAGTTTTTCGAACACGTTACCGTCAACGTCGACGATACCGATATCAGGCGTAACCGGTTGCGCTTGCTCGCTCACATTCATCAGGTAATGGATAATGTCGCTGACTTCTCAAAAATCGAAGGCTAATCGTTCAATGGCGGGAAAGCCCACGACCAAGTGGATATACAGTTTCGGCGATGGCCGCGCCGATGGAAGCGCCGAAATGCGAAATTTGTTGGGTGGCAAAGGCGCCAACCTGGCCGAGATGAGCAATCTTGGTCTGCCGGTGCCGCCCGGTTTTACGATCACGACTGAAGTTTGCACCCACTACTACGCCTACGATAACGTCTTCCCCGATGATCTGAGCGCAGCAGTAGACGAAGCGCTGGCCGAGATCGAAAAGCGTGTTGGCGCAGCCTTTGGCGATCCGGACAACCCGTTGCTGGTGTCGGTGCGTTCGGGATCGCGGGCGTCGATGCCAGGCATGATGGACACCGTTCTCAATCTCGGCCTCAACGATGTGACGGTGGAAGGTCTGGCGACCCGGTCGGGTGATTCCAGGTTCGCCTACGACAGCTATCGACGGTTTATTCAGATGTTCGGCGATGTCGTGCTGGGGGTGGACCATTACCTGTTCGAGGAGACGCTCGAGCAGACCAAGCTCGACCGTGACCTTATATTGGATACCGATCTGAGCGCCGATGACTGGCGTGCGGTTGTCTCGGAATACAAGAAAATTATCGAGCGCGAGCTAAAAGAATCGTTCCCCCAGGATCCTCGGGAACAGCTTTGGGGCGCCATCGGGGCGGTTTTCGGGTCGTGGATGAACCAGCGTGCCATCACTTATCGGCGGCTTCACGACATCTCTGCGGAGTGGGGTACTGCGGTCAATATTCAGGCCATGGTGTTCGGTAACATGGGCGAGGATTGTGCGACCGGCGTTGCCTTCACGCGTGATCCGTCGACCGGTGAGAACATGTTCTACGGTGAATACTTGGTCAACGCACAGGGTGAGGACGTCGTTGCCGGAATCCGTACGCCTCAGCATTTGACGCTCGTCGGCAAGCAGCGGAACGCCTCAAATCTTCCTGCGATGGAAGAAGTCATGCCTGGAGTATTCGCCCAGCTGACAGACGTTCGCCAGTTACTCGAAGTCCATTACAAGGACATGCAGGACATCGAATTCACTGTGCAGCAGGGCAAGCTCTACATGCTGCAAACGCGATCGGGCAAGCGCACCGCGGCAGCAGCGATCCGCATCGCGGTGGAAATGGTCGGCGAGGGTGTGATCACCGAGGTCGATGCGGTCAACCGGGTCGATCCCGCTCAACTCGAGCAACTCCTGCACCCCCGTCTCGATCCCGGCGCGACCCGAAACGTCTTGACGAGGGCGTTGCCGGCATCGCCCGGGGCGGCGACGGGTAAAATCGTCTTCAGCGCCGACATTGCCGAGGACATGTCGCAGAAGGGCGAAGATGTCATCCTGGTGCGCATAGAAACCAGCCCGGAAGACATTCATGGCATGCACGCCGCGCGCGGCATCCTGACGACCCGCGGCGGTATGACCAGCCATGCTGCCGTCGTCGCGCGCGGAATGGGACGGCCCTGTGTCACCGGTGCCAGCGAAATCAATGTCGATTATGCGGCAGGCGTCATGTCCATCGGCGGCCGCAATTTCGCTGCTGGCGATCTGATCACAATCGACGGCGCGGCGGGCGAGGTCATCGAGGGCCGTGTGGCGACCATTGAGCCCGAGGTGTCAGACGAATTTGCACAGCTCATGGAATGGGCCGATCAGCAGCGCCGCTTGAAGGTGCGCGCCAACGCCGAAACCCCGGCCGATGCGCGAAGGGCGCGCGAGTTTGGCGCCGAAGGAATCGGCTTGTGTCGGACCGAGCATATGTTCTTCGACCCCGAACGGATCGTCGCCGTTCGCCAGATGATTATGGCCGAGAGTGAGGCCGGCCGGCGTACCGCGCTGGACGAATTGTTACCGTTTCAACGCGCAGACTTCATTGAGCTCTTTCGCATCATGTCGGGATTGCCGGTCACTATTCGGCTGCTCGATCCGCCGTTGCACGAGTTTTTGCCCCGTACCGATGCTGAAATCGCCGAAGTGGCGAAAGCGTCGGGCAAAGATCCAAAGGCGATACAAGCGACCGCCGCACGTCTCCATGAATCCAACCCGATGCTCGGCCATCGCGGCTGTCGGCTCGGCATCAGCTTTCCGGAGATCTACGAAATGCAGGCGCGCGCCATATTCGAAGCCGCGCTCGCCGTTGCCGCGGAGCCCGAGAGATCGGTGATTCCGGAAATTATGATTCCGTTGGCGGCGACCAAGCGCGAGCTAGATATTCTCAAGGAGAAAATCGATTCGGTTGCTGAATCCGTTTTCGATGCGGCGGGACAACGAGTGGCGTATTCGGTCGGCACCATGATCGAATTGCCGCGGGCCGCTTTGCGGGCAAACGAGCTGGCTGAAACGGCTGAATTTTTCAGCTTCGGGACCAACGACCTCACGCAGACCACCTTTGGCATCAGCCGCGATGATGCCGCGAGCTTTTTACCCGATTATCTTCACTATGGAATTTTTGAAGTCGATCCTTTCGTCAGCATCGACGTTGATGGCGTTGGCGAGTTGGTGACCATAGCGGTTGAACGGGGTCGGGCCACGCGTCCCGATATCAAGCTTGGTATTTGCGGTGAACATGGCGGCGATCCCGCTTCGGTGCGGTTTTGCGACCGTGCCGGCCTCGACTACGTATCGTGTTCGCCTTATCGGGTGCCGATCGCCCGCCTTGCGGCGGCTCAAGCGGCGACGGCGTCTAAGGATTAGCGCGATGAACGATGCCAGTTAATATAGTGGATCCACAAAAAAGGCCGCGTCCGGTTTGATCGGGCACGGCCTTTTTTTGTGCGTTGAAATTGCCGAGATTATTCGGCGCTTATTCGAAGCCTATTCGGCGGCAACCGCATTGGAAGACGCATGATCGTGCTTGTCACGGCTGAACAGTCCGGTGAAGAACTCGATGATGACTTTGCTGCGTTCCTGCTCCGCGCGACGAATAATATCCGCATCGTATAGATAGTTTATATTGTTTCTCATCATATCCTCTCACTGCTTTATGTCTGTGTGCACTGCAATATATAGGTCAGAAAAAGGTACTTTCAATCAATGTGATATGCGTTTTTAGCATATCATGTTTTCCATAATATCAAGGCTTTAGTAGATTATTAACCATGCTAGGCGGATTTTAGCCTAGCTCCGGTTAATCGGTCGATGCAGTCGATAGGGGTGAGATAACAGCCCCGTCGGCCGTTAGTGAGAGTCCTAATTCGGCGCTCTCCATTGCGTCCAGCCGTAGCGACGCGATCGCGAATCCGTCGTGGATCGAGCGAATTTCACCAACCTTTTTGTTGTCGGCGCATATGGCAGTTCCCGGAGCGGGTGGCCCGCCTTCGACGGAGACCGGCACCAAATTGCGTTTGATGAGACCGCGGAATTTGGTTCGCGCCGTGACTTCTTGACCGATATAGCAGCCCTTATCCCAGTCGATTCCGTTGAGCGAGTCGAAATTGCATTCGAGAAGAATCGATTTCTCGACTTCCATATCTCGCATGCCATCAGGAATACCGAGGCGTATTCGCAGGGTGTCGTAGTCCCCGAACGTACTTTCGCCAATTGGCAGATCGGCCAGTATCGCAGCGGAGACAGCGACCGGCAGAATCAAGCGGCATCCAAGCTTGGCCGAGCGCGGATCGACGAAAGCGAGGCCATCGCCGAGCCGCCGCGCAGTCCCGGGTTTCTCCGCTAGATTTAGTAACGAAGGTGCATTTTCGCCGAACACTGCGAACACGGAGAGATCGTCAGCGGCGGCGAGGTCGACTTTGGCGCGCAACTTGAAGCGCCCCATACGCGCAATGAGCTCGTCGGCGCGTCCCTGTTCGCCATCGAGGATCAAGCGATCGTCGATCTCGGCGAGACAAAAATCGTGGAGATACTTTCCCTGTGGCGTCAGGAATGCTCCATAGGCGGCGCGCGTCTCCGAGACCCGATCGACATCCTGCGAAATCAGTCCCTGGAGAAACGTCTGCCGGTCAGCGCCGGTAATCGCCACCAGCCCGCGATCAAGTTTTACATATCCAACTTTGGTCATCTGATCATCTTATCTCGGATTACACGCCATCGTGGGCAAATTGCACCTGCGTTTGAAATGGATGCGACTGACGATAAAGCAAGCGAGCGGCGCCGCGTTCGTTGGCACATGGTGGCACGGTTGGAGTCGCACGCGTATAAGCATTTCTGCGATGAAAATACTGTTTATCGGACCGACCCGGATTGGCGACGCTGTGCTGTCGTCGGGGCTTGTGCAGCACTTGGCAGAGACTTACCCACAAGCTCGAATTACCGTTGCTTGTGGTGCCGCAGCGGCGCCGCTGTATTTCGGAGTGCCAAACCTCGACCGCGTGATTCCCATCGAGAAAAAGCCGGCATCCGGTCATTGGTTAACAGTTTGGCGCGAGGTTGTGGGTAACAGGTGGAGCCTGGTTGTCGACCTCCGGCGGTCGGCTATTCCATGGACCGTTTGGGCAAAACGCCGGCTCATTCTCGGTCCCTCCGCTGACGCGAGCGAGCATAGGGTGGTATCACTTGCCCGCACGATCGGCCGTGCAGACGACCCCCCCGCGCCTTGTCTATGGACGCTCGACCCACATCACAAGCGCGCCGAACGTCTGATCCCTGGTGGCGGCCCCGTTTTAGCGATTGCGCCGACGGCGAATTGGCGTGGCAAAACATGGCGTGACGTGCGTTTCGTCGAATTGATCGAACGGCTAACCGATGGTGATACTGGAACAGAGGCGATCCTGCCGAATGCCCGCATCGCGATCTTTGGCGGGCCAGGGGAAACACCCGCCGCCTTGGCGGTCCTCGAGTCAATACCGGCGGACTTGTGCATAAACTTAGTGGGAACGGAGGATTTGCCTACGGTGGCTGCGTGTCTTAAACGGTGCGCGCTGTTCGTCGGCAACGATTCAGGATTAATGCATATGGCAGCGGCGGCCAAAATTCCAACCGTTGGCCTGTTCGGCCCGAGCCGAGCGGAAAATTACCGCCCGTGGGGCGATCTCGCTGTCGCGGTGCGAACCGAGAAAGCCTATGACGACTTGGTCGGAGGACCGGGCTACGACCATCGAAACACCGACACGATGATGGATTCCTTGTCTGTCGATTCCGTTGTCGCGGCTACAGTTGCACTGTGGCGACAATGCGAACAGATGGCCGCTCAGTGACCGCAGGTTCCGCCACATCGCCCCGCCTGTCGGCGCTCGTCGTCGTTCATAACGAGGAAGCACAACTGGCCGAGTGCTTGGAGACGGTCCGGTTTGCCGACGAACTTGTGGTTGTGCTCGATCGATGCACCGATGGGTCTAAAAACATTGCCGAACGTTGCGCTGCCCAACTAGTAGAGGGCGCTTGGGAACTTGAGGGACCGCGCCGAAATACCGGCATCGAGGCCTGTACGGGCGATTGGATCCTCGAAGTAGATGCCGACGAACGCGTGTCCTCCAAGCTTGCCGAGGAAATACGGGCCACAATTGCCGTAGCGCCATACGGCCATTTCCTAATCCCGTTCGACAATTATATCGGCGACCGCTTAGTCAAATTCGGCTGGGGCGCGTCATGGGGGGTGAGCGCGACTGTGAGGCTGTTTGCAGCCGGCCCAGACGGTCCGGCAAAAAAGTGGGGAGATCAACGAATCCACCCGCGCCTCGATCTCAAAGGAACTGCGGGAACGTTGAAAGAGCCGATGGCGCATTACGTCGACAGAAACATTTCGGACATGCTGCAACGATTGGACCGCTATACGTCGGCTCGTGCTAGGGACTTGCGCGCGAACGGCGATATAGGCAGTTTCGGGCAAAATGTGCGTCGGATATTTTCGCGGTTTTGGAAATGTTATGTTTCCCGCCGTGGATATCGCGAAGGTGCGTACGGGTTTCTATTAGCTTTGATGGCCGGCTTATATCCAATTCTAAGCTACCTCAAGGCGCGATATGAGGACGATTAGACCTTGCGTCTCATGCAGACAATGGCTGGCGCAGAGGTGGGCGGAGCTGAGGCATTCTTTGTCCGCTTGGCCATCGCGTTGGAGTCTTTGGATATTTCGCAGCAACTCGTGATTAGACGCGACCCCCTTCGCGCCCGCGCACTTCGCGAGGGCGGAATAGCGCCGATCGAACTTCCTTTCGGCGGTCGTATGGATTTTCGCACGCGGCCGGCGCTGCAACGCGAGATTTCACGCTTCCGTCCCGATGTCATATTGAGCTGGATGAGCCGGGCCGCATGGGCGACACCGGCGGCGCCCGGCAAATACGTGCACATTGGACGCCTTGGCGGCTACTACGATTTAAAATACTACAGCCATTGCGATTATCTGGTGGGCAACACTGCCGATATTGTCGATTACGTCATCAGCGAAGGTTTCGATCGTAACCGCGTCGTGCGGTTGCCAAATTTTGTCCATCCACCGACCAGCGCGCCTTTGTCCAAGGTTGAGCTGGATACGCCATTAGATGCGCCGCTGCTGTTAGCGATGGGGCGGCTGCACAAGAACAAGGCGTTTGATATTTTGTTGCGGGCGATATCCGATGTGCCAGGCGTTTGGTTATGGATCGCCGGCGAGGGGCCGGAAGCCGCCGCCCTAAAAGGCCTCGCGCGTGATCTCGGCGTCATCGACCGGGTTCGTTTTCTCGGATGGCGCGACGATTCCGATGCGCTCATGCGCGCGGCCGATTTATTCATCTGTCCGTCGCGTCACGAACCATTGGGAAATGTCATCCTCGAGGCGTGGGCGGCGGAAAGACCGGTCATTGCCGCCGCTGCTGCCGGACCAGCGGAATTACTCGGCAACGATGAGCGCGGGGTGTTGGTGCCGGTGGATCAGCAAGCCGAACTGGCGCGGGCAATTCGCGATCTACTGGCAGCCCCTGAAAAGGCGCTGCGCCTGGCGGCTGCCGGGCGCACGGCCTACGAGCGAGAGTTCACGAAAGACGCTGTAACGGCGCAATATTTGGCATTTTTCGAGAAGGCGCGAAGAGAATGTGCGGCATAGTGGGTTTGATGACGCGCGACGGGCGGTCGCCCGACGATTTTACGGTGACCGAACTCACCGACGCGGTACGCCACCGTGGGCCGGACGGCGAAGGCCGCTACAGCGCCCGCAATTTCGCCATGGCGCAGACGCGACTTGCCATCATCGATCTGGAGACAGGCGACCAACCGCTATACGAGCCCGGCGGGGCGGCGCTTGTCGCCAATGGAGAGATTTATAACTACATCGAATTGCGTGCCGATCTTAGCGGTACGACCTTTGCGACCGCTTCGGACTGCGAGGCGCCGCTGCACTTGTATCGGCGTCACGGGCTCGATTTTGTCGATCATTTGCGCGGGATGTACGCAATTGCGCTGTACGATCCCGTTGAGGGCCAACTTGTGCTGGCGCGCGATCCGTTTGGTATCAAACCGCTTTACTACTCAGAAACCGAGGCCGGTTTCTGTTTTGCTTCCGAGCCGCAAGCCTTGTTGAAAGCGGGTCTGGTTGAACGCGCTATCAATCCCACGGCGCGCGCCGAATTGCTGCAGCTGCAATATACGACCGGTGCGGATACCATCTTCAAAAACATTCAACGAGTGTTGCCGGGTGAAACTCTCGTGATACGTGACGGGCGCATTGTTGCCCGCCGCCGAAAACTTGCATTGCCACAGAACGGGCCTGCCGATTGGGATGCCAATACTGCTTTGGAACTACTCGATGAGGCGTTGCATGATAGCGTCGAAGTTCATCAGCGCGCAGACGTCCCTTATGGAATGTTTCTGTCCGGTGGTATCGATAGCTCGGTCTTGCTGGCGCTGATGGCCGAATTGAATGAACAGCCGGTGCGAACCTTCACTGCCGGGTTTGACGATCCCTCGGTTCCCGATGAACGCATACATGCCAGGCGCCTTGCCGATGCAGTCGGTGCGGAAACCGTCGATGTGGGAATTACTCAAAACGATCTGTGGCAACGATTACCGGAAATTGCCGCCGCGGTAGATGATCCGGCCGCCGACTATGCCATTCTTCCGACATACCTACTCGGTGAGGCTGTACGAGCCAGCGGCCTGAAGGTGGTGTTGACCGGAGAGGGAGGCGACGAACTTTTTGCCGGGTATGGCCGTTACCGAAGTGTGGTCAGACCTTGGTGGCAAGGCGGGCGCAACATGCGCACGCGCGGTATGCTCGATGGATTGGATGTGTTGCGGGAAATTCCGGCGGGCTGGCGCGACGGGATATCGGCTGCCGAAGAAATGCTCAACACCGGCTCGTTGACGCGTTTGCAGGCCGCTCAAGCCGCCGATTGCGCCGATTGGCTGCCCAATGATTTGTTGACCAAAGTCGACCGGTGCCTGATGGCCCATGGTGTCGAGGGCCGGACGCCGTACCTCGATCCCCGGGTGGCCGCGGTGGCTTTTCGCCTGTCGGACCAATTAAAGATCAACGACGGGCTCGGCAAATGGTTGTTGCGGCGGTGGTTGGACGGTCGCCTTCCGATGTCCGGCGCGTTTGAGCGCAAGCGAGGGTTTTCGGTACCGGTCGCCGAATGGATATTTGCACGGGGCTCGGAAATCGGACCGCTGGTGGCGCGCCAGCCCGGCGTCGCTGAGATTTGCGAACCGAAAAAAGTAGAGAATCTCTACCAGCGCCGTGGAAAACGGCAGGGATTCGCTGCCTGGTTGCTGCTGTTTTATGCGCTATGGCATAATCACCACATTGTCGGTAATGCTGATGTCGACGGTGGTGTGCTCGATGTACTGGACGATGCGCGCCGAGCTGCTTAAGTAAAGGACAAAGAACGCATTGTGCGAATGCTCCTTGCGGCGTTCGCACCAGAAAATTGCCGTTGGATATCACCGCCGGGGACCAATTGGGTCGCGAGCTGGTTCGCCCGGTCTTGTCAAAAGGAGAAACTAAATGACTGCGTGTATCGTTGGTTGGGACCATTTGAAGTTTGGCAAGCACGAAGGCGAAGATATTGAAGATATGATCGTCCAGGTCGCCGCCGGGGCGCTCGAGGACTCCGGTGTCGAGCCCAAGGATGTCGATGCCATCTATTTGGGGACATTCGGCGGCGGATTTGTGAGTCAGGAATTTCCCGCGTCGCTGGTTCTGCAAGTTTCCGACGATTTGCGCTTCAAGCCGGCAACCCATGTGGAGAATGCGTGCGCCACCGGTTCGGCCGCCCTTTATCAGGGATTGAATCATATTGCTGCGAAAAAAGCGCGCGTTGTCCTTGTTGTCGGCGTCGAGAAAATGACCGAGGTCAGTGGAGAGGTTCTCGGCGGTATTCTATCTAAGGCGTCGTATTTGCGTGAGGAATCGGCGTCGAGCTTTGCCGAAATTTTCGGACAGATCACCGATCGCTATTTCCAGGCTTACGGCGACAAATCCGATGCGTTGGCGATGATCGCGGCAAAGAACCATAAAAACGGCTGCGACAATCCCTACGCGCAGATGCAAAAAGACCTGGGCTACGATTTCTGCCGAAACGTGTCTGACAAGAACCCGGTCGTTGCCGGTCCGCTGAAGCGTACCGACTGTTCACTGGTGTCCGATGGTGCGGCGGCTTTGGTCCTTGCCGACGTCGATACGGCGCTGAAAATGGACAAGGCAGTTTATTTCCGCGCCGCCCAGCACGTGCAGGATTTCATGCCGATGTCGCGCCGCAATGTCATCGATTTCGAGGGACCGACACGAGCGTGGGGTCAGGCATTCGCCGAGGCCGGCATAACCTTGGAAGATCTCGGATTTGCCGAAGTCCATGACTGCTTTACCACCGCTGAAATGCTTACCTATGAAGCCATGGGCCTGACCCCGCGGGGGCAAGGCGAAATGGCGATCAAGGAGGGTTGGACCGCTGCCGACGGTAAGCTCCCGGTAAACCGTTCCGGCGGTCTTAAGTCGAAGGGTCACCCCCTCGGGGCGACCGGTGTTTCGATGCACATCATTGCCTCGATGCAGCTCACCGGCACTGCCGGCGACATGCAACTGCCGGATCCCAAGTTGGCCGGCGTGTTTAACATGGGCGGCTCGGCGGTCTCGAACTATGTGTCGGTGCTCGAGCGCATGCGTTAAGCGCAGCAATTTCCCAACACCAAAAAAGTAAACGCCCCGCTTTGGGGCGTTTTTTTCGAATCTTGGCGCGCGTTAAAACCTATCTAAAGGGATGTGGTAGTAAATCGTTGCGATCTCGGATCCCGGATTTTGCTCGGTCAGATGGGCATTGGATATGTGGCTAAACGCGAACGCCAACCGCGATCTGTCGTCGAACCGGTAGCCGAGCTCTATTTGCGATCGAAATTCTATCGCGCTTCCTAAGTCCTTGCCGTCGCCGTCGGCATAAACGCCGACTCCGAAACTTGGGGTGAGGACGAACCGGCGGCCAAAAAAGATATCGGCGAGAACACCAGCAACACCGTATGCGGCGATATCGGACGTTAGTTCGACGCCGACCCAAGGTTTTACAAAGCCGAGAAATTTTGCCTTCGAGCGATACTCGACGCGTATATCGACGGCGCTTTGATCGTCATTGATGTCGTACCAACCGATACCCACGCTAATAAAGCTTGGATCGTCGGCCGACGCCGATGGCGCCATCACAGCGATTGCCACGGCGAAAGCCGCCATAAACGAAAATATCCTGGCGCTCAGCTCCATTACTTCCCTCAAAATTACCGCCACGCCGACCCTATCGAAAGATCGGGCGCGTTGGAAACCACTTATGCCTGCCCTGAGATTGGCTGCTTGGTTTTTTGTAGCTTAAGTGCTACCGCGTCCACCCAGTCCGACGCAAACCCAAGTGCGCCTTTACCGAAACTCAAAGTGCGGTGATACCGCGCGTAAATCAGGGGTCCGACCAGTCATGCCGAACGACTTTACAGCGCTCGTGCTCGAAAACGACGACGAGAACCTTACGGTGGAGCTCAAATCGCTTTCGGAAGCCGAATTGCCGGACGGCGAAATCACCGTTGCGGTGGAATACTCCACAGTCAATTATAAGGATGGTTTGATTGTCGACGGCAATAAAGGCCGCCTCGTTAGATCATTCCCCCACGTTCCGGGAATCGATTTTTCCGGCACGGTGGAACACTCCGATAGCCCGGATTACAAACCGGGTGACAAGGTCGTTTTAACCGGTTGGCGCGTCGGCGAAGCGCACTGGGGTGGTTTTGCGCAACGCGCGCGTGTCCAAGCTGGTTGGTTGGTGCCGCTTCCCGCCGGCCTATCGACGCTCCAGGCCATGGCTGTCGGGACAGCCGGATTTACCGCGATGCTGTGCGTCGATGCGCTGGAACAGAACGGACTTGTCCCGGGTGACGGCGAGGTTTTGGTGACCGGCGCTGCCGGTGGCGTGGGTAGTGCCGCGACCGCTATTTTGGGCGCGCGCGGATACACCGTGGTGGCGTCGACAGGTCGCCGCGAGCTCGACAGTTACCTGAGCGATTTGGGAGCAGCTGAAATAATCGATCGCGACGACCTGGCAGCGGGCGAACCAAAACCGCTTGAAAAAGAGCGTTGGGCAGGATGTGTCGATTCTGTCGCCGGAGCCACATTGGCGACGGTTCTGGCGCAAATGAAGTATGGCGCGGCAGTTGCGGCTTGCGGACTTGCGGGGGGCAATGGTCTAAACACGACTATCCTTCCTTTCATCCTGCGCGGCGTAAATCTGTTGGGCATCGATTCGGTTATGCAACCAGCGGAAAATCGCCAGCGAGTCTGGCAACGCATTGTCGATGACTTGCCGCTGGAAAAACTCGACGCAATGACGACCGTGCGGCCGCTGGCCGATGTGCCGCAATTAGCGTCTGAAATTCTGAAGGGACAGGTGCGGGGGCGCACTGTCGTGGACGTAAATGCTTGATAGGAAATATTGCGGATAAATAACAAGACGTTAACCGTTGTCTGATAGATGCAGCCGAATGATGCGCACAATCCCGACAACCCAGTTACGCCGCGGTTTCTTCGCCGCCTGCCTTTGTTTGACATTGGCAGCCTGCGACAAACCCTGGTTTGAAGATGCTCCATCGCTCGACACTGTCCTGTCCAAGGGCTGGTTGTTTGGCGATAAAGCTGTGGAGGCCAGACCGGCAATAGTGCAACCGGTTTATTGCTATGAGACGATTGGCGACGGGGATTGCTACGATGAGCCGCTCGAAGACGGTGGAAATCGTCTCGTCGGGTTCGAGGGTCCCGCACCGGATATTGATCCACCGCCGACAAAGCCTTAGCGCGTTGGCTTGAATCCACACCGGAAATGTGGCGTTTAGTCGCCTGAACCGCAGTCTTACGTCACATCTGATACTGGAATATTATGCCGGGACGTTGGGGGCAGATTATCTTGGCCAGGATTACCGTGCTCGCTTTGTGCCTGAGCGCACTTATCTTACCGACGACCATTTATGCCAGCGAGCATTTGGACCGCGGAACCTACGGCGAAGCCTTGCAGTGGTATTTTAAGGCGGCTGAAGCCGGCAACGCGCAAGCCCAGTTTCTGCTCGGCCTTAAATACGAAACCGGCACAGATGTCGGGCGCGATTTGGCCGAGGCGGCAAACTGGTATGAAAAGGCCGCAAAGCAAGGAAATATGGAAGCTCAATTCAAGCTCGCCACGTTGCTCGAGCGTGGGCAGGGCCGGGCGGCTGACTTGGCTGCTGCCGCTCAATGGTACGAACGCGCAGCGCGAAACGGCTTTGCGCCGGCGCAATACAATCTGGGGATCATACTACTCAACACGGCTTCGACCGACGACGAGCGGATCGGCGGCTTGGTTTGGCTGATCAAAGCGCGCGACCGGGGGGTCGCGCCCGCCACCAAGTTCATCGCGCGGATCGAATCCCTGTGGCCGGCCGAACTTATGGCGGCAGCCGAGCAGCGTGCTGCCGGCGTGGGCGCTCCAGACGTGGACCGCGCTCGATAGGGCTGTCCTATCGGCGCTGTTCTCTCTACCGCGCTTCGCGAATAGTACGACCGTGCCAGCCAGCGGAAGAGACAGCAACGATGGACGCATCTGCTCTAAAAATATTTGAGGTGGTCGCGCGCCTAGGCGGCATGAATCGCGCCGCCCAAGAGTTGAACACCGTACAGTCGAACGTAACCCGTCGCGTTCGTTTACTTGAAGACGAACTTGGAACCCGTCTTTTCGAGCGGCATAGCCGAGGTGTGACGCTGACCGAAGCGGGTCGTCGCCTGCTGCCTTACGCCCAGCGGGCGGAACATCTGCTGGACGAAGCGCGCCGTGTCGTCAAAGACGATGGCACGCCCAACGGACGCCTGACCATCGGCTCGCTCGAAACGACCGCAGCGCTTCGCCTCTCGCCGATCCTCGCTCAGTACGTCGAGGCATATCCCGAAGTCGATTTGGTGCTGAGGACGGGCACCACGGCAGAGTTGATCGATGGCGTGCTTGCACGCCGGCTGGAAGGCGCATTTGTTTGCGGCCCCGTCGAACACGAGGCGTTGGAACAGGAGAGCGTATTTCGCGAGGAGTTGGTTGTCGCGACAGCGCCGTCCGTGCGATCGCTCGATGATTTGTCGGACAAAGGAGACATCAAGATCGTTGTCCTCCGTGCCGGGTGCTCATACCGCCAGCGCCTCGAAGAAATATTGGCGCGCAGAGGAGCCGTCGGCTTACGTCAGCTTGAATTCGGGACCATTGAAACGATAGTAAGCTGTGTCGCAGCTGGGCTAGGCATAACGCTCTTGCCCAGAGGCGTTCTCGAATCAGCGGCCTACCGCAACCGCGTCGCGCTGCACAAATTACCCGCAACCGAAGCCCGCGCTGATACCTTGTTTATTCGCCGTCGCGACGGCTATGTATCAAGTGCGCTCGCATCATTTCTTGACCGCGCGCGAACTAATTTGCTTCAAATTCGGGCTGCCGGTTAGACCTACCTATCTCAAAAACAGATTAAATCTATCAAATAAATTCAATATTCATGATCGTTGTGCGGCCTTAACGTAGGTTCGTAACAAGTGGGACACAGGCACAATATGAGCGATGAATCAGGTGCTCATAAAGCAAACTGGATTGCTCTCGGAGGCCTCATCGCGCTGGCTGCTGGGATGGGTATCGGGCGGTTTGTCTATACGCCGTTGCTGCCCTTCATGGAGGAGGCCCTCGGGCTGACAAAACCGCAAGCCGGCATCATCGCTTCGGTAAATTTTCTCGGCTACCTGCTCGGTGCGCTAGCAGCCGCATCATCGGTTTTGCCCGGCGGACGACGGAATTGGTTAATTGGCGCACTTGGCGTTAGCGCTGTGTCAACAGGAGCCATGGGCCTGACCACGTCGATGGCGGTTTTCCTCAGTCTTCGGTTTGTCGGTGGTGTCGCCAGCGCATTCATCTTGGTATTTGCCTCCGCGCTGGTCCTCGATCGATTAGCGGCGTCCGGCCGGTCAGCGCTATCGGCTGTCCATTTTGCCGGTGTCGGTGTCGGCATCGCGGTGTCAGCGGTGCTCGTTTCCGGACTATCGGCTGGCGATTTCGGCTGGCAAACCCAATGGATCGCGAGCGGCGCAGTGGCTCTCCTGGCGCTCGCAGCGGTGGTCTGGCTGGTGCCCGATGAGGTGGAAGCGGACCGCTCGTCAGCAGCTCACAACACCGCCATTGAGCGGCGCCTTTACGCGCTGATCGTGGCGTACGGTCTTTTCGGCTTCGGCTACGTAGTAACCGCCACCTTTATTTCGGCAATGGTGCGAACCGCTGCGGGCCTGCAATCGATCGAATCGGTAGTCTGGCTGGTGGTTGGTCTCGCCGCCATACCATCGATTGCCTTGTGGACATGGATTGGCCGGCGGTGGGGAAATGACCGTAGCTTTGCGCTGGCCTGCATTGTTGAAGCGATCGGCGTGGCTTTGAGCGTTCTGACAACGAGCGCCATGGCGGTACTTGTTGCCGCGGCGTTGCTCGGCGGAACTTTCATGGGAATTACTGCATTAGGGTTCATCTACGCACGCGATCTCTCGGCAGGCGATCCTCGTCGAAGCCTCGCCTTTATGACCGCCGCGTTCGGTCTCGGTCAGATGATCGGCCCGACCTTTGCAGGCGTTACCTACCGGTTCGGCGACAGCTTTTTACTGCCCTCGATGGTAGCGACAGCCGCGTTGCTGGTAGCAGCTGGCCTTGTCCTAAATTTGCGGCCGCGCGCCGACACAAAAATATTGCGCAACTGAAAATCAACTTGCGACTCGCACGTGTGATAGTGTCAGCGTAACGATCATAGATTGTTCAGGAGGTTGTCGATGCCCCATCACGCTGATCGAATCCAGGTATTTCTCTTCGCCTTCGCGCTGGCGGTTTTGCTCGCGTTAGCCCCGAATGCGGCCCAGGCAACCAATGACGACGAATTTAGTGAAGACGAAATGTTCGCCAAAGCGTCCGCATTTTTCGGTGAAACCACCGAAGGTCTGGCCAAGGCCATCGAGCACGTATTCGCAGACCAGGGGCGGCCTAACGGTTTTCTAACCGGCGAGGAAATCAGCGCCGCACTCATCATTGGCTTGAGATACGGGGATGGCACTCTGCACCGCAAAAACGGCGATACTCGCAAGGTCCATTGGCAGGGCCCGTCGGTCGGTTTCGACGCTGGCGGCAACGCCTCAAAGGTTTTCGTACTGATCTACCACCTCAAAGATAGTGAGGAGATCTATCAGCGGTTTCCCGGTGTCGAAGGTACGTTTTACTTCGTCGCCGGCGTCGGCGTGAATTATCAGCAGACCGGCGACATCATATTAGCGCCTATCCGCACCGGCATAGGACTGCGTGCCGGGGCCAATGTCGGCTATTTGCACTACACGAAGAAACGGTCATGGAATCCGTTCTAACAATGCCTCCGAACTTGATTGCAGAAGACAGGCCCGAACGGTGGCGACTTAGACGCTACTTGATTTACCTAGTTTCTGCGTTGGCGCTCGCCGGCTGTGCGCCGACCGTCTTATCCTTGGCCGTCGATGGCGCCTATACCGCATCGGAAGAGCGTACGCTGGACGATGTGGTCGACGACAACGGCATCAAGCTCGAGCTCAACAAGCTGTTGTTGGAAGATGGACTGGGTTTGTTCAAGGATGTGGGCACGGTCGTGTATCGCCGTCATGTTTATCTGCTGGGTGATGTCGAAAACGCCGAGGATAAAGCGCGGGCCGGCGCGATCGGGCGTAAACCCGAGAAAGTAAGCGGCGTTACTAACGATATCCAGGTCACCGACGAGGGTGGCATCATCAGTCTGGTCGACGATATTTACATCGAGAAGGTAATCCAGGCCGACTATCTGTTCGATTCGGCCATCGACTCATCGAATTTTCGCGTCCGCTCGGTAAACGGCGTGGTGTATCTGATGGGATTGGCTGAAAGTCAGTCAGAGCTCGACAAGGCTGTAGCCATTGTCGACGCGCGCGACGACGTGCGCCGTATCGTCAACTACGTGAAGGTCCAGCAGGGCGGTTGATCGATCCTCACGCCGTTGGCAGCTTGTGGTCGCCGAACTGCTCACGCAGCTTGGTTTTCAACACCTTGCCGGTGGCGCCGAGCGGCAACTCATCGACCAACACCATATCGTCTGGCAGCCACCATTTGGCGACCTTGTCAGTCAAAAAAGCAGTCAAATCATCATGGGTGGGTTGTTTGCCGGGTGCCGGAACGACAATCAAAAGCGGCCGTTCGTCCCATTTCGGATGCGCTACACCGATCACGGCTGCCTGCAGCACATCGGGATGTCCCATGGCGACATTTTCCAGTTCGATCGAACTGATCCACTCGCCACCCGACTTGATAACGTCCTTCGCCCGGTCGGTGATCTCGATATAGCTGTCCGGATCAATGGTGCAGACGTCGCCCGTTGCGAACCAGCCATCGGCGCCGTGCGCTTCGGAGGTGTCGAGCCTGAAATAACTGCTGGTGATCCAGGGCCCACGCACCTGCAATTCGCCGAACGCTTCGCCGTCGTGCGGCAGTAAATTCCCGTCGTCGTCAACGATTCGTACTTCGACACCGTACACCGGGCGTCCCTGTTTGATTTGAACGCGGTATTTCTCTTCATTGCTGGCGCTGTCAAGGCGCGGCTTGACGATGCTAACGGAACCGAGTGGGCTCATCTCGGTCATGCCCCAGGCATGGCGCACGGCGACACCGAAATCCTCCTGGAAGGCCTCGATCATCGATTGCGGTATGGCCGAGCCGCCGATCACAGTCATCTCCAGCGATGGCACCCTGGTCCCGGTTTCGCGCCAATGGTTGAGCAAGGCCAGCCACACCGTTGGTACACCGGCGGCAAATGTTACCTCTTCAGCAACCAGCAATTCGTGAATGCTGGCACCATCGAGATGCGCTCCGGGAAATACCAGCTTGGAACCGGTCATCGCGGCGCTATAGGGGATGCCCCAAGCGTTGGCATGAAACATTGGCACCACTGGCAGAACGACACTGCGCTCCGATAAATTCATCACGTCGGGCAGGGCCGCTGCGTAGGCGTGGATAATCGTCGAGCGGTGGCTGTAGAGTGCTCCCTTGGGATTGCCCGATGTGCCCGAGGTGTAGCACAGCGACGATGCGGTGTTTTCGTCGAACTCCGGCCACACGAGATCGTCCGAATTGTTATCGATCAGATCTTCGTAGCACAACAAATTGTCGATCTTGGCCGTCGGCATGTTCGCCTTATCGGTCATTACGATGACGCCCTTCAGCGCTGGCAGGTCGCCCGCGACCGCCTCAACTAGGGGAACTAGGTTGGTGTCGACGAAGATGTAGGAATCCTCGGCATGGTTGGCGATGTAGCCAAGTTGCGAGGGATGGAGGCGCGGGTTGAGGGTATGAGTTATCGCGCCGATTCCCGATACAGCGAAATAAATCTCCAAATGGCGGTGGGTGTTCCAGGCCACCGTGGCGATGCGATCGCCAATCTGAACGCCGAGCGCTGTTAGCGCATTGGCCAGCTGGCGCGACCTTGTGTGGGCATCGTGATAGGTGTAGCGGTGGATCCGCCCCTCGTCGGATCGCGAAACGATCTCTCGATCACCGGATACCCGGTCCGCGTGCTCCAGCAAGCTGGAAATTAACAGCGGCCGATCCATAATAAGTCCGCGCATGGCACTCCCCGTAGTCGACAAATGCGCCAGCCCCGAATAGCTGGACTTCACGAGATGATTATCGGGCGCTAATGCATACGGCTCAAGACCCGTTTCTGCGGTCAGTCGGTTGCGCCGCCCGATACTATGCTTAGGAACTCAAGGCAAATATCCGCGAACTCATCCGGCGCGTCCATCAGTGCGACGTGACCGGTCCCCTTCAGAATGTGCTGCTGTGAACCGGCGATTGCTCCAGCAGAAACTGGCAATGGGCATCGATTTCGTCGGCGTGGGCGTCGTCGTTGGCCATGTCGGCCATTGAAAAGCCAGGCGGCGGCACGCTCGATCCTCCGACACCGCGGTTGTCAAAAACAATTGTCGAAATTCTGGTACGAAGAATGGCAGTTGCTCCGACCAAAAGCCGAGGGTGTAGCCGGTGCCGCTGATGAGGAGCAGGGACGGACCATCGCCATGGCTTTCGTATTGAATCGCGATACCGTCGCGAGGTTCGGTTACCGACATGCTTACTATCCAGCGTTCGCTCGAATCACCGCGCCACTGTAGCGCTCCACCGATGGTGGGCAACCATCCTGGAATATCGACCAAGGTGGGCAATAAAAACCGCCCCGATATTTCTATCGGGGCGGCTAACAACTCCGCAGCGCGCAATTGCGCGC
>JAPUHN010000200.1 GCA_027297685.1 Alphaproteobacteria bacterium | reverse complement strand
GTCGACCACTTCGTCGCCGAACTGATCGCGCAACCGTTCCGACTCGGCTGGCGTCATCTCGATATCGTTGAAACTCTCTTCCGCCTCGCCGGTGATGAACACCAGCAAACGGGCGGTAGCGTCGGACACGTTGGTGAAATCGCGCACCACGCCGGGCGGCACCGCGATCATGTCGTAGGGGTCGAGATAAATCTCGTTCTCGCCCTCATCGCCCCAGCGAATTCGAAACCGCCCGTCGAGGCAGAAAAAGGTCTCCTTGGTCTGGTGGTGCGCGTGCAATGGCGGCCGGTTGCCCGGCGGGCACTCGGCGATGATGACGCTCATCTTGTCTTGCGTGACGATAGCGGGCTTCTGGGCCATCGGGCCGCCCTGCCCCTCGGGCGCCATCATCAGGTAAAGCGTTTTCGCCGTCATTGTCTCATAGGCTTCTTTGGGGATGCCCATTTCGTCGGAATAGCTACTACTCAGCTTGGGTACGTCTTTGAAGCGCGCGATGTATTTTTCCATCTCGGCCGGCGTGAATTGCTTGGTTTTCACGGTTTTTTCCCTCATTTGCGGCTTGTCCGCCATGCCCAAATGGGGGTGGCTCGACGGATCGAGCACAAATTTTACACGATCGCCGCGTTGCCGGCGAGGTCTGCAATTACATCGATAGAAGGGTAGGGGCGGGGCGCCGCCTACTCGACCCGGACCGCGGCTTGCGGTTTGAAATTCTGCCAGGCGAACCAATAGGCAATATGACCGGGCAGGCGCTGCAGAAGTTCGCCGTCGGCCGGTATCAGCGCATCTTCGGTAATCCGCCAGTCGATGCCGTCGGCCTGGACGACGCCGGGATTGTCTTGGACTGCGGTGAACTGGCGGCCCTGCGAGGCGTAGGCGCGCACCGTGCGGGTCGCGGCATCGCCGATCAGCACAATCGACACGTCGCCGGCCTTGTCGTTGATCACCGCACCGCCTTCGAACAACGCCAGTGCCCAGGCTTTTTCCACCGCGTCGTCGCGTAGCGCAAACACATAAGACTTTGCCGCCAGTCGGGTGTCGGTCACACGCACCGGAAACATGGTGTCGGGGCTGGCGAAATATTCGCCGTACGGGCGGCCCGGGCGGTAGTCGCGGATGAAGCCGGTGTCCAGCGACAGCACCTTGGTCTCCGGGTGCTTGGCCAGCCAGTTGCGCCACGTCGTAATCGCCACCGGGCGCGTGCGCAACTCTATACCGGAACCGGTTAGCTCGCCGACAACAGGTGTGCCGGTGAATTGGTTCCACAGCGAGTTGGTCTGGTGGTCGTACATCAGCTTATTGGACCGGTAGAGGAAGCCCGACGAGCCGAATACGAAAGGTTTTTCGCGCCCCTCGACGGTCGTCTCATAAAGAATTCCCGAGCCGCACAGGGTACAATAAGCGAGTGCGACGGGAACCCCGCCGATCACGTCGTTGAACATCTCGTGCCAGTCGAGCATGCGCATCGGATAGGCGCGTACGTCGCCGTTGATCGCAACGCCGAAGACCAGTTCGTCCGGGGTCAAATAGTCCGCCGCCTCGGGCGCGATTAAAGCCGGGTTGACCAACGCCGGGATTCCATCTTTGACGACGCCGCCCCACACGATTTCCTCAAGTCGGATTTCGTGCGCGACACCGTCATAGAGGAACAGGCGGAAATTCGGATCGATTTGGCTGAACACCCATGCCTTATATTCGGCGAAGCCGTCGAACGGTTTGATTTCCGGATGTCCTTCCTGCCACAGCACCCATTCGTGCCAACTGGTGAAGTCCTCGCCGGTGAGCACTTTCAAAGCGTTGGAGATGGTCCACGGGTCCTGGCCCATAAACCGCAACGACTGGATCAACGCCGGTACGACATCGGTATTGCCGCGTTCGACCAGCCGGGCCATGACCTGGTTGCGCTCCAGCGTACCGGTCGTGAGAATTTCCCGGACCTGCACCTCGACTTCGCTGAGTTCGTGCGCTGCGCCGGGTTGGATACCGAGGCTTTGCCCCTGGGCGGGCGGCAATACAGCGGCGAATAGCAGAACGGCGACGATCAGCGCGCGCGTGAGCATGGGCGGTATCCTTTGCATTGGGCCAACAGCATAGCGGGCCGGGGCGCTGACACTATTCACAAATTCTTGGGTCACAGGTTCTTTGGCCGAGCGGCTGGATGACGCAGATAGATGACAGGGACCACCCCTCTGGTATTTAATGGATCCGCACCCGAGTGTGCGCCAACAAGAAAGATCGAGAGAGCATGGCCGAAGCCTTCATTTGTGATGCCGTCCGCACGCCGTTTGGCCGCTATGGCGGCAGCCTATCGAGCGTGCGAACCGACGATCTTGCGGCGACACCGCTCAAGGCGCTGATCGCCCGCAACGAGAAGGTCGATTGGGAAGCGGTCGATGACGTCATCTATGGCTGTGTCAATCAAGCCGGCGAGGACAATCGCAACGTCGCCCGGATGGCGCTTCTGCTATCGGGATTGCCGACCACGGTCTCCGGCGCGACCGTCAACCGGTTGTGCGGTTCCGGCCTCGAGGCTTTGACCGCGGCGGCGCGCGCCATCCGCACCGGCGAGGCCGAAATGGTGATCGCCGGCGGCGTGGAGAGCATGTCGCGGGCGCCGTTCGTGGTGCCGAAGGCCCAGTCGGCATTTTCGCGCAGCAACGAGATCGTGGACACGACGATCGGTTGGCGTTTCGTCAATCCGCAGATGAAGGCGCAACATGGCATCGATTCGATGCCGGAGACGGCGGAGAACGTGGCCGAGGAATTTCAGATCAGCCGCGCCGATCAAGACGCCTTCGCCTATCGTTCGCAGATGCGGGCCAAAAGCGCCCAGGAACGCGGCCGGCTGGCCAAAGAAATTATCCCGGTTGTGGTGCCGCAGCGTAAAGGCGATCCGGTCGTCGTCGATACCGATGAACATCCACGCGCCGACACATCGCTGGATGTGCTCGCCACGTTGCCGACGCCGTTCCGCGAGGATGGCAGCGTGACCGCGGGCAATGCCTCCGGCGTTAACGATGGCGCCTGCGCGATGATCATCGCGTCGGAAGGGGCGGTGAACAAATATGGCCTAAATCCGCTGGCCCGCGTGGTCGGGACGGCGACCGCCGGCGTGCCACCGCGGATCATGGGGTTCGGGCCCGCCCCGGCCACCCACAAGCTATTGGCGCGGCTCGGCATCAAGATGAGCGAGATCGACGTGATCGAATTGAACGAGGCGTTTGCCGCACAAGCGCTGGCGGTTACCCGCGATCTGGGAGTCGCCGACGATGCCGAGCATGTTAATCCCAATGGCGGCGCCATCGCCTTGGGCCACCCGCTCGGCGCCAGCGGTGGCAGGTTGGCGATGACGGCGGCCTACGAACTGGCCGAACGCGACCAGCGCTACGCGCTGTGCACCATGTGCATCGGTGTCGGCCAGGGTATCGCGACCGTATTGGAACGGGCGAACTAGCCTTAGGTGGCGCCTAAGCCCCTCTCCTTTGGGGAGAGGGGTTGGGGAGAGGGGGTAAGGTATATCCAGGACACACTGTTGGGTTTGTAACCCCTCACCCGGCTCGCTAATGCTCGCCACCCTCTCGCTAAAGGAGAGGGAAGTTTGCGAAGTGCTCCATATCTTTTAGGTGGCGCCTTTGTCGTCCGCCGCCAGGGTCGGTACGATGAGCTCGATCTCGTGATGATCCATGATTTGCCGGTAATGGTGCTCGACGTCGTCGGCGAACAACTGCCGCGTAATACCTTCGAGAATTCGTGGGACGCCGTAGCGCATGGTCGTCACCGAGCTCCGAGGCTGGGCAGGGTGCCCAATGTGAAGCAATGAATGTGGTGCAGGTAGGGCGCTTGCCCTGGTGACTTCTCGGTAAATTCAAAGTTCCGCCCGAGATAGGGATAGGTTCCTGCCGGTGGGTATTCTTCGCCCGGCGGCGGGCTAAACCGGTCGCGCCATAACGCGATCTTGTCGGCCAGCGCCGCTGTCTCGCCGCGCAGCGCGAAGTCATTGATATGACCGGTTGCGGCGATGACGTAATCGAATTCGAAGCGCTCGCCGCGTACCGTCTCGATGCATATTTCGCTGCCGCTCATGGTTACGGATTTCCAACCGGCGTTCTCGTGCATGTGAAATCCGTCGAGTGCGGCAGCACGGTCGAAGGTTTCCTGGGGCGGGGGCTGGTGGGTGCGCAGGACATGGCTGGTAATGCGCCACCGTTCCAACTCGCTGAATTCCGCGAAATGTTTCAAATAGGCGACATTGTCGAACGGTTTGTGGGCATTGACCTTGGCGATCTCACGACGCCGGACGAACAGATGGACTTCGCGGGCGCCGGCCTCCAGGGCCACCGCGGCATTGTCAAACGCGCCGGCGTTGGCCCCTAGTATGGCGACCCGTTGACCTTTCAGCGCGCTGAAGTCGATGGTCCCATTGGCTTGCGCATACCGCTCGGGCGGCAACGCGTCGGTGACCTGGGAGGGAACGTGCCATTCGCCGCAGCCCTCGAGACCGTTGGCGAGCACCACTTCGCGGGCATAGACGTCGCCGTCGCGCCCGCTAACGCCGGTCGGCCGTAAGGGCACCCGAATCAAACTGTCGGCCGAAGCCGGATTTTCGGCTTCCAGCGCACCGACCTCGGTCTCGTTCCAAACCGGAATATTGAGCACCCGCCGGTACCAGCTGAGATACTCGTGCCAATCGGCGGTGGGAAAGCGCAACAGTGCATCCCAAGCCGCCACGCCGTGCGTGGCGGTGAACCAGGCGCGCGGCGTCAACGACGGAATCCCCAGATCGGGGCCGGTTAGGTCCAGAGCGGTGCGCAGCAAGGGCATGCGGGCATACGTGCTCCACGGTCCCTCTGCGCCTTTCGGGTTGCGGTCGACGGCAATGACATTGGCGACATTTTCCCGGCGTAGCGCGAACGACAGGGCCAAACCGCCCTGGCCGCCGCCCACGATCAGCACATCGAATACCGGCGCGCCGGAAGAATGCTGGCGCGGCGGCACCCAGGAGGTTTTAGGGTGCTCCAACAGGACGAGATCGTGCGTCACCTGCGCTTCCAGTTCGGCCAGCGATGTCGGGGTCGGGGAGGTTTTTGCCATCGAAATCCTGAAATATTATTGCTCTAATACCAAATCTCGTTAATACGAACCCATTTCATGGCAGCGGATTGGCCCGCCCGGTTAGGCGCGCGGCGCGGCGCGATGCGGGGCCATCGGGCAAGCAGCGCAACGCGGCCGGGGGGCCAAGCCGCCCCACCGAAGGCCGCTATCCTTTATCCGCCGGTGTCGTTGCGGGCTGCTTGCGGTGCCAGCACCGCGGCGCAACCCGCGCCTATCCGGTGGACAAATTATTGGCGGTGAAAGGGGTCCGTACTAACGAGACTTGGTATAACTATATCATTGTCGCCCGCTGTCAGCGCGCGTTGCGCCGATCGTCTGCAGACGTTGACGATTACGTGACAGGTGCTTGTCTTTGGCCGACGCCATATCTGACTTACAGTTTAGGGATGCATGGCGGTGGTAGACTCCGATGCAGTGTTACGGCCGATGAGACTCTCAAGGCTGCCTTCGCGGCGGCCGCCATGGCAGCCACGACGGGGTTCAGGGCGCCGGCAGGTGCTGCAAATTCGGCGGGAAATATTGGCGTCGGCTCGGTCAAGCGTGGTTCATTGACCGGGTGGTAGGGCGCGAACATACGGGCGACGCCGTGACAGCGGACATTAGCGCAACAGGACAAACGGTGGGCGGCGAGCGTCTGTCATTGACGACGCTGCTGTCGTTCGGCTCGATCTCGATGCCGGTATCCCTGTTGGCGATTGGCATGTTCATGTTTCTGCCGACAGCCTACGCGGCGTCCGGCGGCATCGCCATGGGGGATGTCGGCCTGATAATTTTAGCAACCCGGCTGTGGGACTTTGTCACCGATCCGCTGGTTGGGTGGTTGAGCGACAGGACGCGCAGCCGGTTCGGCCGGCGTATTCCGTGGATGACACTGGCGTGGGTGCCGCTCAGTATCTCGGCCTACAAATTGTTTCTGCCGCCGCCCGGCGTTGGGGCCAGCTATCTGGCCTTTTGGAGTTTCTTGCTGTTCCTCTCTGGCACGTCGTTATTCATGCCCTATACCGCGATGGGAGCCGAACTCAGCACTTCGTACCATGAGCGCAGCCGGATATTTGCCTTTCGGCACGTGTTTGCGGTGTTGGGAACGCTCACCGCCGCCCTCTTGTTTTGGTTCGCCAACAGCCAAGGCGTCTACAACCCGGAAGCGGGTGCTCTCGAGCTGATCGCCTGGGTCGGGCTGGCCTTGTTGCCAGTCACCCTTGTCGCAACCTTGCTCAAAGTGCGTGAGCCGCCGCTCGATGCGTCGAGCACCCGCTCCGATATACGGTGGAAAGACGGCGTGCGAATCATGTTCGGCAATCGAACCTATCTGCGAATTCTGGGTTGTTATTTGTGTAACGGTATCGCCAACGCCTTGCCGGTTACGCTGTTGTTCTTTTTCGTCCGCTCGGTGCTCCAGGCGCCCGAATGGACACCGAGAATTCTCGCGCTTTACTTTGTCGCCGCCCTCTGCGGCACCCCGTTGTGGCTTTATCTGGCCAATCGCGTGGGTAAGCACATGGCGTGGCGTATCGCTCTCATGGTTGCCGCGGGATCGCTTGTATTCGTGCCGCTACTGGGCGCCGGCGATGTCTTATGGTTCCTGGCGATTGCCGTAATTATCGGCGTGACGCTGGGCGCGGATTTAGCAATGCCGGCGGCAATGCTGGCCGATGTCGTCGACCTGGACGTTTTGGCGACTGGCCGCAAGCGAACCGGCATTTATTTCGCCGTCTGGGCGATGGCCGCAAAGCTCGCGGCGGCGGCGGCGGTCGGTGTTTCCTTTCTGATACTCGACTGGGTGGGGTTCATTCCCAAATTGCACAACGCGGACAACGCGCTTTTGACGTTGTCGATCTTGTTCGGAGTGTGTCCCGTCGTTTTCAAGCTGTTAGCGCTGCTGTTCGTGTGGCGCTACCCGTTGACCGCGGCGCGGCAGACGGAAATTCGCCAGGCCATCGCCACACAGCGAAACACATGACCAACAAGAACAGCCCCGCCGAAACGGAGCTGTCCAATGAAAAGCAGGTCACTTCTCCGCCTGCTATGCGATGATCGTTGTTGCCGCAGGTCGGCGATCTAATCCGCAATAAAAAACCGAGGAAACGATATGCGCCCCAATCGGCTCCGCGAGCTCTGGAAGTCCGGCAAACCGGCCCTCAATGGCTGGTGCCAGTTACCCGATTCGATCTCCGCCGAAGTGATGGCCCATCAGGGGTGGGATTGCGTTACAGTCGATTTGCAGCACAGCGCTGTAACCGAGGTGGAAGCGGTCACCATGCTGCAGGCGATCTCGACCACCGACGCGGTGCCGATGGTGCGCACGCCGTGGAACGAGCCGGGGGTGATCATGCGGCTGCTCGATGCCGGCGCCTACGGCATCATCTGCCCGATGGTCAATAATCGCGCCGACGCCGAAGCGTTCGTGGCCGCCTGCCGCTATCCGCCCGACGGCATCCGCTCGAACGGTCCCTACCGCGCGCTGATGTATGGCGGCGCCGACTATCAAGCCCACGCCAATACCGAGATCGTCACCTTTGCCATGATCGAAACCCAGGAGGCGATGGCCAATGTCGACGAAATCGCCGTCACGCCGGGCTTGGACGGCCTCTATATCGGGCCGTCCGATCTGGCGATGGCCCACGGCGAGCCGCCGGTACTCGATCATTTCGACGGTCCGATCGTGCCGTTGATCGCGCGTATCCGCGAGGCCGCCCACGCCGCCGGCAAGGTCGCCGGGCTTCATGGGGCGAGCGCCGAGTACGCAATACGGATGATTTCCGAAGGCTTCAATCTGGTGACGCCGACGTCCGATATTCGTCTTGTCGCCGCAGGCGCGGCTCAGATGGTGGCGGACATCAAGGCCGGGTAAGCGAAAAAAAAGGCCGGTCATTGTTTGACCGGCCCGAGGGGAGGGAGGATTAACAAACGTTACAGGGACTGCAACGGTGCTGCGTTAGGGCACCGCTAAGGAAAATTGGATATCGCCGTCGTTAGGGCGACCAGTACCATCGGCAGGGCGGCAAGCAGGGCGGCGAGATTTAGTCGGGTCTGACGGGCCATCTGGCGTCTCCTGTCCTGCTGTTTCGGCCCGGCGGATTGTGCCGGTACCATAAACATGGTGACGACTGACCGCGCCGATAGTGATCTGGATCACACCGCGGCGAATATTTTCTCGGCTATTTGGCGCGCATTTGGACCATGGTCCGAAACGTTAAAAATATCCGGCGTCGCCCGGTAGAAGTTAGGGCTCGATTGTTGGTCTCGTTAAAGCCGCTTCGACCCCTCTCTCCGGGAGAGGGTGACGAGCGAAAGCAAGCCGGGGAGGGGATAGATTCGCCGCAACCTTTTTTGGTGCACACGAATCGCAGTGAGTTTATATCCCCTCAGACTGACCCCGCTTCCTCAGGGAGAGTGGTTTTAAAAGTCGCGGACTTCGTTGACGATTTTCTCGAGCTGACCGAGGTCGTTGACTACCAGCGCATTCTTTTCGCGCGTTACCAGTCCTTGCTTGGCGAGGTCGCTGAGAACCCGGGCGACGGTCTCGCGCGTGGTGCTGACC
>JAPUHN010000020.1 GCA_027297685.1 Alphaproteobacteria bacterium | reverse complement strand
ACGGCCTCGCGTTCGATGCCGGCCTTGTCGAAGAATTCTTCCAATTCACCGGTCTCGAACATTTCGCGCACAATGTCGCAACCGCCGACGAATTCGCCCTTGACGTAGAGTTGGGGAACGGTCGGCCAGTTGGAAAATTCTTTGATACTCTGGCGGATTTCAGGGTCCACCAGAACATCGCTCGAATCGAATTTAACACCCATGTGATTGAGTATTTGCACGATCGCGGCTGAAAAACCACACTGCGGAAATACCGGTGTGCCTTTCATGAACAACATAACGTCGTTGCTACTAACTTCCTGCTTGATGCGTTCGATCGTTGGACTGTCAGCCATTTTCCTAAATCCTATCCGGTAATCTTGAATTCTGTTCAGGCTAAGCGCTTTCGCGGACCGCGGTTTGTAGCGCGAGTGCATGCAGCTCGCCACCCATGCGTCCCTGGAGTGCTTCATAAACCATTTGGTGCTGCTGAACACGCGTCTTGCCGGCAAAGGCGTCGGAGACGACATGGGCGAGATAATGATCGCCGTCGCCACGCAAGTCTTCGATGCGGACGTCGGCGTCGGGCAAGGCGTCTTTGATCAACCGCTCGATTTCACTCGCCGCCATCGGCATCGACAATTCCCTTCCCAATCGGCCAGCGCCTTAGCTCCTGAGCTGTTAACCGGCTGCCATATAGTCGGGCAGCCAGTGTTCGTGCGTCGCCCGTATCTCAGCGACGGATATAGGTCTGGCGCCTGGCAGTGTCAACGTGGATACGGTGGTCACGCCGATCGCGTGTGCCGCAACGCCGGCGGTGGCGGCGGCGTCCACGACCGCTTCGGGCGCGGCGGTGGTAACCACGTAGCGGCCCTGATCCTCGCCGAACAACCAACTATGGGTCGGTATATCGGTGGAAACATTGATCGTTGCACCGATATCGGTCCCGATTTCACTGGCCATCGCCATTTCCGCCAGGGCAACAGCCAGTCCGCCGTCGCTGACGTCATGGCACGCCGTCAACACTCCGTCGGCGATAAGATGACGCACCAAATCGCCGTTTTTGCGCTCACTCGCCAAATCGACTGGCGGCGGTGCGCCGGTCGTGTCGCCGGTAATTTGCCGCTGGTAGAGCGAACAGCCGAGCCAGCCGAGGGTCTCGCCGATCACGAAGATGGTGTCGCCGGCCGCCTTGAAATCGAGCGTTACCGCTTTCGCGACATCGCTCATCACACCGACGCAGCCGATGACAGGCGTCGGCAGGATCGCCTTGCCATTGGTTTCGTTGTACAGCGAGACGTTGCCCGAAACGACGGGGCAATCGAGCGCTGTGCAAGCCTCGCCTATGCCCTGCACGGCGCCGACCAACTGGCCCATGATCTCGGGCCGCTCGGGATTGCCGAAATTGAGGTTGTTGGTCACTGCCAGCGGGGTGGCGCCCACGGCCGTGACGTTGCGCCACGCCTCGGCAACGGCCTGGCGTCCACCCTCGATCGGGTTGGCCTCGACGTAGCGCGGTGTGCAATCGGTCGCCATGGCGAGCCCCTTGCCGGTGCCGTGGACGCGCACCAGCGCGGCGTCGCCGCCGGGGCGGACCACCGTGTCGCCCATGACCATGTGGTCGTATTGCTCCCATATCCAGCGGCGCGAACACAACTCGGGGCTGCCGACCAGGGAAATCAGTGCGTCGCCAAGATCGTCGGCGGCCGGCACTTCATCGGCGTTAACGACGGCGCACGGTGGCGCCGGTGTCCACGGCCGGTCGTACTCGGGTGCGGCGGCAACCAACGGTGCGACGGGAATATTGGCCTCCTCGTTGCCTCCTTCGATCAGCGTCAGTCGTCCGCTGGCGTTGGTCGTACCGATGACCGCAAAGTCGAGCTCCCACTTCGCGAATATGCGCCGCGCCTCGTCTTCGCGACCTGGCTGGAGCACCATCAACATGCGCTCCTGGCTCTCCGACAGCATGATCTCGTAGGCCGTCATACCACTTTCGCGCCGCGGTACCCGGTCGAGATCGAGCTCGATACCGACATCGCCCTTGCTCGCCATTTCGACCGATGACGAGGTCAGTCCCGCCGCGCCCATGTCCTGGATGGCGACGATGGCGTCGGTCGCCATCAATTCCAGGCAGGCTTCGAGCAAGAGCTTTTCGGTGAAGGGATCGCCGACTTGGACCGTGGGGCGTTTTTCGTCCGAATCGTCAGCGAACTCGGCCGACGCCATGGTGGCGCCGTGGATGCCGTCGCGGCCGGTCTTGGAGCCCACATAGACCACCGGGAGGTCCACGCCGGCTGCCGCCGAATAGAATATCTTGTCGGTTGAAGCGATGCCGACAGTCATCGCGTTGACCAGGATATTGCCGTTGTAAGAGGGGTCGAAATTGACCTCACCACCGACTGTCGGCACGCCGATGCAATTGCCGTAGCCGCCGATACCGGCGACGACGCCGCCAACGAGGTGGCGCGTCTTGGGGTGATCGGGACTGCCGAACCGCAGCGCGTTCAAATTGGCGACAGGGCGCGCGCCCATGGTGAAAACGTCGCGCAGAATGCCACCGACCCCGGTCGCCGCGCCCTGATAGGGTTCGATGAAGCTGGGGTGATTATGGCTTTCGATCTTGAAGATGACGGCTTGGCCATCGCCAATATCGACGACACCGGCGTTTTCTCCCGGGCCCTGAATGACCTGGGGCCCTTCCGTCGGCAGCGTCTTTAGCCATTTCTTCGACGATTTGTAGGAACAGTGCTCAGACCACATCACCGAGAAAATACCGAGCTCGGTGACGTTTGGCGCGCGGCCCAAAATCTCTAATATCGTGTCGTATTCGTCCGCGCTCAAACCCATCAGGTCTTGCGGGCGGCTCGCGGTAATGCTCATGCGGCGATTGCTTCGGCGAGTGCTCCGAACATCGCTGCGCCATCGGTGCCGCCGAGCAGGGCCTCGGCGAGGCGTTCGGGGTGGGGCATCATCCCCAACACGTTACCCTGCGCATTGAGGATGCCGGCAATATTGGCGATCGATCCGTTCGGGTTGGCGTCCGCGGTGACATTGCCGTCGGAATCGCAATAGCGAAATGCGATCTGCCCGCCATCTTCCAGGCGTTGCAGCGTTTCGGCGTCGGTGAAATAGTTGCCGTCGTGATGAGCAATGGGAACCCGTAGTACCTGACCCGTGGCATAACCGCTGGTAAATATCGTATCGGTGCGCTCGACGCGCAAGTCGACGTCCCGGCAGACAAATTTCAGACTTGCGTTGCGCATCAATACGCCGGGCAATAGTCTCGCTTCGGCAAGGATCTGAAACCCGTTGCAAATGCCAAGAACCGGCGTGCCGGCGTGGGCCCGGTCGATGACCGTGCGCAGGATCGGGCTGTGCGCCGCCATGGCGCCGGAACGAAGATAATCGCCATAGGAAAAGCCGCCGGGGACGACGATTAAGTCGCATTGCGGCAAGCTGCTCTCTTGGTGCCAGACCATGGCTGGTGGCCGGCCGGTCGCGGCTTCGAGGGCGACCGCAACGTCGCGATCGCAGTTCGATCCGGGAAAGACGATGACGGCTGCGGGCATCGATTACACTCCTGGAGCAACTATCAGCATCGGCCGATGAGTCGCAAATGCATGTCGTATGAAACGCCGGCAGTCAGGTGCGTCTGTGGACTAGTCAACGATCTCAATGTCGTAGTTCTCGATCACCGTATTGGCCAGTAATTTTTCGCACATATCGGAAACCTTTGTGCGGGCCGCCTCGGCATCGCTCTCGCTGAGCTCGACCTCGATGTATTTTCCCTGGCGAACGTCTTCCACGGCGTCGAATCCCAAGCCCGTGAGGGCCTGCTGAATTGCCTTGCCCTGCGGGTCGAGAACACCGCTTTTCAGGGTGATGTGGATACGTGCTTTCACTTAGGCGGGCGGGATTTTCGGTTATTGTATGGTCACAGGACCTTTGATGTCCTGCTGACCGGCCTCCGGCGTAATGCCAAGGCGCCGCGCGACCTCTTGGTAGGCTTCGGCAACCCCGCCGAGGTCGCGGCGGAAACGATCCTTGTCCATTATCTCGTTGGTTTCGGTATCCCACAAACGGCAGCCGTCTGGCGTTATTTCGTCGGCCAGCACGACCCGCACCTGGTCGTCTTGGTAGAGGCGGCCATATTCAAGCTTGAAGTCGATCAGGCGCAATCCAATGCCGAGGAACAGGCCCGTCAGGAAATCGTTGATACGCAGGCTGAGCGACAGCATATCGTCGATTTCCGCTGGCGATGCCCAGCCAAATGCGGTGATGTGCTCTTCGGAAATCAACGGGTCGCCGAGGTCGTCCGACTTGTAATAGTACTCGACGATGGACCGCGGCAATGATGAGCCTTCCTCCAGGCCGAAGCGTTTGCATATCGAGCCTGCGGCGACATTTCGAACGACCACTTCGACCGGGATAATCTCGACTTCGCGCACCAACTGTTCGCGCATGTTCAGGCGGCGCACGAAGTGGGTTGGAATACCGACCTCGCCCAACCGCATCATCAGATATTCGGAAATACGGTTGTTGAGGACGCCCTTGCCGGTGATGATGTCGTGCTTCTGGTTGTTAAAGGCGGTCACGTCGTCTTTGAAATGTTGGACAATCGTGCCCGGTTCCGGGCCTTCGAAAAGAACCTTCGCCTTACCTTCGTATATTTTCCTGCGTCGCGGCATTGTCGTCGAGTCCGGGCCTGCGGTGCATCTTCCCGCGCCTCTAGGGTACCTTGTCAGGCGAGATATACCAACCGCTTGCTCGTGAGACAATCGGCATTGCGCGGTATCTTTTCGAATTCGAGATTTGCGGTGGAAATCCGCTAAAGATATGGTTAATCAGCCGCTAACATTTTCGATAATAATCCGCCCGTCGGCCGGAAATGTCGAAAGTTGCGCCGGTGCTGTACGAACAATCCTCGGACGCCAGCCAGGCGGCTAGCGCCGCGACCTCCGGCGGTTCGAGCAAGCGGCCAAGCTCCATACCGGCCTCGATCATTGTCGGCATAATCGCCCGGCAACCCTTAGCGGTCGCTTGGTTCAAGCTGTATCTGTAGAAGTTGTATTGTTGGCGACTTCGACCAGATTACCGTCGGGGTCGCGCAGGTAGATCGAGCGGATCGGCCCGGTCGCTCCGGTGCGGTCGACCGGTCCCAGCTCGATCTCGATATTCTGCGCGCTCAGATGCGTCACCACCTCGTCTAACGGCGTGTCGGCGATGAGGCAGAAGTCGGCGCTGCCGGGCAGCGGTGTGTGCGCCTTGGGTTCGAACTCCTTGCCGGCTTCATGCAGGTTGAATTTCTGGTTGCCGAAGTTGAGCGCCACCCGACCACCGCCAAATTGTTCCACGCGCATGCCCAAAGCGCGTTGATAGAAATCGCAGGTTCGCTCGATCGACGCGACGGTAAGCACGACATGGTCGATGCTGGCGATCTTGATCATACGAGCCCCGGTCCGGCTTTCGTGCCGATAGGTGCAAATGCGGTGTCGCCGGGGCGCCCTGGCGCGAAGCGCCAGACATAACCAAGCTCGGTGTACGCAGGCGACGGCAGCGCTATCAGCGAACTCGAGACGGTGCCGTACCCGTGGTCGGTGACGATACACATGGCCTCATTGGGACCGTCCGCGGCGTCGTAGAGCCGCGAGGCGAGCAACGCTTCCCAGGCAGACCAATCGTCGGCTTCGATGTCTGGCGGCGATGCGTCGCGGAACTGGCGGAGAAAGTTGCTGATCCGCGGGCTGCCGGTGTCGTTGAGTTCGCCTGATGTAATCATGCTGAGGCCGGTTGGAAGCGGTGTCACGTCGAGGCTCTCCGTCCCGGTACTGCGCAGCCAGAAGGCATCGCGGTTGTCGGCGACGACGAGGTTGAACGAACGGTAGGCGGCGCCGTCGAGATCGGCCAACGCATCGGCCGCCGCTGATGCATCAGCGTGATCGAGCGCTTCGAGCACCAGCTCGCCGCGTGAGCGCTTGTCGGTTGTCGGACCCAACGAGCCGAGCCGGTTGAGCACTGCCGCGCCAACACCGTGATTGTTGACGCCGAGCCAGGTGCCGCCGGCAAGTTCGTCGCGGCCGGCGACGACGTCGGGGCGATCGGGCCAATGGCGGGCAGGGGGCTGCCACGGCCGGTCGAGCATCTCGTCGCGGTTGGCGGCGAACAGCAAGGGCCAGGCATGGCCGGGACGACGGAGAATAACGAGCGTACACATCGTGACTGGTGCGGGTGATTGATGAGGGCGTATGGTGAGAAAGTGCTACAAAGCGACGCTGCCGCGAACTATATCTTGTTTAACCAGTGGGCCCAACAATAGCGGTAAAGGGGTCTGTAATTAGGGAGTGCGGTTGGCAATGACCGAGTTCAAAGAACGAGAGAACGCATTCGAAGCAAAATTCAAGCTCGACGAGGAGTTGCGCTTCAAGGCGACGGCGCGCCGCAACCGCTTATTGGGTGTTTGGGCGGCCGAACAAATGGGTTTTAACGAGAGCGAAGCCGACGCCTACGCCAAGGAAGTCGTGAAATCGGATTTCGAAGAACCCGGCGACGATGACGTGCTCCGCAAAGTGTTGGCCGACCTGCAAGGCAAGGAGGTCGAAACGTCCGGGCACCTGTTGCGCAAGCACATGGACGAGCTGATGGACGTGGCCATCGAGCAAGTGCAAACCGACGGTTAGCGCCTCTGCCTAATACAATCCGTCCTGGAAGGGATGCCAGCCCTCCCGGTGTTCGATCTCGACGATCCAAACGTCGGGGTCGCGGTTGGCCGTGCGCTCAAGATAGGCGTCGGCTTCGGATTCTTCGACCAACGCCCCGTCGAGCGCGGGGAACCAGGTGAGTTCGCCGTCGAGGTCGCGGCCTTGGGTTAGAATCCGGCTTTAGAAAGCTCACGTAGTTCAGGCAGGCGAGCACAGCAATGAGCATTGGATTTCGTCACTTCTTGTTTGACGCAAACGGCGACGTACGCCGAATCTCGAACAAGCTCATGGACGAGCTGATGGATGGGAAAAACGCCCTGCCTGAATATGCGGGCCAGTCGCTGCGCTTATTCGACGCCACTGTCGAAATCGAAAACAAGAAGCCGGTGAAATTAAGCCACACAAGCGGATCTATCGTTCATTTCGATGAGAACGGCAAAGCGGATCGGCATTTCCGGCAAACGGCAATGCTGGCAGGAGAAAACCTACCGGACCTAACTCCACTGGATGACGCCAAGGATAAGAAGGTCGTCAGTCTCGCCAAACGCCTAAGTCAAAAGCAGTGGCAAGACGAACATCAGTGGGAGCCCACCCCGAAGGAAATCAATTTGGTTATTGGGTTAATTTGGCCCAATGAAGCCGGGGGCGTTAAACCCAAGTCCTCTCGCGTCACTCCCGCGAAGAAGACAAAGCCACCGTTGACACGCGAGGCTCGGAACGCCGTTAGAGAAATCGCCAGTCACGCACTGCATATTCACCTTCAAATAGACCGGTTGAAGGAGAAGAGCCTCGTTGGGCTTATCGCGGATTGCGAGGAACAAGCACAGGACGACCCGGAATTTCCGAGCCTTTGGCAAGGTGCCGCTGTTGCAGCCGAGCACCGATTGCAGGTCTTGCAAGCGCGGCGCACTAAAAAGGGAACCTGGTATGCCGTCGTTGAGGCAACAGTCTATGAGGACAGTTCCAGTGAAATTGGGGACTTGACCGAAATTGAATGGAAGAAATGCAACGGGCAAGATGCAGCCATAACCGCAGTACGCGCACTACTCCGCAAGCACGCCGATCTTGTCAACGATCGCACTTCAATTGAGCCGCGACTTTATCC
>JAPUHN010000002.1 GCA_027297685.1 Alphaproteobacteria bacterium | reverse complement strand
TTTGTCCTTAACATGTCAGTCTCCATCCTTACGGTTGCGGGCGGGTTCTCCGTCCGATACCAACAGAATTCCAGAGTTTATTTAAAAAATTGTGAATTAGGGCATTGTTAGGAATTGCCGCCGATGATGCCCGCTTTTTTTTGCAGTAATCCGCAGAATACCGCTAAAATTTTATCGACGCTGCAAGGTAAGCAAAACGCCAATTCCGAGCGGAGTGTGAAATAAAATTGCGCTATTTTGGGAAAATTTTTAAATTTCCTGGCAAATCTGATTAGCGGGGTACCGTTCCGCAACCCGATAAAATTTTAGACGATATACAACCGGTAACGTAGCGACGTGGTCATTTTATGTCCCCCGCACGCCACGATTGCGGCGGGGGCAGCGTTATTTTTGTGCGTCATTTGGCGATTTAGGGATTTGCTGCCGCTGCCGCCGTTCGCGTGCCGTCGGGCGCCGTGCCGGAGTCGGTTTTATATCAATGAGTTCAATAGTTTCTGTCTTGTCATTCGACTCGAATATTACATCGTCAGGGCTAATTTGAAGCACCGTCCAGCCGTTGGCCTGCTGTCCCTCGCTCAATTGCAGCACTTCCTGCGAACCGCGCACTTTGACCAGCGCGATACGCTGTGTCGGCGAGACAATAATGCCGAGCAGCGTGAATAATCCCGATTCGACGTCCCCGACCTCCTCCTGCGTCTCGTCGATGGCAGGCGGGCGACGGTCGGGTAGAAACAGCGGCCGCTCGGTGGTTTCCGAAAACGTCTCGATTGGCGGCAAAGCGAAGAGCGATCGATCGACCGTTTGGGCCAGCGCCGGCGAAGCGGCGCCCGCAGCGCAAATTGCGATTGCAATCAGTCTGGCTGTGATGGCGACCGCCAAGGTGTTTCGCCTAGCTGGCATCGCTGCTCACCCGCTTACGATAACCGAACACGTCAAAACGGATCTGCACGCGGTTGGTCGATTCCACATTGCGGCGGCGGCGGCGAATATTCGTGCGGATGTCCAGATTATCGATGAAAAGTGCCGGCACTGAGGATTCGATGTCGTAGAAAATCTTTTGCATGGTCGGGATGCCCGCGGTTAGTGTCACCCGCAGACCGATTTTTTCGAACCCGTCCTCCTCGGATTCGGGCAGCACCTGGATGCTGCGAATATCGCCGGGCTCGCCGGCGACAAAAGTCTGAATTTGGTTCTGTAGATTGGCCGCGATGATCTGGGTGCTCTCCCCTTTGAGGAAGGGGTCGGGCGAGCCGTCGTTCTTACGTAAGCGTTCGATCTCGGTGCGTAAGATCGGCTCGTCACTCAATGCTTTTTCGTAGCGCGCCAGAAGGGTGGTCGCGCGTACGATGCGGGTCTCCTGGTTTTCAAAGTCTGCTCGTATCGGCTCGACAATTACGATCCACGCGAAGCCGACTACCAAGACGAGCAGCGCCAAAGCGAGTGCCCGAGACATAAGCGGTGGAACGACGCGGTTCATTGCGCGGGCTCCGTTTCGCCCGTCGTTTGTTCCGGCGTTTCGGTACTTAATTCGACGACCAAATTGAAGCGGTCTTTATCGCGCCTGGGGTCGTGGGTCACCGGAGAGCCGAATTTCGGATTAGTGAACATCGGCAAAGCGCCGACCAACCCGATCAACGACGAGGCGTCCGACGTATATCCGGAAAGCCGTACGCGCGTACCGTCCTGCTGTAAATGAAACAGCCATGTATGGTCGGGCAACGCCCGCGTCAGTTCCTCGATGAATACGACCGGCTTTGGCGCGTGCGCCTTGCGTTGGACCAGAAACTGGCTCTCCAGGACGAGCGCGTCGCGCTGGTCTTTCAGGGTTTGCAGTTTGCCGGCGCGCTGGCGCGCGATATCAACGCGTTCGGTCAGCGCGTCTGCCTCGGCCTGTCTTCGCTCCAACGCCGCTTGGCTGACGGTCCAGGCGCCAGCCAGCAGCACGGCAATCGCCACGACTGCCACCAACGGGCGGAAATTCCAACGGTGGCTCGCCATCGCGCGCGGCAACAGGTTTAGCTCAAGCGGATCGGCGCCGTTGATCTTGGCAATACCGACTGCCGACGGATCGAACCCCAAGCCGCGTGCCGTCTTAACGGCGCGTTCTACGACCGAACGCGGTGCGACAACCAGCTCGATCGAAACCCGTTTTGCGTCGTTGTCGCGGTCGCGAACACGATAGTCGAAGTAGACGTCGTCGGGTGAAAAGGGGGTTTGCCGGTCGATCTGAAAGGCCAGGGCATCGCGAAGATCGGCTGCCGCCATGACGGGTAGCGTCAGCAACTTGTACAACGCCTGGTCGGGCGGCAATAAAATCGCGGTCTTCGCCGCCTTACGCGATAGCCGCTTTGCCCGCGCGGCGACGGCGGGGTTGGGGTCGGTCTCGAGTTCCGCCAATGTAATGCGGCCCAATTCACGCGTCTGCTTGCCCCGATGGTCGAAGAAGCGAATTTCTTCGCGAGAGAATTCGAGTACGCGCAACTGGGGCCGGCGAACCAACGCATGGCGCAATGCGCCGGGAATCAGCGCCGCCAACTCGCTGCCCCACCAGGCGAAGAACCGGCCGACCATTTGGGTCGGACTGGAAACCAATTCAGCCATCAAGTTACCTAAAATCCAATCGTATAAACGGCTTAGCGCCTTATATGATTACATAACCCGCTATCGGAAGTCCTAATGCTGTATACGAGTATTTTGGTCGTATAGATGCTTTATTTAACCCTTGCCGGGTTTCGGCAAATCAATTTTCAGTCTTAATCCGATCAAGGGGCCGCGCTCTCGGAAACCTGAACGGCTAATCTAGATCTCGCTTGCTCCCACTGGCGCACGGCGATCGGTCGGTCGCGGTCGCCGGTCAATACGATGATGGCTTGGCGGACGAAGACGCCGCCGCCGACCGTGCGGCCCTCCGCCTTGATGGTAAAGGCGCGCTCACGCGACGATGATGTGTTTTGCCGGATTTGACCGCGGACCGCGCGGTCGGAGGCGGCGCGCGTAGTTGTCTCTGGCGCAAAGAGGGAATCCGCCGATTGGTCGGTCGCGCTCAGCACGGCGAGCACAGCAGCCGGCGCAACGTCGGGGTCGACGCCCCGCTGGCCGGAGTGCACGGTGATCAAGGGCATCATTAGCGCAAATAATTCCGGTGTCACACCCAGCACCCGCCGCAGCTCGTCGGTGCGTTCGAACGGCCGGTCCTTTGCACCATAGCCGAGATTGGCGCGTTGGTAGTCGATGTCTTCGGCGCCCAAGGGCCGCCGGTCCTGATCGATATCGCGGAAGTCTATCAGCCGATCGACCATCGCTTCCGGTTCCTGCTCCGACGGACCGAGGGCGCGAAACAGCTGCAGGAGGAGGTTTTCCGTCGCCGCGTTAAGATCGATTTTTCCCGCCTCGTCCTGGATCGATATCAGCACGGTGCCATCGCCGAGGAGCCACTCATAGATCGTGCCGTTGGTCCGCCATTTCGGCGGTCCGAACTCGCCGAACTGTTCTTCCGAGGTCCCCAGGTCCTGGCTATTTCCAAATCCGGAACGCACCGACTGTAGCGAGGATGCCAATCCACCCGGTTGCCCAGCCGTCTCCGCAGCTTCGCCGATTTGCGGCTCCGCCTCCTGGTTCACGATAGCCAGCGCCGCCCGGTATATACCGGCGTCGGCAAGCGCTTCCGCTTTGGCCCGTTCGACAGTATTGCGCGCCAGGAAAAGGCCATCGCGGTTGGCGGTGGTGAAATTGGCGGCGATTACGGCGATAATCGTCAACGCCCAGAGGACGATCACCAAAGCGATGCCGCGATTGCTGGCCCAGCGATTGCGCCGGCGCACAATCATGGCAGCCTCAACACGGTATTCGCGATTGCCGGCGCGACCACCAATTCCGGCCAATTCCGACGGTCTCCTTCCTCGAACAACACGCGCATTCGGATCAACGAAGGCGCACTATCGCGCGACGGCCAGATGTCCCACCACTGCGCCGCCACGCTTTCGCTTGTTCGCCCGAAATAGGAGAATCGAACCTCGCGAACGCCGCGTAGTAGAACCCGGGAATTATTGGGGCCGTCGGCGACGATTGTCGTGCCGTCCTCGTCGAACGGGCGCCAGGATATGAAAAGATTTCTGCCGTCTCGGCCGATCTCGCTCGACAGTGAAATCTCGTAGAATCCGCCAACTGAAACGTTGGCCGGCATGGTTGACAGAAATTCCATCGATCGGCTGTTGCCGGCAAAAACGACGCCGCTGTCGTCACTGTCTTGTTCGTGCTTCTGCGGCATGACATGGACTTGCTGCAGCCGCTGTCGCACGAACGAGTGAACGCTTAACAGCTCGCTGTTGCGGTCGAGCTTGGCATCGGCGGCGTCCCAGGCCCGGGCGGCAAATCGCAGCTCGCCGAATATGGCCGCAAGGACAAGGCCGAGCAGGGTCAGGGCGACCAGCAATTCGAGCAGGGTGAACCCGGCTTGGCCGCCGCCTTTGTCGCTCGACCGCCTGGCGGCGTTGTTTCTGCTATTGCGTGGCAAGGCGAAGCGTCGACAATGATACAGTGCGTTCCGTACCGCCATCGCTCCAGACCACGTCGACAGCGACGAAGAACGGTTGCAACTGGTTTGGTGTGGCGCTGTCGCCCGGCGCCACCTCGGCGCGGTCAATCGTGACGGTCCAAGCGTATTTGTCCTGTTCCCGGCCCGATGTAACCCCGGTCGAGAGCGGTTCGGAGACGCCCGTCGGCGCCAGTTTGGCTTGTGCGATTAGGACCGCCTGGGTGAAATCGTCGGCAGTGCGCGCATTGCGGAACCCCACCGAAAAACCTTCGAATATAACCGTTGACGCGATTGCCAAGACGAGCAATGCGACGACGATCTCGATTAGGGTGAAACCGCGGTTGTTTCTCGTCATTTTACTCACGGGGCAATGGCGACCCGGCCGGTCAGCCAGTCGACAGTGACAACGAACCGGCGGGCCTCGCGCACGATTTCGATGCCGCCGCCGGTCGATGTGCCGTCGGGAAAAAAGCGAATGCTACCGCCGCCGGAACCAAACAGCTCCGACCGCGCCGTGGTCAATGTGACCTCGGCGTCTTTGGGAAAGGTGCCGTTGCGCCGGCTTTGCGACACCGCGAAACGCCGCGCTTCCACATCCACATCGAACGTAACATCGGTGTTGCTGGAGATCGCCAAACTGCGTGCATAGCGCAGGCCGGTCGCCACGTCGCGCGCCGATGCCCGCATTTCGGTGCCGGGCAGCGCGTTGCTGATGAGCGGCGAAGCCACGGTCAACGCCAGGCCCATCAGGGCCAGGACGACGAGAAGTTCGACCAGGGTGAACCCGCGCATGAGCGACCTATTGCCAGCTCACCCGGTCCCGGTTCTCTCCCTCGCCACCTTCCTGCCCGTCAGCGCCCAGCGTAAACAGATCGTATTCGCCGTGTTGGCCGGGAAAACGGTATTGGTAGGGTTTGTCCCAGGGGTCCAGCAAGCTCGAACTTTTTCTCAAATAGGGACCGGCCCAGTTGCTGATGTCGGCAGGCGGATTCACCAGCGCGTCCAAGCCCTCCGATTCGCTGGGATAGCGCCCGACATCGAGACGGTACAAGTCCAACACGGCACCCAAATTTTCGAGTTGTATGCCGGCGGTGTTGCTTTTCGCGCGCCCCAGATAGCCGAGGGTCTGCGGCACTGCAATGGCTGCGATCATTCCCAGGATCGCCAGCACGACAAGTAACTCAACAAGCGTGAATCCCGCCGACCCGATGGGGCGGGCGATAGGGTGACCGATACGGCGTTTGCGGACGGTAAAAAGTGTGAGGGCGTTTGTCATAGTCCCCAACCGAGCCAAGTGATTGTCGATACTTATCATAGTTCAAAACGCCAACTGATTCACGCCGAGGATGGCGCTTAATAATGTCACGATTACGACGGCGACGACCAAGCCCAGCCCAATCGTGAGCGCCGGCACCAGTAGTGCGAGCAGCCGGCTGACCGTGCGTTGCACGTCGCGTTCCTGAATATCGGCCACCTGGTCGAGCATCCGTTCGAGTTCACCGGTTTCCTCGCCGACGCGAATCAAGCTGAGCGCCAGATGCGGTAGTACGTCCTCATCGGCGAAAGAACGGCTCAGGCCGCGCCCTTCTTTCACCGAAACGGCGGCGCGATCGACCGCCTCGCTCAACGCCAGATTGTTCAATGTGTCGCGTGTTACTGCGAGCGCCGGCAGCATCGCCACTCCGTTGTGCAACAGGGTGCTTAGCATGCGGCAAAACCGGGCGGCTTCTATTTTCCGCACCAGCGCGCCGATCAATGGCCAACGCAGGACAGCGCTGTCGAATTTCAGCCGGCTGTCATGCTGCGATAGCGCCCGCCGCACCAACACGACCGCGCCAATTATGACGATCAGAAATGCCCACCAGAACGAGCTGAGAATGTTGGCGACGCCCACCAACACCAGCATCGGCAACGGTAGCGCCTGTCCAGCGCTCTCGAACAAAGGGCGAAATTGGGGAATGACCCCGGTCAGCAATACAATGAGCGATATGCCTGCAACCACCACCAATATGACCGGGTAGACCAAAGCCGACCGCACGCTTTCGCTAACGGCTTGCGAGTGCTCGAGGAATTCGGCTAGGCGCTCGAGCACTTGATCGAGCGCGCCACTGACCTCGCCGGCTTTCACCATGCTGGTATAAAAGTGTGGGAAATCGCGCGGTCGCGTGGCCATGGCATCGGCCAGGGTGTCGCCGCCGCGAACCTGTTCGAGGATGCGCTCGATCGCGTCACGCAGGTATTTTTTCTCGACAATGGTGATCAGGATTTCCAACGACCGGTCAAGTGGCACACCGGCGCGCAACAGAGTCGAAAGTTCGCGGGTCAGCAGGCCGAGATCGCGCCGGCTGACGCCGCGCTGCAGGCGAAAGAATTTCGATGTGTCGAACTTGCTCGCGCTGTCGCTGCCGGCTTCCTCGGCGCGCACGGGCGTGTGGCCAAGTTCCACCAACCGTTCGGCCACGCTGGCGGTACTCGGCGCTTCCATTTCGCCGTCGAGGATGTCACCCGATGCGCTGACCGCGCGATATTTATAGAGCGGCATGGTCAGGTTTCGTGCGTGACCCGCAGCACTTCCTCAAGCGTCGTGACGCCGCTCAAGGCCTTCGCCAGTCCGTCCTGATGCATGGTTTTCATGCCCTGTTCGACACCCGCCTGCTTAATTAGCTGTGACTCCGCGCGGCGTAGCACGAGGCTGCGGATCGTGTCGGTCATTTCCAAGACTTCGAGGATCGACGTGCGTCCGTGATAGCCCGTGCCGCCGCAATGTTCGCATCCGCGCCCCCAATACAGCGTAATATTGTCACTGTCGGTATAACGTTCGAGCGAGAACTGGCTAACGATTTCAGGGAGCACATCGATCGGTTCGCGGCAGCGGTCGCAAATCGTTCGAACCAGGCGCTGCGCGGTGATGCCGTTGATCGTCGATGTCAGCAGAAAATCCTCGACCCCCATATCGAGCAAACGCGTGATCGTCGATGCCGCGTCGTTGGTGTGGACCGTCGACAAAACTTTGTGGCCGGTGAGGGCGGCTTGAACCGCGATTTCGGCAGTTTCGACGTCGCGTATCTCGCCGATCATGATGATATCGGGATCTTGCCGCAGGAATGCACGCAGGGCGTTGGCGAAGGTCAGGCCGATCTGAGGCTTCACCTGGAGCTGATTGACGCCGTCGAGCTGGTACTCGACCGGGTCTTCGACCGTGAGAATCTTTTTCTCGCCATTGTTGAGATGGAGCAGCGATGTGTAGAGCGACGTCGTTTTGCCGCTGCCGGTTGGTCCGGTAACCAGAACGATGCCGTGAGGCCGGTCAAGAATATCGAGATAGCGGGGCAAGGTTTCGTCGCTGAAGCCGAGGGTGTCGAAGCCGAGATCGACGCCGCCCTTATCGAGAATGCGCAGCACCACGCTTTCGCCGTGCATGGTCGGCACCGTGGAGATACGCAGATCGATCTCCTTGCCGCGGTTGACCAGGCGAATGCGTCCGTCTTGGGGCAGGCGCGTTTCGGCGATATTGAGGTTGGCCATCAGCTTGACCCGCGAAATTACGGCGGCGCGTAGACTGTTCGATGGCGATTGCATATCGCGCAATACACCATCGATGCGATAACGAATCCTGAGGGTGCGTTCGAACGGTTCGATGTGGATATCAGAGGCGCGGGTTTCGACAGCGCGTCCGATGATCGAATTTACCAAGCGAATGACCGGCGCTTCGCTGGCCAGGTCGCGCAACCGGTTGATGTCTTCGCCGGTGTCGTCGAACCTGCCCAGACCGTCGACATCGAGCGCTTTGACCTCCACATCGGAGCCCGCCAGCATGGCCTCGAACGCGGCCTCGATTTCGGCCGGAATGCCGACCCGCGCGACGATCGGATTATCGGTCGCAAGGCGCAGCGCGTTCAAGGCGTAGTCGTCGAGTGGGTTGGCCATGGCCACGATGAGACCTTGGTCAGTTTCGGCCACCGGCAGGACGCGATATTCGCGCAGAAAATTGATCCCCAACTGGTTTTCCAGCAGCGGACTGTCGGGATACTCACTGCGGTCGACTAGCGGTATGCCGAGTAGCTCGGACAGTAAGTGGGCGAGCGCGTCTTCGGTAATGAGGCCAAGCCGCGTCAGCAGAATGTCGGTTTGCTCGTGGGTTTCGTTGGCCAGCCGGTTGACTCGTTCGGCGTCCTGGCGGTCGATCTTGCCGTGCTCGACCAGCAGCTCGAGCAGCGGCGAGCGCGCCATCGGATCGCTGGGATCGCGATCGCCGACGCTGCCGTCGACAGCGGTAGATTTCGGATCTTCGGTTTCGAGTGCCATCGGCGTTGTCCTTAATTACGCTGCGCTCTCGGTTCCATCATCGGGACCCATTGGTGAGTCTGCCTAAAGGCCTAGAATACGACACGCGGACCGTATAGCCAGACGATCCAAAATCCAACGCACAAATACGGCCCAAACGCGATCTTCTGGTGCGCCATACCACGTCGGCCCGCCGCTATCATAACAAGTACGACGGCGAGGGCGGTAACAGATGCAATCAACAACACGCTGGGTAATCCCGGCCACCCAACCCAGGCGCCGGCCGCAGCAAACAGCTTGGCATCGCCGCCGCCAAGCCCCTCATAG
>JAPUHN010000199.1 GCA_027297685.1 Alphaproteobacteria bacterium | reverse complement strand
GCGCGCAGCGCCTTGAACATCGGCATCGCCGAATGCACGCCGTAGGTTCGGGCGACATAGCACGCCGCCGCGACGACGCCGCGATGGCGCCCGCCGACCACCACCGGACGATCGGCAAGCGATGGGTCGTCGCGCTTCTCGATGCTGGCGTAGAAGGCGTCGCAATCGAGATGGGCGATCGTGAGGGTGTCGACTTCGGGGTGCGCGACGAGGCGCGAAGAGCCACAGTCGCGGCAGGCCGCGACGCCATCGCTGGTTTCGAACATGGTTGCGCAATCGCGGCAAATCGTCGGCATCGCCCGGCTAGATTACCCACACCGGCGCCGCGACGCTATCGTCCCGGGGCGTCGACCGCGGACATAAGAAACGCCCGCCCCGGCGGGGGGAACCGGACTGGGGCGGGCGTCGTCTTGACGATGGGCCTGAATGGAGCCCTATAACGCTACTGTAATACTTACTGACCGGCGCCGACGGCGTTCGTGAGCAATATCCCGTCGACGTGGTCCCCACAGCATGGGTCGCTTTCGCCATACCCATGTAACGAGATCAGTCGTAACGCAAACGCCCGCGCCGCGCCATCCGGCACGATTACCTAGCCGACCAAGGGTTTTCCTTAGACGCGAGCGCGAGCACAGGGAACTCGGCTTCGCCGGTCGATTTGGCGCGGACCTGCCTCGGATCGACAACGGCTCTCTGCTGTTCCTTCAGCACATGCTCTCCAAGCGCCATCAACCGCCGGAGAAAGGAGGAGAAGGCGGCGTCGAGGATTTCGTGGCGGTTACCGCGGTCACTGGCCTCGGCGCGCAAAGCGGTAAGCTAGGCGGCGAATTGGGCGTCCCCGGTGGCGGTCTCGTGGGCAATGGCGAGAGGGGCGATAAGGAAAACCGCGAGGATCGCAGCAAGGGCCGAAGCGCATTTCGTCAAATCATCACGCTTCATGCCTTGTCCTTTCGCACCCCGTCACAGATCACCATGGGCGCCGATATTTGTAAGATGGCTTCTTCGATGGCAAACGCAATCACCCATTGTCGCCGCTGGTCAGCACCAGGGTGGGGCTGGTAAGGTTTTTCCGAGCCTCTTCACCACTGGCCAGGTCAATCCAGCGTCCGGTTTCACGTGGCGGCAAGTCGGACGATGCCGCTGAATCGAGGTCGGCCTTCGGCAACAGCAAGGCTCCTGCCCTGCCCAGCTCGACGACCCGGATTCTGTCGCTGTCACGGATGGCGCCAATCTCGCAGTCGTCGCCGAGGGCGGCGTGAAGGTGACGGACGATATGGGCGCCACTGAGCGGATTGTAGAGTCGATCGACCAGGCCGCCGCTGAAGTAATAACCCCGGTCAATGCCGGTAAAGTTGTCGAGCACCACCCCGACATCCCTATGGGCCATGGCGGCGACGACGGCTTCGGCGATGCGGTTGGCGTCGTGACGTTCGGTCTCTTCCTGGCTCAGGGGCCTGCGATGGGCGAACTGCACATGGACCGCCGCCTTGACGCCAAATCCTTCGACGCTGCGCCGCGCGGCATCAATGGCCGGGGCTGGCGCCTCCTGCCAGACGATGCCGAAAACCACGCCATCAATGACATCCCGTGCACCGTCAAGGGCGAGCAAGGCCTCGACCGCGCCCCGTTCATCGGATGCCAGGCCATGGCTGCTGCTGAAGGCCTCCACTTCGGCGCGATGGGCGTTGAAATAAATCGGTGTCGAACCCTTCAACGCCGCCATGGCGGTAAGCAAGTCAACCGCGCTGGTAATTGGCGCGATAATTTCCCAGGCGGCAAGGATATTGCCACGGTTCTTCAGAGCCTCGGCCGCGGCGCCCTTGGGCAGGCCATAGGAATAGGCGGTGAAGCGATGTCCGAGGACGGCGAGCTCGGCCATGCGGACACCGGTTTCCGGGTCCGCCAGGTCATCGAGCGGCACCCGCAGGTCGCGTATGCCCATCTCCCATAAGGCCATGAGCGGGTAGTCGTTACGGACGCGTTTGCGGCTGAAGGCGTCGAGCCCCCAAGGGGTCGGAATGTCGGCGCTGTCGCACCACGGTTGGCGAAGATAGAGGCCGACGCCATGGCCGTTCGGTCGTAGACCGTGGACTGGCGGCAACGGGCTCGCTGGCGCCGGGGCCGTATCGCCGACTTCGAGTCCCCGTCCGTGGGTGCGAACCGCGTGATTGAGGTGACCCTCGCCATGCACATCGACCACCGCGTAGCCAAGCTTGGCGCCGTCGTGGCGACCCTGCTTCATGCCCGGCTCGACGCGGAACAACTCGTGGTAATCGTGGCGCAGGAAGCAAATCGACGGCAGCACATAGCAGTTCGTGGCACCGTGGCGATTGAAGAAGAAGTTATGGACGTGGCCGGCGTAGTAGGCCTCGACACCATGGCGCTCGAACAGCCCGAGAAGCCAGGACCGGCCGGGCTCGTCGGTGGCGTCGTAATGACCGGTCTCGTCGGGACGCGACAGGTACGGCGGATAGTGAGAGAACATAAAGATGCGCCGCCCCCGGTTTTCTCCAAGCAAGATTTCAAGCCATTGCCGTTGCGCCTCCTCGCAGGCCAAGCCCGAATTGACGATCATGCCGTTCATGATCACGAACAGGCAGTCCTCATGCTCGAAGGAATAGTACTGGGCCTGAAAATGCCGTTCGTACTCGGCGATCATGTCGTCGTTGACGGTTCGCCGCGCCTCCTGCTGGGACAGCGGTTCGCCGGGAAACGCTTTCTCGCCGATGTCATGGTTGCCGGCCACCAGATAGAGCGGACAATCCAGGTTCTGGTAGATCTTGTGGAAGCGGTGCGCCGAATCCTCGTAGGCCAGGGTGCCGGGCTCAGGGTGAGTGATATCGCCGAGATGGACAACGAAGTCGGGCGCCAAGGTGTTGAGCTGATCGACCACATAGCGCGACCGCGCCGCGCCCAGCTTCACGGTGTCGATATCATAGCCACCAATGGCCGTGGCCTCCGCTTCGGTGACGTGGGAATCAGCGATGACGGCGAAGGTGAAAAGACGGTCTCCGGCAATCAATTTATTAACGCCCCGCCGCGTAGCACTGCATGTGGCGCGGGCTGGCGCCGGCCTTCAGCATGCCGCCGTCGCGCGTCGCCGCGGTGACGTAGCCCAGGCTATAGTCGCCGTAGACCTCGATGCGGTGGCCGCGGTCGGCGAGATCGTTCAACACGGCTTCCGAGAAGCGCGCCTCGACGGCGAGATGGCCCGGATCGCACTCGCGCGGGTAGAACGAGCTCGGCGTGTGCTTGGTGTGGAACTCGGGCGCCTCGATCGCGCGCTGCAGGTCGTGGCCGAAGTGGACGTGGCGCAGGAAGGCATGCGTCGCCCACTGGTCC
>JAPUHN010000198.1 GCA_027297685.1 Alphaproteobacteria bacterium | reverse complement strand
AAAGGCGACGCCTTAATTCCGCCACGGCGCGTGCTAAAATCGCACCATGCGTTGGCTGTTACTGATTGTGGTATTGCTGGTCGCCGCCACCGGCGCGACGTTGGCCGGTTATGGCAGCCTGAGCCCGTGCCGCTGGCTGGTCATCGACACGGCCGCGCATACCGGCCTGCCCGAGGCCCTGGCCTCGGCGCGAGCGCGCGCCGACATGGTGCTGCACGGCGACATTGATCCGACGACGGGCGATTGCCTGCGCGCCTGGTGGCGGGTGCGCTTCGCCAGCGCGCAGGACGGCGATTCCTAGCCGGCGGCGGCGAGGTGGGGTTTCGGTTGGTGGCTGGCTATTGCGGGTGGGCGTCGAGCCACTCGCGGCTGCGGCGAGATCGACAACTGGACGTTCTATCTGGTGCTGTCGCTGTTCCGCCTCGCCGCCATCATTCAGGGCGTCTACTACCGCGGCCTGCAAGGCAACGCCGCCTCACCGGAAGCGCTGTTGCGCCGCGACCTGACCCGCCAACTGGCCCGCAACGCGTGGGCGTTGGTGGAAAATATTTCGAACTGACCCCCCACCTAAATCCTCCCCCTCAAGGGGGGAGGACTTTGTACCGAGTTTCGCTCCCTCCCCCTTGAGGGGGGAGGGTTGGGGTGGGGGTGACGCCAAAGGCGCACCCTCTCCCGCAGGGAGAGGGTTAATCCGGCGCTTGATCGCGCTCGTTGGGTCCGTAATCACGCAGCACGTCGGCGATGCGCAGGCGGTAATCGGCAAACAGCTCGTTGCGGCCTTTGGCCTGGGCAGCGCGGTGGTCGGCCTGTTCGCGCCAGGTCCGCACCGCCGCTTCGTCGCGCCAGAACGACAGCGACAGCAGCTTGCCGTCCTCGTACATGCTGGAAAATCGTTCGATCGAAATAAACCCGTCGATCTTCTCGAGTTCCGGCCGCAGGCCGTGGGCGATGTCGAGATAATCGTCGAGATGGCCTTCGGCCGGCCAGACTTCGAATATGACAGCGATCATGGGTTCTCTCCGTCGGTCCACGGTTTTATGCGGGGCAGCCAGCGCGGCACGTTCTGCTTATAGCGGCGATAGTCTTCGCCAAAGCGCCGCTCCAATCCCTTTTCTTCCGACAGCGGAAAATAGACGCCGTTGACGACGAAGAACACGATCAGCCAGGCGGCGATCGGCGACGACTGGAAGATTAGCGCTTCGCCGAATAGCATCAGCAGGACCGAAGTGATCATGGGGTTGCGCACATGGCGGTAAGGCCCGGCGACGACCAGTTTTTGCGGCGGATCCCAGGGCGCCGGCGTACCCTCGCCCTGGACCGCGAACAATCGCACCGTCCATAAGGCGAGGCCAAGACCAGCGAGCCCGCCGGCCAATCCGATCCAGAAATCGACATCGCTTAGGCCGGCGACCGCCAGACCGGTTTCAGGGTCCATCGTTGCCCACACGATCAACCCCGGGACGAACACCAACGCCGTTCCCGGCAGGATGATAATCGTGCGCAGGAGGGACCAGCTCATCGCACCCCCATCGCCTATTCGGCCGCTTTCTGGGTCTTCGGCCAGCCGATTTGCCGTTTCAATTCGATACGGGCGATTTGCTGACGGTGCACTTCGTCGGGGCCGTCGAACAGGCGCATCGCGCGGGTATGGGCGGCCATATAGGCGATCGGAAAATCGTCCGACATGCCACCGCCGCCGTGCAGCTGTAACGCGCGGTCGATCACGTCGAGCGCCATCTTCGGCGCCGCCACCTTGATCATGCCAATTTCCTGGCGCGCCTCTTTGTTGCCCACCGTGTCCATCTTCCAGGCTGCCTTCATCACCAAGAGACGGCACATATCAATCTCGATGCGCGATTGGGCAATACGCTCCTGGGTGATGCTGCGGTCGGCCAGCAGACGGCCCCAGGTCATACGTTCGGCGGCGCGCCGGCACATCAGTTCGAGCGCCCGCTCGGCCACCCCGATGACCCGCATGCAATGGTGAATACGGCCTGGCCCCAAGCGCCCCTGTGCGACCTCGAAACCCCTGCCCTCGCCGAGGATTATGTTCTCCGCCGGCACCCGCACATCGCGAAACACCACTTCGCCGTGGCCGTGCGGCGCGTCGTCGTAGCCCATGATCGATAGCATGCGCTTGACCTCGACGCCCGGCGTGTCCGACGGCACCAGGATCTGCGATTGTTGCTGGTATGATTTCGCCTTGGGGTCGGTCTTGCCCATGACAATCATGATCTTGCAACGCGGATCGCCCATGCCCGAGGTCCACCATTTGGTGCCGTTGACGACATAGTCGTCGCCATCGCGTTTGATCGAGCACTCGATGTTGCGAGCGTCCGATGAGGCGACCGCCGGTTCGGTCATGGCAAAGGCCGAGCGGATTTCGCCGGCCAACAGCGGCTCGAGCCACGTTTTCTGCTGCTCGGGCGTGCCGTACATGTGTAAGACTTCCATATTGCCGGTATCGGGCGCCGAGCAGTTGAACACCTCGGGCGCCCAATGCACCCGGCCCATGATCTCGCACAACGGCGCGTATTCCACGTTGGTCAGGCCGGCGCCGTGTTCGGCATCGGACAGGAACAGGTTCCACAGCCCCTGTGCCCGCGCCTCTTTTTTCAAGTCGTGGACGATCTGGGGCAATTGCCAGCGGTTATCCTGCCCGTTGAGCTGTTCCTCAAAGACCGCTTCGCTGGGATAGACATATTCGTCCATGAAGGCGCCCAGCTTCGCCTGAAGTTCCTTGGTGCGGGGTGATAATTCGAAATCCATCGTGCTGCTCTCCTGGGGTGTTCTCGGTATAGAATAGCGCCAACCGGTCCATAAGGGGGAACCATCATGCCCAGTATGTTCGATTTATCCGGCAAGGTCGCCATCGTCACCGGCTCGACCAAGGGGATCGGCAAGGCGATCGCCACCGCCCTGGCCGATCACGGCGCTAAGGTGGTGGTCTCCAGCCGCGATAGCGGCCGGGTCGCCGAAACGGTCAAGAAACTCGCCGATGGAGGCCGCGATGTGCTCGGCATCCCCTGTAATGTCGGCCACAAGGACCAATTGCAGGCGCTGGTCGACGAGACCCGCAAGGCGTGGGGGCAAATCGACATCATCGTCGGCAACGCCGCGATCAACCCCCATTACGGACCGTCGATGGAGATACCCGACGAGATATTCGCCAAGGTGATGGCCACCAACATTCAGTCGAACCTGTGGCTGGCGCAGATGGTGGCCGACGAGATGCGGGCGCGCAAAGACGGCGCGATCATCTACATCTCGTCGATCGGCGGCCTGCGCGGTTCGGGCGTGATCGGCACCTACGGCATTTCCAAGGCTGCCGATATTCAGCTCGCCCGCAATCTGGCGATCGAACTGGGCCCCGACAACATTCGCGTCAACTGTATCGCGCCGGGGCTGGTGAAAACCGATTTCGCCCGCGCCCTGTGGGAAGACCCGGAATATGCCGAACCGCGCATTGCCTCGACGCCGTTGCGCCGGCTAGGCGAGCCGGACGACATCGCCGGCGCGGCGGTCTATCTGGCGTCGGCCGCCGGGCGCTGGACCACCGGCCATACCATCGTCATCGACGGCGGCGCCACGGTGATTGTGTGAGTAAACCCTCTCCCACCGGGAGGGTGGCGAGCGAGCGCGAGCCGGGTGAGGGGACAAATGGTCAGGTAATATCCTGCGCTTGCATCCGGATATCGGCTAACACGCTATCGATGTTGTTCAGGACTTCGCTGTTCCAGTAGCGCACTATGCGATAGCCGTACTTCTCGATGTATTGCGTCCGTTGTTCATCTTGATCTGAATCATCGGCGTGCTGACCGCCATCGAGTTCGACAATCAACTTTTCTTCAACACAGCAAAAGTCGGCGATGTAGCGGCCAATCGGATGTTGGCGCCGGATCTTAATCCCCGCCAATTTACGGTCGCGAATATGCTTCCATAGAAGCGCTTCAGCTTTGGTCGTCTTACGCCGCAATTTTCGTGCATGTTCAACGGTCATTTCCCCTCACCCGGTCCGCTTCGCGGACCACCCTCTCCCCAAGGAGAGGGTTTTAACGTTTCGACACCCTCGACACATGAGAGAGGATTGTTTCTCCAGATTCACCCCACTTTCCTCTTGTCCCACTCGGCGAAGCTGGAGCCGGCGTTGGCGAGTTGGCGCAACAGGGCCGCCGGTTGCCACTTGTCGCCCCATTCGCGGTGGCAACGGTCGAGGGTATCGCAGACCGCGCGCAAACCGACGGTGTCGCCATAAAACATCGGTCCGCCGCGGTGGCGCGGGAAGCCGTAGCCGTTCAGCCAGATGACATCGATGTCCGACGCACGGATCGCCAGCCCCTCTTCGAGGATCTTCGCGCCCTCGTTAATCATCGAATACAAGCAGCGCTGGAGAATTTCCTCGTCGCCGATCGGCCGGCGGTTCAGGTCCATCTCGCGCGAGCGCGCAACGATGAGTTCCTCGACCACCGGATCGGGCAGCGCCGTGCGGCCGTCTTCGTAGCGGTACCAGCCGGCGCCGGTCTTCTGGCCGTAGCGGCCCAACTGACAAATGCTGTCGAGCAGCGGCGAGAACCGTTCGTCGGCCGGCCGGGTCTCGGCGCGGCGTTTTTCGATCGCCCAACTGATGTCGAGTCCGGCCAGGTCGGAGACCCGGAACGGGCCCATGCGAAAGCCGTATTCCTCGATCACCCGGTCGACGTCTTGCGGTAGCGCGCCCTCCTCGACCAGGAAATCGCCCTGGCGGAAATAGGGCGCCAGCATGCGGTTGCCGACGAAGCCGTCGCACACGCCGACCACCACCCCGACCTTGTTGATCGCCTTGGCCATCGCCATCACCGACGCGACAACATCCTGGCTGGTCTTCTCGGCGCGTACCACTTCGAGCAGGGTCATCACATTTGCCGGGCTGAAGAAATGGGTGCCCAGCACGCTTTCCGGACGCTTTGTGGCTTGCGCGATCGCGTCGACATCCAGGGTCGAGGTGTTGGTCGCCAAAATCGCGTCATCGCGGGCCAAGCGGTCGATCTCGGCGAACACGCTCTGCTTTACGTCCATCTCCTCGAACACCGCCTCGATGACGATGTCGGCGTCGGCCATGTCGGCGTAATCGGTCGACGGTGTAATGCGGCCCAGGCGCGCCGCCATCTCGTCGTCGCTCAGCCGGCCGCGTTTGCGCGTGGCGTCGTAGTTGCCTTGGATGCGCTGCATACCGTTATCGAGATTCTCCTGGCTCGCCTCGATCACCGTCACCGGAATGCCGGCGTTGGCGAACGACATGGCGATACCGCCGCCCATGGTGCCGGCGCCGATGATCGCCGCCTTGTTGATCGGCCGGAGCGCGATGTCGGCGGGAATATCGGGAATCTTGGCGACCTGCCGTTCGGCGAAAAAAGCGTGCACCAACGATCGGGATTCGGCCGAGGCCATGGCCATGCGGCTGATTTCAGCCTCGCGCTCCCAGCCCTCATCGAACGGAAGCGTCACCGCGTTGGCAACGCTTTCCAGACAGTGGAACGGCGCCAACAGGCCGCGCGAGGTTTTTGCCAATTTGGTACGGTAGTTGGCGATTATCGTGGCGTTCTCGTCCGGATCGCCGGCCACTTTCATGGCGCTGATCCGCCGCGGCCCGCGATTGTCGTCGATGACCTGACGGGCGAACGCTACAGCCGTGCGCAGACCCGACACTATAGCATCGACGATCCCCAACTCGAGCGCCTTCTCCCCGTTGACTGGAACTCCAGTGGTGATCATGTCGAGCGCGGCTTCCAGTCCGATCAGGCGCGGCAGGCGCTGGGTGCCGCCGGCGCCGGGAATGACCCCGCGTTGCACCTCGGGTAGGCCGATTTGCGCGTCGGCTTTGGCGACCCGATAGTGGCAGCCCAAGGCGAGCTCGAGGCCGCCGCCCAGGGTCGGGCCATGGATCAGCGCGACCATCGGCTTGGGGCAGTCCTCGAGAAGGTTCACCAGATCGCGACTCATGGGTTTGACGTCACGGGCAGGCGTGTTGAATTCACGGATGTCGGCGCCGCCGCATAAATTCCGCCCGGCGCCACAGATGACAATCGCGGTCACCTCGTCATCATTAACCACCTTCTCCAGATGCCGCGCCAGAGCCACGCGCACCTCTTTCGCCAAGGCGTTCACTGGCGGATTATCAAGGGTGAGGACGGCGATCTCGCCATCGCGCTCGTAGTGAACCGGACCTGTGGACAGGGTATCGGCCATCGCCTTGCTCCTCCGCCGAATGGTTGATTTCCGTTCCCTACCACCGCACTCCCGGCCCCGCAAACAAGGCGGCGCGCCGGTGCGCGCGTGCTGGCGGTCTAGTTTGTCATTGCCCCAATCGTTATTCTGCCGCTGCAATATCGTGGGGGCGCCGGCGCGGCGTCTGCCCGTAATTAACTTGGGGGAGAACTCATGCTTTTCATGGTGCGTATCAAGGTCGAACTGCCGGGCGAAATGGATCCGGCGCGGGTGAAGGAACTCGGCGACGCCGAGGCCGACCGGGCGATCGAGCTGATCCAGGCCGGCAAGTTGCGCAAGGTCTGGCGGATCGTCGGCGAGCGCGCGAACTTCTCGATCTGGGAGGCCGAAACGCTGGAGGAATTCCACGCGGATATCTCGTCGCTGCCGCTGCACCCGTGGATGGGCGTCAAGGTGACGCCGATGATCGAGCATCCGGCGACCCAGGCTTACGAATCACAGGTCGGTCCGTTCCCGACGATCTAGAACAGTAACCGAGTATATGAAACCTTCTGGTCGGATACTGCTCTAGCTAAGGCGCCTTCGCGTTGTCCGCCGGTTCGCCGGACTGCAATTTTACGATCGCCTTTGCCACCAGTT
>JAPUHN010000197.1 GCA_027297685.1 Alphaproteobacteria bacterium | reverse complement strand
TCGGCCGCAGTTTGTGCAGATTTGGGCACAGCCGTTCCAGCTCGTTCAGACAGCTCGGGTCGGCAATGACCACTTGCGCAGCACCCTTGGCCAATCCGAGACGCAAGGGTCGGCCTTCGACCGGCTTGCCGGCGAGGCGCACCTCGTCCGGTGGCCAGACCGCCAACACGGCATCCTGTTCGTCGCGAACGACGATATTCTGCGGACCGATTTGGACGACAACGTCGATCTGGCGCGCGCTTTCACCATCGAAGTAGCGCGCGGTTACGTCGGTCACCCGCTAAAACCCGCCAACGTCCACATCGAGCGCGGCGGCAAGTCCCTCACCGAACCGTGGATCGTCTCTCGAGCTCTGGACGATGCGCTCGAGGCTCGATATCTCGGTCAGCCTCAGCGTCGTCGCGATATGCCGGATCACCGGATAATAGAACAGCAACAGATTGATCATCGGCAGAAAAAACAACAGCAGAATGATGGGGATCACACTCAAAATTATTCCCACCGCGGCAAGCCCCGGATCGGCTACCTCTCCCACACCCGACAATGCCGCTACGACCCCGAACGTGGCAACGAGTAATACCACGACGGCAATCAACCCGATCACCACTAAAAAGTACAAAACCCAGTACCCTACGAGCTGCCAGCCGCTGAATTCGGCGACGAAACCAACCTCCGACAAATTGCTGGCGCTTATCATGTAGCGTAACGCCGCAATACGATAGTAAATGTAGAAGGGGATCAAAATTAAATACGCAATGATTATTAACCCATAAGTCCACGCAAAAATCTTGCCCACATCTTCGTCAATACTGGACGGGTCCGTACCGAGATTGGTGACCGAATCGAATAACAGCTGTAACTCGGCCCAGTACACCACCGTCGTTACGATTGCCGCAACGACAACAATCGACAACACAACGCCGCACGGGATCCAATACCGAAGCAGCGCTGTACCGGTGCCGTCATAGCGAAAGTTTTCAACGCCGAAGCGGGCGTGCTCGACTTCATATTTTTGCAGCTCAACGGTCATCCACGGGACCGCCCACCCGAACGTTATCACCGACAAAACGGCATAGCCGAACCACAGCCATGCGTAGCCGGCGGCCGAACCATCTTGTCCACCGCGGATGCCGCGCCAGACCGTGCGCGCCAGGCGGTACCGCCGCGCACGAAAATAGGCATATCGGGTCAACCAAAAGATACCGATGAAATACAAGAAATTTACCGCAATGAATATATCGGGTGCATTGGTCTGCAGAAAAATCGAAATAAACTGGTAGCCAATTAGGAGCGGCACTAGCACCGCCACCACGATCAGAAAGCCGATGAACAATTCGAGGCCGCGGCCGGTATATTCCAGCAGGTCGCCGTCGATTTCGACGCTGTTCCAGAAATATTGCCGAAGCCGCGTTCGCGCCCAAAACCGGTAAATTCCAAAGGTTAACAAGCCGAGCAGCGAATTCATCAGCAATATGCGGAACAGCGGCCCCCGACGGCCCCAAAAGCCGACGATCCGCTCACCCTGGGGGTTGGCGCCGCCTCCGACACCCGAGTTTATTACCGTATCAGCCATTTTTTCCCATCGCGCGTATAGGTAGCAATGGTGACACGGGGCGATTACCAATTCAATAATTGATAGTGGCTTTGGTTAACATTGACCGGTCGCGAATTTGGGTCAACGTGTTACGGAATCAGTACCGCCGCACCGGTGATTTGGCCGTTCCGCAGGCGGTTCAGGGCTTTGTTGGCGTCGGTCAGCGGAAACGTTTCGACCACGGTCTTGATCGGTACCTGGGGCGCCAGCGTCAGGAACTCTTCGCCGTCGCGTCGAGTCAGATTGGCGACCGAACGGACGGTCCGCTCCTCCCACAAGATTTCGTAGGGAAACGCCGGAATATCGCTCATATGGATGCCGGCGCACACCACGGTGCCACCCTTGCGCACGGCCTTGAGGGCTATCGGCACCAGCGCGCCGACGGGCGCATACAGGATAGCGGCATCGAGCGGTTGCGGCGGCCTCTCGTCGGACCCGCCGGCCCACACCGCACCGAGCCCGCGGGCGAAATCTTGGCCCGCCTGGTCGCCCGGCTTGGTGAAGGCGAACACTTCATGGCCCTCGAACAGCGCCACTTGAGCGACGATGTGAGCTGCGGCGCCGAAGCCGTACACGCCGAGCCGCGCGGCGTCGCCGGCCATACGCAGCGACCGGTAGCCGATCAACCCGGCGCACAACAGTGGCGCCGCTTCGGCATCGCTGTAACCGCTTGGCAGGGCGAAGACATACTGCTGGTCGGCAACGGTCTGGTCGGCGTAGCCACCGTCGATCGTGTAGCCGGTGAAACCGGGCGCGTCGCACAAATTCTCGTGGCCGCTGGCGCAATAGTGGCACGCGCCACAGGTATGCCCCAGCCACGGCACGCCGACCCGCTCGCCGATCTCGAAACGCTCGACCCGTTCGCCTACCGCGATCACCTCGCCGACGATCTCATGGCCCGGAATGATCGGCAATTTGGGCTCGGTCAATTCGCCATCGACGATGTGCAAGTCGGTGCGGCAGACGCCGCAGGCCCGCACTCCGATCAATACATCGTCGGGTCCGGGTGTCGGGTCATCGATCGTCCGCAGAACCAGTGGCGTATTCGCCCGGTCGAGCACCATCGCGCGCATCGGTCATTCCGTTCCCAAGCCTTGAACAGGCAAATCTGCCGACAAAACTATAGCCTAGAACCTATTCAGGAGCAGTATCCGGCTTGCCCTGGCGCGTTTGTTTGAGCCGGCCGCGGCGCGTCTTGGCGTCGAGCCGACGCGTTTTGACCGCACGGCTGGGCCGGGTTTTGACCCGTGCCTTTGGGACTAAAGCGGCGCGGCGCACCAACGCGACCAAGCGATTGCGGGCATCGGCGCGGTTCCTCTCTTGGGTGCGAAACCGTTCGGCTCGGATTATCAATACGCCTGCATTGGTGAGACGCCGGCCCGCCAACCGCTTCAGCCGGGCGCGAACGTCATCGGGCAGACTTGGCGATTGGCGCACGTCGAAGCGCAGCTCGACCGCCGTCGCCACCTTATTGACGTTCTGACCGCCCGGCCCCGAGGCGCGCACGAATTGTTCGCTCAGCTCGTCGTCGGGGATGGCGATGGTTTCGTTGATGGTCAGCATGAAAGTCTCTAGTACAGCGAAACTGTTACAAAGCTAGCATCGCCCTACTGCGGCAGGTTACGTTAGTGTTCCCTATCAAAACCATCGAACAAGCAGCACCGTCATGCAACCCGAGTATAACCCTAGCGACCCCGCCGTCATCGCCAACCCCTATCAGGTCTTGCAACACTTGCAGGATGAAGACCCGGTGCATTGGTCCGATGCGATCAACGGTTGGGTGCTGACCCGCTACGACGACGTCCGCGCCGCGTTGAACGATCCGCGTCTGTCGGCCGACCGCATCACGCCGTTCCTCGATCATTTGCCGGCCGACGAGCGCGCCGCCGTCGCCGAGGTGGGTGCGATGCTGGGGCGTTGGGCCGTATTTGTCGATCCACCGCTCCATACCCGTCTGCGCAGCCTGATGAACAAGGCGTTCACGACCAGCGCCCTGGCGGCGTTACGGCCGCGTATAGCCGCCATCGTCGAGCGGCTGCTCGACGAATTTGTCGCGTCCGACGAAACCGATTTCATTGCCGGCTTCGCCTACCCGCTGCCGGCGACCGTGATCGCCGGCATGGTCGGCGTCCCCGACAGTGATCTCGATGTGTTCAAATCCTGGTCGGACGACCTCGCCACCTTCGTCGGCAGCGCGCAAGCAATCCCCGACAAGCGCGATCGGGCAGAGCGTAGCGCTGTCGCCATGACGGAATATTTCGGCGAAGTTATCGCTCACCGCCGGCGCCATCCGATTGCCGATCAATCCATCATCGACCACATGATCGCGGCGCGCGACGGCGACGACGCGTTATCCGAAGCCGAGCTTGTCGCCAATAGCGTGCTGCTGCTGTTCGCAGGCCATGAGACGACCACCAACCTGTTCGGCAATGGACTACTGGCGCTGTTGCGCAACCCCGACCAATTGGCGCTTTTAGCCGACGATCCAACGCTTGCGGCCTCCGCTGTCGAGGAAATCCTGCGCTACGACGGACCGATCGGCACCTCCACCCGCGTCGCCGTGGAGGATGTGGCGTTCGGCAACCGCACCATAAAACGGGGCGACCGGGTGTTTCCCATGATCAACGCGGCGAACCGCGATCCGCGCCGCTTCGACGACCCGCACCGGTTCGATATCCGCCGTACCGACAACCGGCATATCGTGTTCGGCTACGGCATCCATTTCTGCCTGGGCGCGCCGCTGGCGCGCATGGAGGGCGAGATCGGCCTAACGGCGCTGGTGCGCAAGCTGCACGACATCGAGCTGCTCGACCCCGATCCGCCCTGGCACGATTCGCTGGTGTTACGCGGCGTCAGCACGTTGCCGATCGCGTGCCGCGCCGGGTCATATACCAAGTCTCGCTAATACGGACCCCTTTCATGGGGACGGATTGGCCCTTCCGGTTGGGCGCGCGGCACAGCGCGATGCGGGGCCATCGGGCCAGCCGCGCAACGCGGTCGGGGGGCAAGCCGCCCCACCGCAGGCCGCCATCCTTTATCCGCAGGTGTTGTTGCGGGCCGCTTGCGGTGCCAGCACCGCGCCGCAACCCGTGCCTATCCGGCGAACAAATTATTGGTGGTGAAAGGGGTCCGTATTAGCGAGACTTGGTATAAGCACGATCATCACCGCAGCCACCGGCCACCCACCAG
>JAPUHN010000196.1 GCA_027297685.1 Alphaproteobacteria bacterium | reverse complement strand
GTGGTGTGGAACAAGGGTCCATCACCTTCCCGATTTGCCAGCAGGTCATCGATCGCCATGTGCTGGTCAGCGAAGCGGAGATTGCCAGCGCCATGCGCGCCATGGCGGCCAATGAAAATTTCATCATCGAGGGGGCGGCAGGCGTGGCCCTGGGAGCGGCTTTCAAGACCGCAAGTGACTACCAGGGCTGGAAAATCGCGGTGGTGGTCTGCGGCCGCAACATCGCGCTGGACACCTTCCGCTCTGTTTTGGAGAACGGCGGGTAACATGGGACCTACATGCGTGAATTTACCGCCCAGCAGAACGCCGTCTGTCACCTGGAACCGGTTTCGAGCGGGGTTCGTCCGGCACAATATCAATGATGGCTTATCCGCTTGCCGCGCTTCTTGGAGGAGCAATCGATGACAACGATTCCGGTTATTACTCTGGAGACCATCCAGGCCAGCCTCACCGAGGCGGAAATTCTCGATGCAGTGAAAGGCGCGCTCATAGCGCAGGCCAGGGGAGAGGTTAATTCCCCGCCGCCGGGCATGCTCATGTTGAGCAATCCCGAGGGCGAGTGCCATATCAAATATGGCCATCTCGACGGCAGCGACACATTCGTCATCAAGATCGCCTGCGGGTTTTTCGAAAACCCGAAAATAGGGCTTTCGGCCGGTAGCGGCATGATGCTGGTGTTCAACGCCAAGACCGGTGTGCCGGTCTGTATCCTGGACGACAAGGGCTGGTTGACCAATGCCAGAACAGCGGCTGCCGGTGCCCTGGCGGCACAGGCAGGCGCGCCTTCTGCCGTCACGAGTGTCGGCATCATCGGCACCGGCGAACAGGCGGAATTGCAAGCGACATGGACTTGTAAACTGCTTGGGATCGAGTCGGTAACCGTTTATGGACGGACCGCTTCCCATGTGAAAGACTATGTCGAACGGATGGAGCAAAACGGGTATTCGGTGACCGTAGCCCCAGACATTCCAACTTTGATGAAAAGCTGTAATCTGGTCATTACCACCACGCCGTCAAATGCGGCACTGATCATGGCCGATGATGTCCAGCCCGGCACCCATATCGTGGCCATGGGCACCGACAATCCCGGCAAACAGGAACTGGACGCCGCCCTGTTCCCGCGGGCAGCCGTGATCATGGTCGACGATCATAATCAGTGCGTACATCATGGTGATTTGGGCCATGCGGTTCGCAGCGGCCTGGTTCCGGAGGATGCGGATATCGCGCTGGGCGCGGTGCTGGCCGGGGTAAAACCGGGCCGCACATCGGATGATGACATCACCATCGCGGACTTGACCGGCATCGCCGCCGAGGATATGGCGGTGGCGGGATTGGTCTGGAGTCGACAGGGCTGAAAAAATTTAATTTGCCGCCAGGTGTCGTCGTTACCGTGAAATTCCAGTTAGAATGCTTCTGGGGCCGGTTGCTTTATCGGCTGTCTTAAACCAAGGCCCGCCGGGGCTGTCCTCAGCCGTTGCCGCCGTAATCGAGGCGGGCGGGGGCGACATCACCGATTGGGACGGAAATGCGAATGATCTTTCCTGGCCGGGCCGTGTGGTCGCAGCGGGAGACCCCGACCGCCACCGCGACGTGCTGGTGCTTCTCTCCGAGGGCGCCTGAGTAGAGAAACGGAAAGAACGTAAAATAAATCGAAAGGACTAGACCGATGACGGAATTCCAGCCCTTCGTCATGGAACGCATGATGTCCAAGTGGGAGAACGTGGTCGATTACAACCTCTCCGAAAGTGGCGTCCACCCCATGACCCTGGGCGAGCTCCTGGCCATGGACGGCAAGTCGCCGAACGCGCTCGCGGACGCCGATTTCGACTATCCCCAGGCTAACGGCACGGTGGAATTGCGCCAGAACATCGCACGGTACTACCCGGGCGCCGGGCCCGACAACGTGCTGATCACCGTCGGTGCGGCCGAGGCCAACTACCTAACCCTCCACACGCTGTTGGATCCGGGCGACGAGGCCGTGATCATGATGCCCAACTACATGCAGGTGTGGGGCGTGGCCAAGAACCACGGCCTTCGCGTCAAGACCTTCAACCTCCTCGAATCCGAGGCCTGGGCGCCCGACCTGGCCGAGCTCGAGCGCGTCGTCGGGCCGGAGACCAAGTTGATCGCCGTCTGCAACCCCAACAATCCGACGGGACGCATCATGACCGAGGCCGAGATGTCAGCGGTCGTCGCCACCGCGGAGCGGGTCGGCGCCTGGATCCTGGCCGACGAGGTCTACACTGGCGCCGAGCGCGAGACGGACGACGAGGCGCCCACCTTCTACGGCCGCTCGGAGCGTGTCATCGCGGTAGGCAGCATGAGCAAGGCCTATGGCCTGCCGGGGCTCCGGATCGGCTGGGCCGTGGGGCCGGCGGGGACCGTCGACGACTTGTGGGCGCGCCACGAGTACACTACAATCGCGACGACCAGGCTGTCAAACACGCTGCCCCCCACCGCCATGTCGGAGCGGGTCCGCCCGCAGATCCTGGCGCGCACGCGCAGGTTCATCCGGGACGGCTATCCCGTGATCGAGGAGTGGATTGCGAGCCACGGCAATACCTTCAGCCTGGTGCCGCCCGAGGCGGCGGCTATCGCCTTCGTGCGCTACCACATCGACATCAACTCGACGACGCTGGTCGAGCGCATCCGCGACGACAAGAGCGTGCTCATCGTACCCGGCGACCACTTCGGTCTCGATAACTACATCCGCATCAGCTACGGCCTGCCCCACGACTACCTGACGGCGGGACTCGACCGCATCCACGAGGCGATCATGGAGTTGGGCGACTGATGCGCGTCGCCAGCCTCGACGAGATCAAGGCGGCG
>JAPUHN010000195.1 GCA_027297685.1 Alphaproteobacteria bacterium | reverse complement strand
GCATTCAGGTAGTCGAGACGGTGATCGGCCAAGCGGCAGGGCGCATTCCGGTGCTGATTGGCACCGCGGACGAATGGACCGACAAGGCAGTCGCCTTCAGTCGCGAGGTCGAGCAACTTGGCGCCAACGGCGTGATGGTCGTGCCGCCCTACTACAGCAGTCCCACCGAGGACGAGCTGTTCGAGCACTACCGCCGAATCGCCGAAGCGATCTCAATCCCTCTTATGGTCTACAACAACCCGAATACGGCCAACGTCGATCTTTCGCCGCACTTCCTGGCGCGCCTCGCCCAAGTGGACAATATCCGCTATGTCAAGGAATCCAGTGGCGACATCTCCCGAGTGAGAGAGATCGATCGATTGACCGGCGGGCGCATGACCGTGTTTGCCGGGTACCACGCCTATGATTCCATCAAACTCGGCGCCAAAGGGTATGTATCTGTATGCGGAAACATCGTACCGCGGCTCTCGGCTGACATTTACAATCTGGCAGCACGAAGCGAGACGGCGGACGAGGGGCGTGAACTCTATCATCGCCTGATGCCGCTTTTGGACGCTCTCTCCGGCGATCTCTATGTTTCGGCGACGAAGGCGGCCATGCACCTCATCGGCATGTCCGTCGGCAACCCGCGCCCACCCCGCCTAGCCTTGCCAGGGGCCAATGTCGCCGCGTTGAGGCAAGTACTTTCCAATCTGGGCGTTCTTGAAGAAAAGGCAGCTTGACGCACGCCGAATTCGAGCGTAGTTCGCAAAATAGGGAGGATAAAGTCATGAAAAAATATTTGCTGGCAGGACTTATCGGCGCCGTCGGCCTGGCCGGCGCGGCGATGTCGGGGCCGCTATCGGCCGCGGAAATCGTGCTCAAGGCCGGCCATTCACAAAACGCCGGCGAACCCATGGACCTGGGGCTCAAGATGATCGCCGAGCACGTGAAGAAGGCGACCAACGGCAGGGTGGAAATTCAGATTTTCCCCAACATGCAGCTCGGCGGCGAAGTCGAGATGATCAAACAGGTCCTGACCGGCACCCTGGACATCACGTCGCCGTCGAACGCGCCGTTGACCAATTTCGTGCCCGAGCTCAAGATCTTCGATATGCCGTTCCTGTTCCGTGACGAGGCGCACATGATCAAGGTGCTGCGCGGACCGGTGTTGCAGGACATCAACAAGATCGTGTCGAAGCGGGGCATCCGATTGCTGGGCGTCTACAATGTCGGCGTCCGCCACCTCATGACCAAGAAACTGGTCAAGAGCATCGAAGACCTTCAAGGTTTGAAGATCCGGACCATGCAGAGCAAATACCATATGGCCGCCTTTAACGCCTTCGGCGCCAACGCGACGCCGATCAGTTACGCCGAGCTTTACTCGTCCTTGCAGACGGGCGTGGTCGATGGTGCGGAAGCAGCCAACACGAACTACTTCGAGAAGAAATTCTACGAGGTTGCACCCTATTGGGGGCAGCTCGGCTGGACCATCCTAACGGCGCCCATCATCATGTCCGAGGAAAAGTTTGCCAGCTTGCCGGCCGACGCACAAAAGGCATTGATCGAGGGTGGCAACAAGGCGGCAGCCTGGGAGCAGGACTACTACGCCGCCGTCGATAAGGAGCGTCTCCAGTCGCTCAAGGACGCCGGCGTCACGATCAGCGTCCTGGACACGGCCCCGTTCATGGAAGCCGCCGCGAAGGTACACGCGGAATTCCTGACGTCCGACGACGAGAAACGTATCCTGAAGATCATCCAGGATACCAAGTAACACTTTCATCAGCGGCATTGTCGGCCGGGCGGGATTGTCCCACCCGGCCGATGAGCGTCTAATGATCGCTCGTCGGCGCTGGGAATAGGTCGGGGCACAGGTGAATACCGTTGGTTCCACAATCGGCGGGGCCGTCAAGGTGCTGCGCACCGTTGCGGTGTGGATCGTGGTCGCTTGTTTCGTCTATATGACCCTGGCCGTCCTGGCCCAGGTGTTCGGCCGCTACGTCTTCAACTACTCCATCTCCTGGACCGAGGAAACCGCCAAGTTCGCCCAAATCTGGGTAGTGCTTATCGGTGCCGGAATCACAATGCGGCGCGGGTTGCACGTTGCCGTCGATGTGCTGGCCGCGATGCTGCCGACGAACCTGGCGCGCGCGCTGATGGTCGTCGTGGCGGCCGGTTGCCTGTGGTTCCTCGGAGTAGTCATTTACGGCAGCCTGCCGCTGATCGAGCTCGGTTGGAAATTCGAGACCTCGCCTGTGCTGCAGATCCCCATGTGGACCATCTATTTGTGCCTGCCGTTGGGCGCCTTCTATTTTGGCGTCGAGATCATTCTCTCGGTGATCGATCGCTGGGATAGGCCGTCTGGCAAGCTGCCCGATACGCAGATAGAGACGGCGTCATGATCTTCGCTTTCTCCGCCTTCCTGGTGTTCCTCGCCATCGGCACGCCCATCGTGTTCGTGCTCGGCATCGCGGCGACACTTACGCTGATGCTGACCCAGCCTGATATTCCCCTCACCATCGTCACCCAGCGCATTTACGACGGCCTGAACTCGTTTACCATCATGGCGATCCCATTTTTCGTTTTCGCCGGCGCCATCATGGAGGCGGGTGGCATTTCGCGCCGCATCGTCGATTTCGCCAGCGCCATGGTCGGCTGGATTGTCGGCAGCCTGCTGATGGTCTCGGTGGTGGCGGCGACCGGGTTGGCGGCGATTTCAGGGTCGGGCTCGGCGGACGTGGCGGCGATTTCGGCGATCATGCAGCCCGAGTTGAGACGGCGGAAATACGATGTCGACTTCTCAGCGGCGGTCATCGCCTGCGCCGGGTCACTGGCGCAAATCATCCCGCCGAGCCTGATGATGGTCGTCGTCGCCCTGG
>JAPUHN010000194.1 GCA_027297685.1 Alphaproteobacteria bacterium | reverse complement strand
CACCGGCCCGCTGCTGTTCGGCGTGGAGATTCGGATATCGAGATCGTAACGGCCGGCGTAGCTGCCATCGGTGATAACGACGAGGTCGAAGTCTTTGCCGTTGCCATTTCTGGAGAATTCCAACGATTTCAGCCGATGGATCGTGGTGAAATCGCGCGCGGCGAATTCTTGAGCGTTCCTGTCCAGGCGTTCGCTTACTTGAGTGCGGCAGCTTTGCTCCGAAACGCCGGATCCGTCGAAAAACAAGGACCTGCGCTCTTTGACTTCACTGCAAAGCACAACATCGCGTTCGTCGATCGCGAGTCGTTGCAAACAGCGGGACCGCTCAAACATGGTCTCGTAGCCGGCCGGGTTGAATATCATCCCTGTACTGTAAACGCTCGCAGAGATCGAGCGGCAGGCCGCAACGCGCTGATATTTGCGGTTGTCGAATTGATCCGCCGAAGCCTCTGGCGAAACCAACGCCGCGCCGAAGGCGACGGCTGCAAACAACAGCGATACGAGGCCGGCGGTGGTTTGTCGCAAAATATATCGGGCGGTGACGATCACGGCTCAACAATATGGTGGGGAAAGTTTAGCTTCGCAACGATTCCATATAAATCACTTGTGTTAATCGACGGATACGCAACCCAGCGTTAGACGAACACAAGACTTAGCTGCGCCGCGGCCTTTGGCCAGGCGGATAGGTACGAATATTAAACCGGCGGAATTAGTGCGGCGTGATGAAGCGAGGGATCGCCTCAGGAGATCGTCAAACCGCCGTCCACTGCCAGAATATGACCGTTGACGTAGGCAGCGGCGGGGCTCGCCAGATAAGACACCGCGCCCGCCATGTCTTCGGGTGTACCAAAGCGCTGCATTGGAATTTTCGCCAAATTGGCCTCGGCCCGCGCCGGATTGGCAGCCATAATCTCGGCCCGCAATTTGGTTTTGACCGAGCCGGGCGCGACGGCGTTGACCCGGATGCCGTATTGGGCCCACTCCACGGCAAGGTGCCGCGTGATGCCGCCGACCGCCGCCTTGGAGATGCCATAGGCTGACACATTCGACGCGCCCATCACCGTAAATGTCGAGGCAATGTTGATGATACAGCCGGGCCGTTCGGTATCGATCATATGCTGAGCGACGCGTTGAGCCATGAAATAGCTACCGGTCACATTGACCGCCAACACTTGGTTCCACTCCTCGAGTTCTATATCCAACGCCGGCTTGACCAATAGCCGGCCCGCATTGTTGACCAGTACGTCGATCTGGCCGAGCGCGCTGACAGTATCGGCGACCGCGGCTTCAATACTCTCCATCGAGCGCAGATCGAGCGTGATGGCGGCCGCCCGCGCGTCGTCGGCCGCCTCGATCGCCGCGACGGTGTCCGCGAGATCGTCGGCACTTAGTTCGGTTACCGCGACATCGAAGCCGTCGTTGGCCAATGTTTTGGCGATTTCGGCGCCCAGCCCGTAGGACGCCCCGGTGACCAGCGCCACGCGTCGGCCCGATTGTTCTGCGGCCATCGTCATGGTCCCCCAGTGCCAGACTTTTTTCGCCCGGTTGTTTTAACGCCGCCTGCCATGGCGTTATTGCGCCGTCGATTTCGGTGTTGGAACAATGCGTGTAACCACTAATGCGTCGCGGTCGAGGTAATCGGAAACGCGCGGCCCGATTTCATTTTTCCAGTGGTCGCTTTCATAGACCGCCGCATAGAGTTCTTCGCGTTGCGCCTCGTTCTCGAAACGACGTAACCAGATATAGACGCTATCGTCTTCTTCTCCGCGATAGCTGCCGGTGATGACCATTCCCTTGGAAATCTGGAACGGAATGATTTCCCGCTCCATTATCTCGATCCACTCATCCATTTTGCCGGGCCAGACTTTGTATTGCCGCAATTCGTAAAACGCCATTCTCGCTTCCCCAAAAATCAACACCGGCCCATTGCCGGCCAGCCATTCTAACCCGACAATAGAGCTGTTTTACAAGGGAGCGCTTTTCGATGCCACATACACCAGCCGCGTCGGTTTTGTCCGACATCACCGTCCTCGACCTAACGCGCGTCCGCGCCGGGCCCACCTGCGTGCGCCAACTCGCCGACTGGGGCGCCGACGTCATAAAGGTCGAAATTCCACCCGCGCTTGAAGGCAGTGGTGGCCTTGCCAGTAACCGGCACGGCTCCGATTTTCAGAACCTGCATCGCAATAAGCGTTCGCTCACGCTCAACCTGAAGGAAGAGGCGGGCCTGAAAATCTTTCGCGAATTGGTAGCGGCAGCCGACGTGGTGGTCGAAAACTACCGGCCCGACGTTAAGAACCGGCTTGGCGTCGACTACGACGCGCTGGCGGCGATTAACCCGCGGATTATCCTTGCCAGCATTAGCGGTTTCGGACAGGACGGGCCCTACGCCAAAAGGCCCGGTTTCGACCAAGTGGCTCAGGGTATGGGCGGGTTGATGTCAATCACCGGTTTGCCCGGCCAGGGCCCGGTACGCGCCGGCATTCCAATCGCCGATCTAACGGCCGGCATATTCTGCGCCCAAGGTATTTTGCTGGCGTTGCTGGAACGGCATAAGTCAGGCCAGGGCCAGTGGCTTCATACGTCGCTGCTGGAAGCGCAAATCTTTATGCTCGATTTTCAGTCGGCACGCTGGCTGGTCGATGGCGAAGTGCCCTGGCAGGCCGGCAACAACCACCCGACCAGTATTCCGACCGGCGTATTCCCTACCGCCGACGGATACATGAACATTTCTGTGGCCGGCGGCGCCATATGGCAGCGGTTCTGCACCGAGATGGGCCATCCCGAATGGACGGAAGATCCCGATTTTATCGATGGACCCGCTCGGTCTGACAATCGCGACCGACTGAACGAACTGATCGCGGAGTGCACAAAATCCGAAACCACGGCCACCTGGATAGACCGGTTCAACGATGCCGGCGTGCCGTGCGGGCCAATATACAAGATCGACGAGGTGTTCGCCGATCCACAAGTCGAAGCACTCAGCTTGGCGCAATCTGTCATTTCAAAGAAACTGGGAGAGCTTAATTTCGTGCGCCAGCCGATCACCTTGTCCCGAACCCCGAGCTCGTTCGTCAGCGCACCACCGGAAGCCGGCGAGCACACCGACGAAGTTCTCGCCCAATTGGGTTACTCCACCGCCGATATCGATGAGCTACGCACCCGCGGTGTCGTATGACGACAGAAAAAGCACGAACCAGGAGAATTACATGACCACCGACCGGATAATTTGCAGTCGCGACGGCGCCGTCGGGCAAATCGTGTTCAACAATCCCGACCGTCACAACGCCATGTCGCTGGACATGTGGCGCGACGGCGAGGCTGCGGTCCGCGAGCTCTGCGATTCCGGCGACGTGCGCGTGATTGTTTTGACCGGGGCTGGCGATAAGGCCTTCGTGGCCGGCGCCGACATCTCAAAGTTCGGCGAGGAACGGGATTCCGAAGCCGCCGTCGACGAATACAACGCCGCGGTGAGGAACTTCCAAGAGGCCCTGTCGAATGCGCCGATGCCCACCCTGGCGAAGATCGGCGGCTATTGTATCGGCGGTGGCCTGGCAATCGCATTGTGTTGCGACTTGCGCATCGCATCCGACGATTCCCGCTTCGCGGTTCCCGCGGCCAAACTTGGGCTCGGTTACGCTGCAAGTGGAATCGAGCGGTTGATGCAGATCGTCGGCCCCTCCTTCGCCATGGAAATATTCTACACCGCCCGCCAGTTCGACGCCGGCGAAGCGCTGACCATGGGCCTGGTCAACCGGGTCGTGCCCCGCGCCGAGCTGGCGGCCTATTGCGACGGCTACACCAGTCAATTATCGGAGAACGCGCCGCTGACCATCCGGGCCGTCAAAACGGCGGTGAGTGAAAACCTCAAAGCGCCGAGCGATCGCGATCTGGTACTTTGTGATGCCCAAGTCGCTGCCTGTTTCGCCAGTCAGGACTACATCGAAGGCCGCACGGCATTCATGGAAAAACGAAAGCCCCAATTCACCGGGGCCTAACGGTCGGCGAGGTAGCGGTATATCTCGGTGAAATCGCTGCCGGGCAGCGTAGTCTCGGTTTCACGCCAAAGGCGCGAAACGACATCTGCAACGCTGTCCGGCGTTCCGGCGCGGCCGACCTGTTCGCGATAGAGCGCCACGTCCTTCGACATCAGCGCGGTGGCAAATCCGGCGTCGAACGTGCCGGTCGCCACCCGGTTGGGAAACTTGTCTCCGGTTGCGGTATTCCGCCCGCTGGATACGTTGAGCACGGCGAGCATGGTATTCATCTCGAGGCCGTGGGCGGCGCCGAACAGGATTGCTTCGGTTGTCGCCGCCATGGCGGTGGCAGACAGGAAATTATTCAATAATTTCATCGCCTGGGCCTGCCCCGGCCGTTTCCCCACCTGAAAGACATTGCCGGCGATCGCTTCGAAGGCTGTCTCGAGCGCCGCTACGGCCTCGTCGGGTCCCGCGCACATAAGCGCCAACGTGGCGGCAACCGCGCCGGACCGACCGCCGCTGACCGGCGCATCGACAAACACGATACCCGCTTCGGCCAGGCTGGCGCCAACCGCAACTGCCACATCGGGACCGGTGGTCGACAAATCGACGACAGTCGTGGCCCGCCGCTCTGCCGTCGCTACAATTTCGTCGGCGACTTCGGAGACCACCGGTCCATCGGGCAAACTCAAGAAAATGGTATCCGCGACCGCGACGACTGCGGCGAGATCGGTGGCAATCTCGGCACCCTCCGGCGCCCGCTCCGACGTACCGGCAGCGTCGTAACAGATGATCGACAGACCGGCCGCACATAGATGACCGCACATTGGCGCGCCCATATTGCCGAGACCGATAAAACCATATGCCTTAGCTGCCATGTTGCCAGTTCCTGTAGTGTTGACGCGATAAACTAGATCGAACCGGTCGATTATAGCGAAACCCGGCCAATAAAAGGCCGGTCAGGAGGAATCAATGACGTCACCGCAGGTTTGGGATCTGTACGCGATCAAGTACGCGACGATGCAGGAGCGGACACGCCGGGACAACTTTATGGTCAGCGATCCTCACGATGATGCACCGATGCCGATCGACTATTTCGTCTGGGCTGCGGTGTCACCAGAGCAAACGATTGTTATCGACACCGGCTTCGACGCTGAAGAGGCCACCTCGCGCGGCCGAACGCTGCAGCGCAGTGTCACCGAGGGTTTAGCGATGGTCGAAATCGAGGCCGCCAGCGTCGCCGACGTAATCGTCACCCACCTGCATTACGACCATATTGGCGGACATGCGGAATTTCCGGCCGCGCAGTTCCACTTGCAGGAAAGCGAAATGCAATACGCGACCGGCCCGCACATGTGCACACACACCCTGAACCATTCGTTCACGGTCGGCCATATTACCGACATGGTGCGCCATGTTTTCGAAGGACGCGTCACTTTCTACGATGGCGCGTCTGAAATTGCCCCCGGCATCACAGTGCACCATGTCGGCGGCCACACGATGGGCCTGCAGTTCGTGCGCGTGTTAACCCGACGCGGCTGGGTTGTCGTCGCCTCCGACACCACTCATTTCTACGAGAATATGGAGCGCATCGCCCCCTTCCCCATCGTCTATAATGTCGGCGATATGGTCCGCGGCTATGCCGCGTTGCGGGCGCAAGCCGACACGGAAGCGCATATCGTGCCGGGACACGACCCGCTGGTGCTCGACCGATATCCGGCGCCGGACGCAAGGCTGGAAGGTGTGGTGGTCCGCCTCGACGTCGCGCCGAAGTAGATGTACAGACCTAGCGGGCGTAACCGCCAAGTTGTTCCATGATGACCGCGCCGAACCCGCCCACGACGCCGCGGACATCTTCACTGGGATTGCCATAGACCATAAAGCGCGTGACGTCGGCGGCGCCGAGAAACCGCTCGGCAAAATTTTCACCGAACGATTGCAGGTGGATCATCGCCGCAGCGGAATCCGTGTAGCGTTCATAGAGGTGACACGCCGTTCCGTCGTCGCTGTAGAACCACTCGTAAATCGTGGTGTCGGGTTGGGTCGACTGGGTCGCTTCGACCATCTCTTCCATCAACGCCTTAAAATTATCGAGCTCGCCCGGCTTTATCGCCACCTCGAGCACCCAAGAGACGGTATCGCTCATCTGGTTTCTCCCCTTCCGTACATAAAAGTTTAATTCGTCGTTCTGCGAACCGATCGCTGCGGATCACCAACTCATTCATGCTAACGCACCCGCTGTAGCGGGGAAACCCAGCGAAGGCGCCGATGACCTAGTTATCTAACGAAATAGGGATCATGATAATTATCGACGTTCGCCAAGGCTGCGAGACGATCATCAGAAAGTGGATTCAAAATAAGCCAGGGGGATAGAATCATGACAATTCAAGAGGCGAAACCGGAACAGGTTCTGGACATTGCCGACAGTTTTGGTATCGAACTTAGCGGCGCCGACGCGATCTCCTTCGCCGGTCTTATGAACGGTATCAAGGCTTCCTACGACAGGCTGGACCAGTTGGTGGAGCCGACGCTGCCGGTAAAATACGACCGCAGTCCCGGCTACCGGCCCTCCGAGGACGAGAACCCGCACAACGCCTGGTATTGGAAAACCTCGATCACCGGCGCACCAACCGGCCCGTTGACCGGCAAACGGGTGGCGATCAAGGACAATATTTGTGTCGCCGGCGTGCCAATGATGAACGGTAGCCGTATCCTCGAAGGATATGTGCCGGAAGTCGACGCGACCGTAGTCACGCGCATTCTCGATGCCGGCGGCACGATTGTCGGCAAAGCCGCGTGCGAGGATTTGTGCTTCTCCGGCGCCAGCCACACCTGCGCCACCGGGCCGATCAAAAATCCCCATAAGACGACCCATTCGGCCGGCGGCTCGTCGGGCGGCAGCGCGGCGGCGCTTGCAACCGGTGAAGTCGACATGGCATTAGGCGGCGACCAGGGTGGTTCGATCCGCATTCCCGCTAGTTGGTGTGGCGTTTACGGGCTAAAAGCGACCCACGGTTTGGTGCCCTACACCGGGGTCTTCCCCATCGAAATAACAATCGACCATTGCGGCCCGATGGCCAATAGCGTCGCCGATGTCGCGCTGCTACTCGAGGCGGTCGCCGGACAGGACGGCCTCGATCCACGGCAGTATGAGACCAAGACCCAGGACTATGTCGGCGCCCTTGGGCAAAATGTTTCCGGCACCAAGATAGCGGTCCTTAAGGAAGGCTTCGGCCGCCCGGAAAGCGAGGAGGCCACCGATCGTAAAGTGCGCGAAGGCATTCCGCGCTTCCAAGCCGCCGGTGCGGTCATTACCGAGGTCTCGGTGCCGATGCACACCGACGGCTATCACATTTGGACCTCGATCATTATCGACGGATCGGCCAACCAGATGATCAAGGGCAATGGTTTCGGCACCAGTTGGTATGGCCATTACGTCACCAGCCTGATGGACGCCTACGCCCGCGGCTGGCACTCGCGGCCCAACGATTTGTCGGAGACGGTCAAGCTCACCCTGTTCATGGGCGAATACATCCATCGGCAATACCATGGCCGTTATTACGCCAAGTCGCAGAACCTGAAGCGCGCGCTGCGACAGTCTTACGACGACGTGCTGGCCGAACACGATGTGATCGTAATGCCGACGATCCCGTTCCGGGCAACCGAAATACCGGCGCCCGACTGCTCGCGCGAAGAGTATGTCGAACTCGCCTTGAACATGCTGGGCAACACCGCACCGTTCGATGTCAGCGGCCACCCGGCCATTTCGGTGCCCTGCGGCATGGTCGACGGGTTGCCGGTAGGTCTGATGATCGTCGGCAAGCGCTACGACGAAGCAACCGTATTGCGTGTCGCCGAGGCCTTCGAGCAATCCGGCGACTGGCGCACCATGTAACGTCTCCGGCTCGCACACCGGCAGAGGAAAGGGGAAACATATGAGCAGTGAAAATTCCGACACCAAACCGCGTTTGCAACCACGCATCGTCTCGATAGAGGGTAGCGAAACCATCAGACCGTTCGGCCTCGAGATGAAAGTTCTACTCAGTACCGAAGACACTGGCGGCTCGTTCTCCGCACTCTATGTGGTGCACCAGCCAGGCGAAGGTCCACCGCCGCACCTGCATTTCAATCAGGAAGAATATTTTTTCGTGATCGAAGGCACATATGAAATGACGGTTGGCGAAATAACGCAGACCGTCGGACCGGGCACCATGGTGTTTATTCCGCCGCACACCATGCACACATTCAAGAATGTCGGCGATACTCCGGCGAAACAGCTCGACTGGACCCTGCCCGGTGGTCAAGACCGTTATTTTTGCGAGATCGACACCATGGGCAAGGGCGGCGGCGGTTTCGGACCTGAGATGATGGAAAGGGTAAAGGAAACAAATAGGCGCTTCGACACCCATTTCCCCGAATAGCGGTGTCGCGACACCTTGACCTCGCGCTGCGGCGAACCAAGTTCCGGTATCGAACAGCATAAATTGGTGGAAAGGAAGGCCAACAAGATGATCAACATCGATCGCGTGGACCATATCGGGATCCGGGTCGCAGACCTGGACCGTGCCGTGACGTTTTACAAACTGTTCGGGTTCGAGACCCTCATCGAGGCCGAAAACGACGACGTTGTGGTCATGAGAAACAGTGTCGATGTGGAGATCAACATCATCTTCAACGCCAATAATTCCAACGACAACAAGAACATCCTGATGGATGTTCCAGATAAATATCCGGGCTTTACCCATGTGGCGTTTCGGGTTGATTCGATTGCCAATACCGTCGCCACCCTAAATGAAAACGGCATCGAGATTACCCAAGGCCCGGTGGCTTTTGGCGCCGATGGCCATGTGTCGGTGTTCCTTCGCGATCCAGACCGCAACACAATCGAATTACGTGGCCGAGCCGAAGATTTATCCGAACTCGGCGGCGTCGAGCAGTACGTACCGGAGAATTAGGCAGACACAACGTTTACCCCCAGATTATTTTGCTCCGCCACGCCAAAGCGGCTTGGTGACAATACGCGAGTCACCTATGTTGGCGGTGGGGGCTTATCGAATTGCAGCACGCTTCACCGCCAGCCAGTCGTCCGGCTGAAATAACATCAAAAAACACAACCGAGCCGACCGCCGAAGCGCCGTCGCTGCTCGCTGATTTAGCTGCGTTATGTGCGGAAATCGAAAGCGCGTCGGCAGGAAACGCGTCGCTCGACGCACGAATTCACTTCGGATTTCGGGTGGCTGCGCGGCACTCGACCGATATTGCCGCTATCCTCATCGAGCACGGCATCACCTGGCCCACCGTCGAAGCCGTAGTGGACGATCAGATTCCGCCCTTCACAACCTCGCTCGACGCGGCTTTGGAAGGTGAAGACATTTCCTTTGTCGTTCGATCAGCCAAACGCGTGCGTTGGGGCGCCATGCAAAAGGCGCGCTGCGGGAAGGAAATCTTGGCTTGGGCGGCAACGGAACCGCTGGCCCGGCGGCTTGCTGCCCTTCGCGCTTACTGTGTGGATTTGGATAAGTCCGGCACCGCTTCAGTTAGTACGCCTTCAGTTGCTCTGCCAACTCGAGGCAATCCGGTCGAACGACCGTCGAGCGACAAAGACTGGGAAGTTTTGTTCTAACCACCCCGGCGTACCGGCGGACGGCAAGAAAGTGGATTGGTGTAGATGGCGATAGCGCCCGAATTGGAATTTACGAGCGAAATGGGTCCGCGCCAGAAAGTCGTTGTCGTTGGCAATGAAAAAGGCGGAACGGGCAAATCCACCACGGCGTTTCACCTGGCCGTTGCCGCGCTCTATCGAGGCTACCGCGTGGGAACGCTGGATTTGGATCCCCGCCAGGCGACTTTATCGCGTTATTTGGATAATCGGAAACGCTATAGCGCCTCGGCGCAACGACAGGCCCGGGCGCTCCCCCTACCCATCGGTTTGCGTATCGACGAGCCCGATGGCGCGGACGCCACGGCGATCGAAATTTCGGCGCGACGATCGATCGATGCTGCGCTGGAAAAACTTGTGGCTTGCGACATCGTTTTCGTCGACACGCCGGGTAGCCCAACGGTCTTGTCGCGGATTGGTCATGAATACGCCAACATCTTGGTAACGCCGGTCAATGACAGCTTGCTCGACATCGATGTGCTGGCGGAGATCGATCCGATTAATCGTAAGATCATCGCGCCGTGCCACTATTGCCGCATGGCTTGGGAATACAGCAATCAACGGATTATCGATGGCCTGTCGCCTATCGACTGGGTGGTTATTCGAAACCGCCTTCCCCATATTCATTCGCGCAATCGCGAAGATATCGACCAGATACTAACAAAACTGGCCCACCGCATCGGCTTTCGGCTGGCGCCGGGTCTGGGCGAACGGGTTGTGTTCCGCGAGCTTTTTCTGAACGGACTGACCGTACACGATTTGCCAACGGTCGCGGAAAAAAGCCATTTGTCAGCAACCCAACAGTCCGCTGGATTAGAAGTTTCTGCTTTACTGGATGCGTTGAATATCGCACCGCAAACAGCCGTGGCTTTTGCCGGCGGCCAGTTCTAGTCGTCAGCGGCGGAGCGCCAGACAGTCGACTTTCAGTCGCGCGATTTGTGCACAGACGCTGCTCGCTTCCGCTTGGGTCCGGTAGCCGTTGGCCCGCAGCCGATACATCGTTCCTTTGCCAGCGACGACCGCCTTCTCGACTCCGATTTCGTGACCGCCCAATATACGACTAAGCTGTTTTTGCAGGCGGAACGCCTCCTGATTGGCCCTCTTTTCGACTGCTATCGAAGCCAACTGCACGGCGTAGCGCCCACCGGCCGGAACGGCCGCTATATCGGGCTTTGCCTTGGGAATGGGGAGCGGCGACACCGACTTGGGCACTTTCGCCGGAATGTCTGGTGCGGCGTCCACATCGCCGACGGGGGGGGCAAATTTGCCCGACGGAACATTAACCGGAATGATCGATGCGTTGGCAGGTGCAGCGGCGCCATTGGCCATGACCGAGGAAGCCGCTGCCGTCTGGTCGACCGACATTTCGAGAACCGCTAATGCCGTAGATGCCGGCAGCGCAACGGTCGCTATCGGCAGATTCGGCGCATTAGACCGCTCCGATTGCGGTATTGGTGGGTCGGGAACCGTAATCAAATTTAGCTGTAAGCCCTGATTATCGGCTTCGACCGCAGATGCAGCTTCGGTAGTGCTGTCGATCTGGACTGGCAAGGGATCGTTGGAATTGCTCGATAACCACAGGGCAGCGACGATCAACACCGAGACCGCGATAGTCCCGGTCAAACGGACACGCGTCGACAATCGGCCAATCCACCCCGATACCCGCTGCAGCATTTTGTTTACGAGCCCTGCGAAACCGGTAGATTTAATTTGTTGTTCGTCTTCCGAGCCGGGCATCGGGTCAACCAAATCCGGGCGATGTTCGTCGAAGTGTAAAACCAGAGGCGATTCGTCGGTGATTGCCGGAGCGGCGTCACCCTTCCGCGCCAACAAGGAACTTTCGAGGACAGCGGGGCCTCCCCCGATCATACGGCTACCTGCATTTCCTCGACATCGCTCATCTCGGGGCGCGACGTCACGCCGGTCACGGCTTGGCCGATACCCATCCTATTCGCCAGATACCTCCAAATGCGCTCGATCTCCGAAGTGGCTAACGGCGCGTTCGGTAATTCCATCACTGTCCGGCCATCGATCATGCTGGAGGCGAAGTCCACGCGCTGGTGGATAAGGCTCGGCGCCAACGGCCCATGTTGTGACAGCACCGCGACAGCCTCTTTGGTTATCCGGGCACGCGGCGTCGCCGCGTTGATGACAAACACCAACGGTTTGTCCATATCCTCGACCAATGCGACCGTAGCCGTGACGGAGCGTAAGTCGTGGGGGCTCGGCCGTGTCGGGATCAGCACCAAATCGCAAACATCGACGACTTGCCGAATTGCGCCGGTAATCGCCGGTGGCGTGTCGATGATCACGGTGCGTATACCGCCAACCCTCAGCTGCTCAATATCGTCGGCCAGCGCCTCCAAGGACGTATTTACGAAAAGCGGTGTTGGCGCCTCTCGTTCGTTCCACCAGTCGGCAAGGCTGCCCTGTGGATCGATATCCATTATCGCCACCGGGCCGTGGCCCTGACGTTCGGCTTCGACTGATAAATGACCGGTCAATGTGGTCTTTCCAGATCCGCCCTTTCGGGACGCAATAGCGAGGACATGCATGATAATTTACTCGTTCTACCGCTCATCCCTGACTGGCCCGACCACCGTCGGTAACGTACACGCGGCGGCGACCGGCAGGTTTAAACTACATATACAGGGGCTTTCCGATTCTGAAACAGTGGCTTGATTGCCGTTGCAGATATATCGGGAAATACGCCCGCCGAGGAAAGCGTAAAGACGACTTCCGCTTTACCCCCGAAAGCGGACATTCCAGAGAGGCCCGTCAATGTCCGTTAATAGCCATAAACGGACATTCAAGCCACGTAGGACACCGGGCACTTCACCCCTGCCTCGCTTTTGCCGCAAAATCGGCAAAATGTGCGAATTGAATCGCTTTAAACGGTGTTTTGACGGCCAATTGAGGCCGATTTGATCGCCGTCGCATATCTTCATGGCCACTGGCAACGCTCCTGACGGAGGTTTGGATGTCTGGATTGACATTGCTGAACTGGATGTCCGAAATTTACGAGGACAAACTAGAATGCGGACAGTCCCTCTCCTGACCCTGGCAATCGCAGCGGTGCTCTCAGGCTGTATTGCGCCGGTTCCTGGAAATGTTATTGAAACTACTGAACCGCCAACGGAGTTTTCCGGTCTTGGCCCAGCGGAAAAGTTCACTGCCATTGGCTGGCTGGGTTCTCAAGACGACAGCGACATTCCGCAATGTGTTCGCGAAAAACTCTCTGATGCGCTCGGCACGGAGCGCTTGTTGGGAACTGAGACTTTTCGTCAAGCCAACTTACCAGGCCTCGATGGATTACATCAGCTTAACGAAATTCGCCCTGCCTTCTGGGTGGCGCTGTGGGGCGATGCTACCGCGCGTGCCCATATCCCCGAATGGGGACTGCGGTTCGTGGTTTTGGTGAACGGGGACACGAGCGATACCCTTGATTTTGAACTCGGCCCCTTCGCCGCAGGCGGCAAAAAGTCGTCGCGCATAACAGCCCACATCATGGACTTCAAATCCCAGAATATGTCAGATCGCTACGAGGTGAGAACTGCGGGAAAATGGTTCTTTACGATGGCACCGTTCGTTCTTTTTGCTGTTGTTGCACCGACAACCGAAACGACGGCGTGCAAGCAGATTTCCAAGTTCCTGGCAACAGCATTAACCGCCACTGGAGACCGCGTAACAAAACCGGGCAACGAGCCTGTCTCGCTAAAGCAGGTCGCCAGTCTTTACGATCAAGCTCAGCGAAAAGAAAGTACCGCACTTGCTGAAATCGGTCGATTACTGCAACTCGGGCCCGGGGAAATTGGCAAAGTGTTCGCCGACGTAGAGATCGGCAAACGGTTCAAGTTGGCACTCTCGACAGACGATCAAGACACCCAAATAGCGGTGTTGCGCGAATTCGCCGATCAGGGTTACCCACCGGCGCAAGCGGAACTCGGCAAGCGACTTTTGCATGGTCAGGGGATTTCCCGCGATACCGAACGTGCGAAGACGTTGCTGAATGAGGCCGCGAATGCGGGAGACGCCAGCGCCAGGAACACGCTTGAGCGTTGGGAAGCACAGCAACAAATAAGGAGAAATCGTACGAGGTCGCTTGCCGAACGGCAGGCTACCGCCGACGGCGGAGATGTCAAATCTCAACTCGAACTCGCCGAGCGCTACCGTTACGGCCGTGAAGTCCCAAAGGATCTCGGTCAGGCAATTCGATGGTACATCCGTGCGGCGGTTGCCGGCGACGACTATGCGCCATATGCCCTGGGCAATATCTACGCAGACGGCGAAGAATATCTACGCAGACGGCGAAGCGGGCGCAGAGAACGCAAATCACGCCTACATGTGGTACAGCATCGCCGCACACGTTTCCTCAGACGACGCCGAAGAATTGAGTCAGCGGAGGCGCGAACTGGCAGAAGCCATGTCACCCGACGATGTAACCGAAGCCGAACGCCTTGCCAACGAGTGGACGCAGGCGCATCCGAAATAGTCGGATTACAATGTCTGGTTTGGGTCAATAACGGACATTATCCGCTCTGGAATTTATGTCCGCTTTGCCCCCGAAAGCAGATGGAGTGGATGGCTCCCGCTCCCAGCATTTGTGTGCCAACATGTGGTGTCCATCGAGGATCGCGCGCATGAAGAGCCATCTATAGGAGCCCGGCGGTGAGGCCGAGCGCGTTAGGCAGGAAACGAAGCGGCGAACGATGCTATCGCGAA
>JAPUHN010000193.1 GCA_027297685.1 Alphaproteobacteria bacterium | reverse complement strand
GCCATTTTCAGATTTCCTCCTGTGACCCCGTAACGATACCTATGTTTCTATCAATGTGAGCTCATATATCACGAAACAAGCAGCATCAATTCTTGCCATCACCGACGAAATCGAGCTGTGTCGAGCGGCCAAACTCTACGTGGACCGGCACGGCGATGTGGCGGAAGATTAACGCTGCTATTGAGGTTCTACCGGCGACGGAGCCGAGTGGGTCATGGCACTAATTGCGTTGAATGCTTCGATGTCCGCTTTTCCGCTGATTACGTCCGCTTACGGGTGTAAAGCGGTCGTGAACGGCGTCGGCTGATTACGGCGGGTTTTGACCCAAAACAGACATCGCGGCTGGCCGCATAAGTGGCTTCTCTCTTCCTCTCGGCCCACACTGCCGTCAGATCGGCTTGCCCGCGCTGTCTTCCCAGCGGGTCATAAGTTCATTGCTAGGACGCGTGTTGTCGACGACCTTACGCGCTGTCTCCACCCCAGCCACCGGTAGGTCCGCAGGATCGAGTAATCCGACCTGTACAAGGACTGAGGCCTGATCCCAATAGATGTGCTCGTGCGCGACCTTTCCGTCTACAAAACGCACGATGGCAACTGTGGGTACCTCAACCTTTTTTCCGGTCGGCTTTACACCGGGCAACATCCAGTCGATCTCGCTGGTATGGGTGAACTTGAACACCAACTCATCGACGATCTGGTCATTGCCCACCGTGCGACTTACTGGCACCAGTTCAGTGTCAGGCGGGTTCTCGCCGATAAAGTGGTACTTGTAGAAACGCTTGAGTTGGTCGTGGCCGACCCCGCCGGCCATCGTAGGTACGTGGTTGACGTAGGGCTCGGCGACCATCGTTTCCATAGTGGCGTCGACATCTCGCGTTTCGAACTCATGTTGGATATGCGCCTCCCAGAGGGCGACGAGGTCATAGTCGGGCATGAACCTCTCCTTATCTTTGTTACGATTTCATTGTCACATAACCGGTTGGCGTTATTTAGACGACATACTCTAGCCTATCACATGCGCGATCCTCGTGGCGGTCAGTGCGACCGAGCGGTGCTGTTTGAAGGCGTCGCGTCAGCTGCGATGAGCCGATACACCACGACAGCTTCTGGCTAAAAGGTGCCGTCAGCGGTAACCGTCAGTCATGTCCGGATTACCCCCGAAATCAGACATAAATCCCAAAGCGGCTAATGTCCGTTCCTGACCAAATCCGGACATTCAACTCACCGCCCAGACCTTTCGTCACCCGCTATCTCCGTGCGCCTAGCCAACTGCCGCACGCAGTCGACGTACCGCAAAAGTTGTTAATTAATGGCCTAATAATCATATTACGGTATGCCGTTAGCTGGTGCGCTAGTTCACACTACTTCAGTTTGAAGTAGGGAGATAATTGTATGTCCGACGAGAATGGACCATGGAAACGTGATGCTGCGAACCAGGGATCGCGCTTTCCTTTGGGATTGGTTTGTTGGATTGGCCTGCTTCTGGCCGTCGGAATAGGCATATGGTTTCTCAACGACCTATTCCCCGGCCAACTATCGTCGCAAGATGATTCCGATCTCGAAATTGTCAGACTTGTTGCCCTGCTGGCGCTGGTCTCGAGTGGATTAATTTTCACCCGCCAGATCAAGTTAGGCGAAGTGGTTCGCAACATCTCGGTTTGGATTGGCCTGGCGGCGATAATTGTAGTCGGCTATTCCTTCCGAGCCGAACTGGAGGAGGTGTACTACCGCGTCAGTGGTGAGTTGGTGCCCAGCCACGCGATCGCCATAAACGACGATGAACTTGTCATTACGGCGAGCGCGGACGGCCATTTCTACGTCAATGGACGGGCCAATGGAGAGCGGATCCGGTTCATGGTCGATACCGGCGCCAGTCGGGTCACATTAAGCCCGCAGGATGCGTCGCGTATTGGCATTGATATGGGGCAGTTACGCTTTATCCAAAGATTCCAGACCGCAAACGGCATTGGGCTCGGCGCGCCGTACCGGCTCGACAGCATTTCAATCGGCTCTTTTCGTTTCGCTGATATGGAAGTCTCCATCAATAGCGCTGATATGGGTACGTCGCTTCTCGGGATGTCCGTTCTCGAGCGCCTCACGTCGTTTGAGTTCCGTGACGGTAAACTGTATTTGCGCCGATGAATGGTTCTACCGGGCGCCGTCAATAACGCCTGCTACTGCCCCAGCAACAGACGTCGTTCGAGCGAGCGCGTCGGGCCCCGTTTCATTCCGCGGGCAGCGCGCTTGCTTGCGAGAACGAGACTAGTTTCCGCTGGCCTTCGTCCCAAAGCCGGAATTTCACGCACACGAAGCTTTGCATAAGTGTCAGACGTCTGACCTGGTTGAGCTCGGGAAAGTCGCGCAAGACCTGTTGCAGCCGGTAATAGGGAATGCGGCTGTGAAGGTGATGCACATGGTGTACACCGATGTTGGCAGTCACCCAGCTCAGAACGCCGGGCAAATCATAATGCGAGCTGCCATAGAGCGCGGCGTCGTGCGAAGTCCACGCATGATCCTCGGCCCAGAAAGTGCCCTCGAACTGATGTTGAACGTAGAACAGCCACATGCCGATCAGCGCGGCGAAAAAGGTCGTCACTATTATCACGAGCAGGACGGCGCCGGCGCCGAGATAAAAAATCAAGGCCCCCAGCACGAGAGCAATTGCGGCATTTGTGCCCATGGCACTGATCCAGAACCGCCGATCGGCGTTGGAAATCCCACGCGGTAAGCGGTGTCGGAGAAAGAACAGATATGCGGGCCCCACGCCGAACATTATGACGGGGTGGCGGTAGATACGGTATGCCAGGCGCCGGAAGCGCGGCAACGCTCGATACTCCGCGACAGTTAAAGTGTTGACGTCGCCCAACCCGCGCTTGTCGAGGTTGCCCGAGTTCGCGTGGTGCAACGCATGGCTGCGGCGCCAGACATCGTAAGGCGTCAGCGTCAACACCCCCAGAACACGTCCGACCCAATCATTGACGGCCCGACGGCGGAAAAAAGCACCATGTCCGCAGTCGTGCTTGATCAAGAAAAGCCGCATCAGAAACACGCCCGCCGGCACGCTGATGGCAAGGGTCAGCCAGTAGCTGATCGAATGCGCCCACACAGCAGACACCCAAAGCACGACAAAGGGTACGCCAGTTATGACGAGCTCGAGCACACTTCGCGTATGATCGGGTACGCGGTACCGTGCCAGCGCCTTCGGCAAGTCACGGGCCGGCGATGGGTCGCTCTGGGTCGATGCGTCTGCCTGCAATCGATCCGTTCGATGGGAAGTCCGACTAAGTGCCTGGAGCAACTAATCCGCCTGTTCTGCGTCGATCAAAACGAACGCGATGCGGCAGGTCTCGGTGCCGCGGTTGATATAGTTGTACGCGGTGGGGACGCGTCGGACTGTCGGTTTTGCCATTGCCCGGCTACACCTTGCCACGGGGAATGCCGGCCATTTCTTCCATTACCGCGAGGATGCAGGCGGCGTCCTTTTTAGTCCACCCCTGCGAGGCGGCGGCGGTGTAATAGGGCAGGGTCGTGTTGAACATGGGTGTGGGGCAGTCCATCGAGGTTGCGAAATCGGCGATGATGTCCTTGTCCTTGAGCTGAATCGCCAACTCCGCCGTTGGGTCGTCGTAGTCGCCGGAGATCCATTTTTCCGCGCGGATGTCGAATATACGGCAATGGGCAGCGCTGTCACGCACCATGTCGGCGAATAGATTGAGATCGATGCCGGCCTCGCGGGCGAACAAAAAGCCCTCGGCACAGGTCATGTTGTGGATCGAGATCATCAGGTTGATGGCGTATTTGAGTTTGGCGCTGACGCCGAACTCACCGACAAAGTGGACCGAGCGGCAGAAGGCATTGAGCGCGTCTTCGACGCGGCGGAAAGCAGCCTCATCGCCGCTCACCATCATCGCCAGCTCGCCGGCCTGCGATTGCGGGCGAGCGCCCGAGACCGGGCAATCGAGTAATGTCGCGCCTGCGCCGGCAAGTTCCACGCGTGCCGCCTCTTTGGCCACGATCGGGAATGTGCACAAGTCGCCGACCACCAGACCATCCTGTGCGCTGGCAGCAATCGCCGCCATGGTGTCCTGGTAAGCGCCAAGCGACGCCACCGCCACCATGACCAGATCGCTCTGCGCGGCCACCCCGCCGGTGTCGTTGGCCGGCGTCGCGCCGGCAGCTGCGATGCGGCTGGTTTCGATATCGTAGCCGACCACGTTGTGTCCGGCGGCGGTCAGGTTCCTGGCGACGCCGCCGCCGATATTACCGAGGCCGATGACGCCGACGTCGAGTGGCATGGAGCGTTCTCCTTGGTTTTATTGTTGCTGTGACGTTCGAGACTATTTCTTCGCCGCTTTTCGCCGTGTGGCCGGCGCCTTTTTCTTCGTGCGCGGGATTCCGGCCATTTGTTCGTAAATCCGCGTGATCACGCCGGGGTCTTCGCTCCCATAGCCCTGGGCCCGCGCGGCAAAGGTCGTCGTCATGCTGGCCAGGAAGACCGGCACCGGCACATTATAGCTCTTGGCGTAATTTTCGATCAGGTCATTGTCCTTCATCATGATGGTCAGGTCGGCGGTCTTTACCTTCGGGTCGGCGTATTCGCCGTCGACCATCAGCGGGCCTCGATATTCGATCACGCGCGAATTACCGGCCGAGGGCTTCAGCACTTCTTGGAACAACTTCAGGTCCACGCCCGACGCGCGCGCCAGCGTCACCGCCTCGGCGAACACAGCGCCGTGGGCTGAGATCAGCATATTAATTAGAAACTTCAGTTTAGAGCTGTCGCCAAACGGGCCGACGTAATACTGCACCATGGAGAAACCGGGGAAGACCGGCTTTGCCTTATTGTACGCGGACTTGGGTCCGCTGATCATGATCGAAATCTCGCCCGCCGCGGCTTGTTTGCCGGCGCCGCTGACCGGGGTATCGAGCATAACCGCGCCCTTCTTGGCGAGAGCGGCGCGGTTACGTTCCTTTTCATCGAACCCCAGGGTACTGGCCTCGAGCACAATTAGGCCCTTCTTGACGCCGGCGAGGAGGCCGGTCTTGCCCTGTACTACGTCATCGAGAACCGCTGCCGTCGCCACCGAGGTAATGACGACATCGGATTTGCGGGCGACTTCGGCGTTGCTCTTCGCCACAGCGCCGCCAGCCGACTTAAACTTCCGCGCCCGTGCCGCGCTGGGGTCGTATCCGGTTACGTGGAAGCCGTTTTTCACCAGATTGGCGGCGAACCCGCCGCCCATGATGCCAAGCCCGCACACGCCAACGCGTAAACTCATGATCGCTCTCCGCAAGATGTGTTTTTTTGCTTGGACTCGATTATAGCTACCGGGCTGACGGGCGCATACACTTGATGGGAATGCCGATCTTCCCTGCAACCGCGGCAGCACCGATTGCCGTCGCTGCGAGAGCCCTCTCGTCCGCTGCGCGCCGATTTCGGACAGGACGAGCTACCGTGCTCGCGGTAAGTTGAGCGCGGTATTTCCAATATGGCGCTAACCTAATAATCTGGAATTTCCAAACTTAGAAAAAATGGGTATAAACTGTTTGTCAAACAAAGGTTTAAGCAGGGTGGGATGAGCGTAGATCTAAATGCAGACGGTCCGGCGGACGGCCAATCTGATCGGTCGGCGCGTATCGAGATAAACAGCATCGGTAAGCGATACGGCGATCTTCAGGTTTTTCAAGACATCAATCTGGATTTCAACGAGCGCGAAATCGTCACCATTGTCGGGCCATCGGGTTGCGGTAAAACCACCTTGCTTCGCTGTATCGATGGGTTGCTGCCGGTCTCTGAAGGCGAGATCAGGATCGAGGGGGAATTGATGACCACGCCGCGCGAGGGCGTGGCCATGGTATTCCAGCACTTCGGCCTGTTCCCTTGGAAGACGGTGTTCCAGAATGTCGGATATGGATTGAAGTTGGCGGGGGCGAGTAAAGCAGAAATTGCGGAAAAGGTACCCTACTTCATCAATCTGGTGGGCCTCGACGGGTTCGACTCCTCATTTCCCTATCAGTTGTCCGGCGGCATGCAGCAGCGCTGCGGACTGGCGCGCGCCTTGGCGATGGAACCCAGTGTGCTCCTGATGGATGAGCCGTTCGCCGCGGTCGATGCGCAGACCCGTGAGATCCTGCAGTTCGAATTGCTGAGAATCTGGGACATGCGGCCGATGACAATGATTTTCGTCACCCATTCCATCGAAGAGGCGGTGTTGATGGGAGATCGGGTGGTTGTTCTCAAGGGCCGGCCGAGCAGCGTGTTTGAAATTATTGATGTCAATCTTCCCGCCCCGCGTGATCGCTCCACACTGGCTCATCCAAGATTTTCCGAGCTTCGCGAGCATGTTTGGGGCACCTTAATGGACGAAGTCCGGGCTGCGGAGTTTGATGTGAACTAGGGGATGGAAAAAGGGCCATTGCCAAACCAGTAAATCCAACAGGGAGTAAGCAGATGAATTTTTCCAAGCTAAGCCGGTTTAAGAAACCGATTGTCGCGACGGCGATCGGGCTCGGGATGGCAACCGCTGCGTTGTCCACGAGTACAGCGTTGGCGCAAGAGCAAAAGCTGACGATTGCCCTGCCGGGCGTGCCGCCGATTTTTGGCGCGGTGTTTGCCTATGTGGCGCAAGATGCAGGTTTTTATAAGAAATATGGCCTCGACGTCGAATTGCGGCCAATGAACTCTGGCGTTGGCGCCGCGCGCGCCGTCGTCTCCGGCAACATCGATGTCTCCATGTCGCCGACCCCGCCGGTCGCGGTGATGGTGTCGAACGCTGGCGTTCCGCTGGTCGTGATCAGCGGTATGGAAATCAACGACTGGATGCTGGGCTCGATGGATCCCGCCCTGAACACCTGCGAGAGCGTTAAAGGCCAGGCTGTTGGCGTGGATAGCCCGCGTGGCGCCCGTTGGATTCAGTTGGCCAACATGCTTCGGCCCTGCAAGTTGATCCCCGACAAGGACGTGCCGACCGTTAATCTGAGCACCAATGTCGGCGCCGCCATGGTTTCCGGCCAGATCAATTTTGGCGTCCTGCATAGCGACGATATTCCTGTGATTGAGCGCGAAAGCGGCAAGAAGCTTACAATCGTCGCACGGGTCAATGAAACGTCGCCGGGCAGCCATTACGCGGTGATGGTTTCCAATAAAAAAGTTATCGCCGAACGGCGCGACGCCCTGGTGCGGATGGCCGCTGCGCACATCGAGGCGATGAACATGCTCTACGATGAAAGCAAGTGGCCGGAAATCGCCAAGATGGCCGCGCCGACCGGGCGCAGTGTCGAAGACTCGATCGAAGCGCTGAAAATATTCACCAGCTTGGACTACTGGCCGCGCAACGATGCCGGGCTGGACAAGAAACGCATCGAAAAGGCCATCGCGATCCAAACCGGCGTTGGCAAGCGCACCAAGGGTAAAGCCGGAATCAACCCGGAAAAAACCCCGGTCACCCATGCGCAGTTGACCGACCTATCCATCGTCAAAGATGCGTTGGCGCTGATTGCGAAAACCAATTAGGTGGAATTAATCTGGACTGGGGGCAGCCGCAATCGGGCTGCCCCTGCCCATCCAGGATTGGCTTATGAGTAAAGTTCTCGCACTGATTAACTCGGACCACAGGTCGGTTCGCTGGGGTACGGTAATTTTCAGCTTGTTGGTCGGGGCCGCGCTCTGGGAATCAGTCGGCTGGTCGTTCAATCAGGCGATCATGGCGCCGTTGATTGGCGGCGCCGACCACCCGGGTACGATACCGCGGCTCTATAAGTACATCGTACACGACGAGGAATACCGCCTCTCGTTGCTGCAATCTGTTCAGCTATTTTCAACCGGATTTGCGCTTGCCGTCGTCTTCTCGGTGCCCCTGGGAATTATCATGGCGCGCTTGGCGACTCTGCGGGTCGCGCTGGAATCTTACATATTGGTGCTCTACGTCACGCCGATGATCGCGTTGATTCCGTTTATCCTGTCGATCCTCGGCTTCGATTTTTGGCCCAAGGTCCTGGTGGTATTTCTGTTCGCTTTCTTTCCCATTCTCTACAACACCTTAGAGGGCGCACGCAGCGTTAAGCCCGAATTGCTCGAGGTGGCGAAATCATTCCGATCCAGCGAGGTCGCCATTTGGTTCGATGTTCTCATCCCCTACACATTGCCCTACACCCTGACCGGTATCCGGCAGGCCGCCGGCCGTGCCTTGGTCGGCATGGTTGCCGCCGAGTTTTTCCTGGCGACGAGTGGGTTAGGTGAAGAGCTCATTACCGCCTCGCGAAACTTCGATATGGCTGGCGTTCTGGCGACCATACTGGTCATCACCGGCCTGGGAATCACGTTTATGCGGATCGCTCAGGCGTTCGAACAGAAATACTCTGCCTGGCGCGGGGTAAACCGATGACCACCGAAGCTATCACCCGGGTGCCGGTGGAGCGGCCGAGCCTTGGCGAGCTGGTCGGCAAGCTGCTGTGGGGCACCAAGTTTCGCACCAAGCTGACAGCGGGCCTGATAATCCTGATTATATGGCAGGTCGGGGTAAGCGCTTTCGCCGCTAGATTCGTCGCCAAACCGTTCAATGTTATTTTAGTATTTCCCAAGGTGCTTAGCGATCCGCTGTTTCAGCAAGCCGCTTGGAGCTCACTGTCTGCGATTATTCAGGGATTGTTCATCGCACTGATCGCGGGGACTATTGTCGGCATCGCCATGGGCCGGATGAAGGTCTTTGACCGGCTACTGAATATATACGTCAACGGCCTCTACACGATGCCGATGATTGCGCTTCTGCCGTTGTTGACCATATGGTTCGGTTACGGCGGCGACGCTCGTATGGCGACCATCATATTCGCGGCATTTTTCTCCATCGTCATCAACGCGCGCGACGGTTCGCGTTCGGTGCCGCCGGAATATTTGGAAGTCTGCAAAGCCTACCGGGCGCCCGCCCGTTTTGTCTGGTTCGACATCACGCTATTTTCGTCGCTGCCCTATCTCATTGCCGGGTTCCGGCTGGCCGCCGGGCGCGCCCTCGTTGGCGCCGTGATCGCCGAATTTTTCGTGTCGTTGAACGGCGTCGGTATGTACGTACTCTCCAACGCACGATCCTTCAAACACAATGAAGCAGTGGTTGGCGTGATTGCGCTAGTGGCGTTTGGACTGGCGTTCGAGTTGACGATTAATTGGGTCATGAGGCACTACTTCCCCTGGTACCGGCGCGAAGGTCGCGGCCAGTAATTCCACCGCATCGGCTGTCCGATATTCATTCGCCTTTGTTCTTAGGTTGTGCTGCCCTGGCAGCCGTGCCGAAGTTGCTG
>JAPUHN010000192.1 GCA_027297685.1 Alphaproteobacteria bacterium | reverse complement strand
CATAACCCCCATATTTCCCGATAGTTTGCTCCTAACTCCCTGATATCTCACACTACTCCTGAGCCTCTTAATCAGCGGGTCCGGGGTTCGAGCCCCCGTGCGCCCCCCAATTTTTTCAATGGCTTAGCCGAAAGTCTAGGCGGGAGGCACAGGGAGGGGCTGGCACATTTTGGGGCCTTGACCCCCAATCGGCCTCGCAAGATCGCGCCGAAATCCGTTTGCGGGGAGGTAAATCGGCGGCGGCCGAAGTTGTCGGACGTTTATCCCGGCTTTGCTCAAAAGCAGCGCGGAGGGCATGTCGCCAGCCTCTAGGGGAACCGCATCGTAGTCGCAATCCGAATTTTGCCGGATTAGGGTACTGTGACGTATGTCTGCTTTTCCGACGATTTCGTCCGCTTTACCCCCAACAACGGACATTCCAGATAGACCCGCTAATGTCCGTTATTAGCCAATAACGGCCGTTCAGCAAAAGCTAATATATTCGGTAAACACCAGCCGCGCTGCCACGGCGTTGAAGCGCAGATCGTCGCTGTCGTGTCCGCTTAGGCGCGGGTGAGCACCCGCTGAATCCGCTCCAGAGCCCAGTCCACCTGATCACGGGTGATCACCAGCGGTGGGGCAAAGCGGATCGTGTCCTCGTGCGTCTCCTTGCACAGAATCCCTTCGCCTTTCAGCGTCTCGCAGAACTGCCGCGCGCCACCGACCTCGGGGTGGAACTCGACGGCCAGCATCAGCCCACGGCCGCGCACATCGCGAATCTTGTTGCTGCGGATACCGCGCAGGCCGTCGAGGAAGTAGGCGCCCAGCGTCGCCGCGTTGTCGATCATGCCTTCCTCCACTAACACCTTCAGCGCGGTCCGGGCGATCGCGCAGGCCAGCGGGTTGCCGCCGAAGGTTGAACCATGCTCACCGGGCTGCAGCACGCCGAGCACTTCCGACGTCGATAGCACCGCCGAGACCGGATAGAAGCCGCCGGACAGCGCCTTGCCGACCAGGGTGAGATCGGCCTCGACGCCCTCGTGCTCTTCCGCCAGAAGCTTTCCGGTGCGGCCGAGACCGGTCTGGATCTCGTCCATCACCAGCGTCACGTTGTGGCGGGTGCAGATTTCCCGCACGGCCCGCAAGTAACCGTCGGGCGGAATGATAACGCCGCCCTCGCCCTGGATCGGCTCGACCAGGAAGGCGACCGTGTTCGGCGTGATCGCGGCTTCCAGCGCCGCGGCGTCGCCAAAGGGGATAACCTTGAAGCCCGGCGGAAAGGGCCCGAAGTGCCGGCGTGCAATGGGGTCGGTACTGAAGCCGACAATCGCCAGCGTGCGCCCATGGAAGTTGTTTTGGCAGACGATGATCTCGGCCTCACCGTCGGGCACGCCCTTGACCTCGTAGCCCCACTTGCGCACGCATTTGACGGCGCTTTCCACAGCCTCGGCGCCGCTGTTCATTGGCAGCACCTTACTGGAATTAGTCAGCTTGCAGACCTCCTGATAAAACGGCGCCAACTGGTCGTTGTGGAACGCACGCGAAGTCAGCGTCAACCGCTTCGCCTGATCGATCATGGTCTGGTAGATTTTGGGGTGGCAGTGGCCCTGGTTCACGGCAGAGTATGCCGCCAGGCAATCGAGATAGCGATTGCCGTCGACATCCCAAACATAGACGCCCTCGCCACGGGTCAGGACGACGTTGAGGGGCTTGTAATTGTGGGCGCCCAGTTCGTCCTCGATGCCCAGAAGGTCGTCGGGGTGCATGGTGCCGGCGGTCATGGCGTCATCCTCTCACGGGCCGTCACGGCTCGCCATCGTGTCGCTCAAGAATCTGCTCGCCGAACAGGCTTTCGACCAATTCGACAAGCAGCTCCGCGGTCTTGTTTTCGATGTCGCAGGCTGGGTTTAGTTCCATCAGATCGAGCGAGGCCATCAGGCCGGAATCGTGGATCATCTCCATGCACAGTTGCGCCTCGCGGTAGGTTGGCCCGCCGGGTACGGCGGTGTCGACACCCGGCGCAATCGACGGGTCGAGGAAGTCTGCATCGAAGCTGACATGAACGTGGCCGCCCAGGGCGGTCAGCTTTTCCAGGGCGGCGTTCATGGTCTCGCGCATGCGGTTCTCGTCGATCTGGCGCATGTCGAAAACCTCCATACCGCTGGCGACGACCATGGTCTTTTCCATCGCGTCGACCGAGCGCACGCCGACCTGGACAATGCGCGACGGGTCGAGCATCGGCACGGCCGGGCCCAGCCTCGTCAGGCGCTCCGGTCCGTGCCCGGCAACAACGGCCAAAGGCATGCCGTGAATGTTGCCGGTTGGCGAGGTTTCGGCGGTGTTGAAATCGGCATGGGCATCCAGCCACAGGATCGACAGCGGCTTGCCGGCGTCGGCGCAATGTGCGGCCACGGCGGCGATCGAACCGATAGCGAGCGAGTGATCGCCACCCACCAGAATCGGCAATCGCCCGTTATCCAGGCCGCTATGGACCGCGTCGCGGGCCTGCTCGCACCACACCGCGGTTTCCTCCAAATGGCGGTAACCGTCGACCGGGCCGCGATTGGGATTGGCCGGGCCGATCAGGTTGCCGCGGTCGGTGACGTTATAGCCGAGCCGCTCCAGCGCTTCTTGCAGCCCGGCAACCCGCAGCGCCTCCGGGCCCATCGAGCCGCCCCGGTGGTCGGCGCCGATGTCGGTGGGCGCACCAATCAGGTCGATCGGGGGGTGTTTTTTGGCGGGTTCCGTCATGCTCGGGTCAGGCATGCAACCGATCTGGGGGAGACGTCATAAATGGCGCTGGTCTCGTGATTGCTGTGCCACGGCAGGATAACCTGCAACTGCTAACAGGCCATGAACGCTACTGCGTTTTACGGTGCCAAGAATGGCGACAGTAACAATTTAGTCGCGAGTCGATGGTGAACGTTTGCCACCGGTCGATGATCTCGCCACCTTGCCCGACTGAACGAGTTTCAGGTAAATTTCCTTTCCGGTTATCGCGGCCCCATAACGTTCGAGGAGGAGCACGCCCGGCAAGTGGTCCGTTGATCAGCCTTCAACTGTCCAGTCACATGGGTGCACTCCAGCCGGGATTGCCAGTCGCGTCCGGTTTACCCCCGACAGCGGACATTAAGTGCATCTACGTCTGTTATGCGCTGCGCTACCGGACAGCAGTCGGTGATCCAGCGGTCGATGGCCGGTAACGATGAACTCATAAGCTATGCAGCTCGGCCGCAGCGATGTGGTTCTTGAAGCCGAGAATATCGACGAAACCATTAAAAATATAACTGGTCGTCGGGCTATCACTGTCGTGAATCGGCACAATGCGATGCCGTTGGGGGGCCGTCCACCGCATCAAAAGCGTGTTTCGCCTTCGGCGTGTTGTCTTCGAATTTTGCGACCCGACTAATTGATAATGGTCAGAAAATCCAATTTTGTGCTGGGATGACGTGCAAACCGGGCGGACGTAACTAACCACCGTGTCATCCAGAGGAGTTGGGATCTGTGGCCAAGAAGAAGATGCGAAAGAGAAAGCACCAACCCTGGAACAAGGGCAGGGAGATGGGACAACGAGATCCTTTCAGCCCCGCAGAGGTAAATCGGATCAGGAGGCGGCTTGCGAAACGCGGCGATGCCGGTCTCAGAGACCTTGCGTTGTTCTCGACGGCGATCGACACGATGCTCCGCGCGCCGGATCTTCTTAGCCTGACGGTCAGGGACGTGAGAAAGCGCAATCGGATGATGCGCGATACCCTTCACCTGACGACAGCGCGCGGTGGGCGAGGCATCCGATGCACGCTGTCGGAGGCGACGATGGGCGTTCTGGAGGAGGTAATCGCCTACGAACCGGTGGAGGTTCGAAGGCGATTACCTCCCGTCAGCTCAGCCGTCTCGTGAAGGGCTGGGCCGAAGATATTGGGCGTGACGCGAGCCAACATGGACTCAAGTCGCTACGGCGAA
>JAPUHN010000191.1 GCA_027297685.1 Alphaproteobacteria bacterium | reverse complement strand
GCTTCGAGCACCGGCAGCAGCGCCTGCAGGCTCGACAGCTTTTTCTCGTGCAGAAGAATGTAGGGGTCCTCCATCTCGCAGATCATCTTGTCGGCGTTGGTGATGAAGTACGGGCTCAGATAGCCGCGATCGAACATCATGCCCTCGACGACGTCGAGTTCGGTCACCAGGCTCTTGGCCTCCTCGACCGTGATCACGCCCTCGTTGCCGACCTTCTGCATGGCATCGGAGATGATCGTACCCACCTCGCTGTCGCCATTCGAGGCGATAGCGCCGACCTGCGAAATTTCCTCGCTGGTCCTGACCTTCTTGGCGCCCTTCTCGATCTGGGCGACCACCGCCGCGACCGCCAGGTCGACACCGCGCTTGAGATCCATCGGGTTCATGCCGGCGGCCACCGCGCGCGAACCCTCGCGCAAGATCGCCTGCGCCAGCAACGTCGCCGTCGTGGTGCCGTCGCCGGCGACATCGTTGGTCTTGGAAGCGACCTCCTTGACCATTTGCGCACCCATGTTCTCGAACTTGTCGTCGAGCTCGATTTCCTTGGCGACAGTGATGCCGTCCTTGGTGATGCGCGGGGCGCCGAACGCCTTATCGAGGATGACGTTGCGGCCCTTCGGACCCAGCGTCACCCGAACGGCGTCGGCAAGCACATCGACACCGTGCAGCAGCTTATCGCGTGCCGACGGGCCAAAAACTATTTCTTTTGCAGCCATATTTCGAAATTCCCTAAGTTAGATATGCGTTAAGCCGCTTTTTTGGCTTTTTTCTTGGTCTCGATGACACCCATGATATCGGACTCCTTCATGATCAGGAGCTCCTCGTCATCGATCGTCACCTCGGTGCCTGACCATTTGCCGAACAGCACCCGGTCATTGGCTTTTACGTCCATCGGCGTGATGCTGCCGTCTTCCGCGCGGGCGCCAGTCCCGACGGCGACAACTTCACCTTCCGAAGGCTTTTCCTGTGCCGTGTCGGGAATAATGATTCCACCAGCCGATTTCTCGTCTGAGTCGACGCGACGGACCACAACCCGATCGTGTAACGGGCGAAAACTCATGCCTTGATCCTCCATAAATTGCGCGATTCCACGCCTTGCGCGGAAATTATTAGCACTCCAAGGATAGGAGTGCCAGACACTTAGTGACGGCTAGGGCCGCTGTCAACTGCCCGCTGCCAACGGTTTGGCAGTTTATGTCCGGACAATTAGCAGCACTCTCCGCGGATCAGTGCTAATTTATTGTTATTAAACATTTTTTTAATTGAATATGAGAACCTTAAGCCTCAAAATTCCAGGTACGGAGCGATTCGTTTAGTCTTTGCGAGGTACTGTCCGAAATGAGTAACGATGCGAAAAAACATCTGGAAGGCTATCGGCTGACCACGGCGGAAATTCTTTATCACTTGCCCGACCATCCCGGCATTTTGCAAAGCTTCGTCTGGCAACGACTCGACCGGGCGCCGGATTTCCCGAACTTGCAAAAATTTCTCGATTTCTGGGCGCGTAACCTCGACGGCAAACTGCACTCGGTCAACGTCGCCCACGCCGGCTCCATGGAGCCAAATCGTTTTCGCCACGTCGCGGCGTCAACCCTGCTGCACTAACGCCGTCTCGGACGTTTTACGCTGAAAAAACAGCGCAATATTGACCCCGAGTTAGGATAGCAGACCGCATAGGCTTTGGTTATAGTCCGGCCGAAATCGGGAGGCCTTATGACTATCAACGTTGCCATTATCGGTTCCGGACCAAGCGGATTTTACACCGCAGATTCATTGCTCAAAAGCGACCGCGATGTTCAGATCGACATTATCGAACGCCTGCCAACCCCGTTCGGGCTGATCCGCGGCGGCGTCGCGCCGGATCATCAGACCACCAAGAAGGTCGCGAAAGCCTACGAAAAAACTGCCCTCAAGGACGCGGTTGCCTATTTTGGCAATGTCGAAGTGGGCAAAGACGTCACGATGGACGAACTGCGTGACATCTATGACGCCATCGTACTGGCCGTCGGTGCACCAACCGACCGTAAGTTGGGGATCCCCGGGGCCGACAAAGTTGGCGTTTTCGGCTCCGCCGACTTCGTCGGCTGGTACAACGGCCATCCTGACTTCACCGACCTCAATCCCGATTTAAATGTCGGGGCGGTCGCCGTGGTCGGCGTCGGCAATGTCGCCATCGACGTCTCCCGGGTGCTGGTAAAAACGCCGGCAGAGATGGCCGCAACCGATATCGCCGATCATGCGGCGCAGGCGGTGCAAGCCTCTCCCGTGACCGACATTTATTTGTTCGGCCGACGGGGGCCGATCGAAGCGAAGTTCACCAATGTCGAACTTCGCGAGATGGGCAAGCTCGAAAATTGCATGCCCATCGTCCATCCCGACCAATTGCCCGACGAAGTCACTGGCGACTGGTCGGACCGGGACCAGCGCCTGAAGGAGCGAAACCTGGCGACGATGCGTGAATTTCTCGATGTCGATCCGACCGGCAAAGGGAAAAATGTTCATTTCGAGTTTTTTGCCAACCCAGTGGAAGTGCTGGGCAGCGACAGAGTGGAGGGCCTGCGAGTTGAACGGACCAAGGTCGACGGCGGCAGGGCGGTCGGCACGGGAGAGTTCTTCAACATCGAATGCGGCCTGGTGGTCGCCGCTATTGGCTATTATTCGATCCCCATCGAGGATGTCCCGTTCGACAGCGACAATGGCATTGTCGTACATCAGGATGGCAGGGTCGGTGACGGTGTTTATGCGGTCGGTTGGATCAAACGCGGCCCCACTGGCGTAATTGGCACCAACAAACCGGATGGCGACACCGCGGCAAAGCAAATTTTCGACGATGTTTCCAGCGGCGAAAAAGCCGGCCGCGATGCCCTTGCAGCTATGCTCGGCGAGCGCGGCGTACGCGTCGTCAACTATGCCGACTGGCAGAAAATCGAAGCGGCAGAATTCGCCGCCGCCAGTGGCGATGCGCCCCGTCGCAAGTTTGTGACCGTGCCGGAGATGTTGGCGGCGCTTGAATAACTGGAAAAACACTAAATATTTGGCGTGAAGGTACAATTTAGTGCTTGAAACGAACGCGACAGAGGAAGAAGTTACGCCCGCAATCAGACCCTGGCACCGTGAGCTGGAATTGAGCCGCACCCCACAGAATAAATTCGCCCAAGGAATATCCGTATGTCCGAGGTAACCGCCATCGAGCGGCCGGAAGAAAAACGCGACGAAGTCGAGTCCGCGGTTGTCCGCTTTGCCGGCGATTCTGGCGACGGAATGCAACTTACCGGTACCCAATTTACGCTGACCGCAGCGCTTGCCGGTAACGACCTGGCAACCTTCCCCGATTTCCCAGCCGAAATTCGGGCGCCGGCAGGTACGACTTTCGGCGTGTCGGCCTTTCAGATTAATTTTGGCGCGCGCCGTATCATGACGTCGGGTGACGACCTCGACGTTCTGGTGGTGATGAACCCGGCGGCTCTGATCACCAACCTGTCCGATGTCAAACCCGGTGGCATCGTCATCGCCGATACCGGCTCGTTTACCGACCGCAACCTGGCGAAAGCCGGGTACGACGGTAACCCGTTGGACGACGATAGCCTCGACAAGTACCGGGTTGTCAAAATCGACATGTCGCGCTTGACCGTCGAGGCGGTGAAGGACTACGGGCTATCGAACAAAGATGCGTTGCGCTCGAAGAATATGTGGGCGCTGGGCTTGGTCTATTGGATGTACGGACGGCGCCGGAAAGCATCGACCGACTGGCTCAACGCCAAATTTGAAAAAAGACCCGAAATCGCCGGCGCAAACATCGCCGCTTTGAATGCCGGCCATGCGTTCGGCGAAACGGCGGAAATGCCCGCCGAAATCGGCGGCTATAATATTCCCGCGGCAGAAATTGCACCGGGGCTCTACCGCACGGTTACGGGAACCGACGCGATAGCCCTGGGCCTGCTCGCTGGCACACGGCTGGCCAATCTCGGCCTGACCTTTTGCTCCTATCCGATCACGCCCGCCTCGGCGCTGCTACATCAGCTCGCCGCGATGAAGGAATTTGGCGTGGTGACGTTCCAGGCGGAAGACGAGATCGCCGCGGTCGGCGCCGCCATTGGCGCCTCCTATGCGGGGTCGCTTGGCGTTACCTCTAGCTCCGGGCCCGGCATTGCATTGAAAATGGAGGCGATCGGCCTCGCCATCGCCACCGAACTTCCGTTGATCATTGTTAACTCACAACGGGCCGGGCCATCGACCGGCATGCCCACCAAGACCGAACAGTCAGACCTCTACCAAGCGGTTTTCGGGCGTAATGCCGACGCGCCGCTGCCCGTCATTTCAGTCAGTTCGTCAACCGACGGCTTCGAAGTGGCGATCGAGGCGGTTCGTCTGGCGACCAAATTCATGACCCCGGTCATGCTGCTTACCGACGGCTATCTCGCCAACGCGTCGGAGCCGTGGCTAATTCCGGACATGGCGGATTACGCGCCCTTCGAGGTTAAATTCCGCACCGATCCGAAGGATTTCCAGCCGTTCACACGCGATGACGATACGTTGGCGCGTCCCTGGGTTAAACCCGGGACGCCGCAACTCGCTCACCGTATCGGCGGCATCGAACGCGCAGACGGTTCGGGTCATATTTCCTACGACGCGGACAATCATCAGAAGATGACCGACTTACGCGCCGCCAAGATCAACGGCATCGCCGACGATATCCCCGAACAAGAGATCGACCAGGGCGAAGCGGGCGCGAGTTTGGTGGTGGTCGGCTGGGGCTCGACCTATGGGCCGATCAGCCGCGCCGTCAACAACATGCGTAACGAAGGATTTAACGTTGCGCATATTCATCTGCGTTACATCTGGCCCCTGCCGCGTAACCTGGGTGATCTGTTAAAGGGATTCGGTCAGGTACTGGTGCCGGAGATGAACAAAGGCCAACTGGTCACATTGCTGCGCGCGCAGTACCTTGTAGCGGCCGAGGGATTTAACAAAGTGAACGGCAAGCCGTTCCTGATCAACGAGTTGGAAACGGCCATTCGCGGCCGGCTGGAGAATTAGGATGAACGTGCAAACGGCTCCTGAAAAACTGACCGCCAAGGATTACGCAACCGACCAAGAGGTGCGCTGGTGCCCTGGCTGTGGCGACTACGCGATCCTCAAAAGCGTCCAGCGCACGCTTGCCGATCTCCAGGCCGACCCTGAACAGACAGTGTTTGTGTCTGGCATCGGCTGCGCGGCACGGTTCCCCTATTACATGGAGACCTACGGATTTCACACGATCCACGGCCGCTCACCGGCGATCGCAACCGGCGTCAAGCTGGCCAACCCAGAGCTCGACGTTTGGGTTGTCGGCGGCGACGGCGACATGCTGTCGATTGGCGGTAATCACACCATGCATGTATTGCGGCGCAACGTCGATCTACAGATCCTGCTATTCAACAACGAAATCTATGGACTGACCAAAGGGCAGTACTCGCCGACCTCGCATATCGGCACGCGGTCCCCATCGACGCCGTTCGGTTCGGTCGACCGGCCGGTGTCGGCCGCCCAGTTTGCCATTGGCGCCGGCGGACGGTTCGTTGCCCGTTCGGTGGATATATTGCAGAAGCACCTGCCGGTGGTCCTGAAGCGGGCCTACGAAAATAAAGGCGCCTCATTCGTAGAGATTTTTCAGAATTGCCTCGTCTACAACGACGCAGTCTTCAGCCATTTCACCGAAAAGAGTGTCCAGGCCGACATGCAGATACACGTCGAGCACGGCGAACCGCTGATTTTCGGCACAGAGTCCAACAAGGGCCTGCGAATGAAGAATGACGTTCTGGAACTGGAGATTGTCACTATCGGCGAAGACGGCGTCACCGAAGGCGATATTCTGCTCCACGACGAGACCAACCGGCCGTTGGCAATGTTGCTGGCCAGCATGCAACCGCCGGCGTTCCCGGTCGCGCTGGGCGTGCTCTATTGTGACCCGGCGCCGACATACGATGGCGCGGTGCACGACCAGGTCAACGCGATCAAAGATGAAAAAGGCGAGGGCGACTTCGACAAGTTGCTGCGCCAGGGACACACCTGGGAAGTTTAGCCCGACTCTAGGCAGTATCCGGACCGGCTTGAGTAGCTTTGTCGGCGGCGTTTTGCAGCTGTAGCTTACGCCGCCGCCATTTTTTCTCTGCGACCAGCAGAGAAACGACCACGACAGCGACAACCAGCAGAATTAACGGACCATGTTGGCCCGCTGAGTCCACGCCACTGCTGCCATGCGCAAACGCCGGCGAAATCAACATTGTGACCTCTCACACGCGTCCAAAGCGGCGCGCGGGAATATCCAAGACTATTTGACCGCGGTTTTCAGATACGCAATTAGATTTTCCCGGTCTTTTTCTTTCTTTACTTTGATCGCCATTTTGGTTTTCGGCACAGCTGCCTTGGAGTTCGTCAAAAAGCTGTTGAGCGTTTCTTCGTTCCAGACGATCCCCGATTTTTTCAAGGCCTTCGAATACCTTTTCTCGAAACTGGCAACACGTTTACCGGCGGTGCCGCCAAATACGCCGAACAGGTTGGGGCCAACCTTGTTCTTACCGCCTTCGTCGATCGTATGGCACGCCGTGCACCTGGATTTGAAGAATTTCGCACCGGCTTTCACATCGCCCTCGGCGTGCGCCGTTACCGCCCCACCGGTAAGGGCCAAGGTCAAAACGGCGGTTGCAATTATGTGTTTCACCAGTGTCTCCTCGAATGAAAACGGACAGCTCCGATAACGCGTCTATAGCAGCCAAAAGCTGCCGAATACAGTCCCTCGCTGGTCCACAACGATACTTCGCTACGCTACAACCAGAACCATGGTCGGAGCCGTATGAAGGGCGGCAGGTCCCTGTATTTCCCGACAATGAGGCTATTGTGCGGCTGATCCTCTTATGTCCATTGCAACATGCCACGGCGTACCCACCTTGTTGCTCTGCATGCGCGGCAAAAAGCCGCAGTGCGAAATTCAGCCGATTTTCCGAGGGCGACTGAGCAAATATTGTTACGCCTGAATGGCCATGCCGCTACAATGCCCAAGCGAGGAGAACTAGAAAATGACGGTCGAGACGACGGGCGCGGCACAAAGCATCGCCGAACGCGCAGGCACGCGGGTGGGCGACTATATTGCCCTGCTCAAACCACGGGTAATGTCGCTGGTCGTATTCACCGGGTTCGCCGGCTTGGTGTTGGCGCCCGGCAGTCTGCATCCGCTACAGGCCGCCGTGGCGGTGCTCTGTATCGCGATTAGCGCCGGCGCGGCCGGGGCGATAAACATGTGGTACGAACGCGACATCGACGCGTTGATGGAACGCACCCGCAACCGACCTATTCCGGCCGGGCGGATCGCCCCCAACAAAGCGCTCGCTTTTGGCGTTACGCTCAATGTATTGCCGGTCTTGCTCATGGGCTTGGCGGTCAACTGGGTCGCCGCCGCGCTGCTCGCATTCGCCGCCGGATTTTATATCTTCGTCTATACCATCTGGCTGAAACGCCGAACCCCGCAGAACATTGTCATCGGCGGCGCCGCGGGAGCGCTACCACCGATGATCGGCTGGGCAGCGGTGACCGGATCGGTCAGCCTCGAATCGGTGGCTTTGTTCCTCATCATCTTCATGTGGACACCGCCACACTTCTGGGCGCTGGCGCTGTATCGGAAAGGCGACTATGCCAAGGCCGGCGTGCCGATGTTGCCGGTGGTCGCCGGTCCTGCCGAGACCCGGCGCCAGATCCTGATTTATACCCTTTTGCTGGTGCCGCTTAGCTTCGCGCCGTTAGCTCTGGGCACGGTGGGGCTCGCTTACGGCGCCGCGGCTGCCACGGTGGGCGCCTATTTGCTGTGGCTGGCCGCCCAGATTGTACGCACCAAAAGCGACCGCGCGGCGCGGCGTATGTTCGGCTTTTCGATACTCTATCTGTTCGTATTGTTCGCAGCGCTGATCGTCGAACACGTCGCGATCTAGGCCACCGTCCCCGCTGCTTCGGCTGCGCGGCGTTAAATCTGTACAGTCTTGCGGTACAGGTGCCAGGTCGCGTGCCCAAGCACCGGCATCACAACGGCGAGCCCGAAGAAAAACGGTATCGAACCGAGTAAGAGCGCGCCGGCAACGATGATACCCCAGACCCCCATCGCCACTGGGTTCGCCGCTACCGCTCTCACCGACGTGCTGATCGCCACCGCAGCGCTGACGTCCTGGTCGAGCAGCATCGGAAACGACACTACGCTGACGGCCAACACCACCACGGCGAAGATGAACCCGACACCGCTGCCGACAATGATAAGGGCCCAACCGGCTTGGGTTGTAAGAACTTCAACCGCGAAACCCCAAAACGATGTCGGCGTTACGCCGAACGTTAGATTGAAGATGACCAACGCGATACCCAACCAGGCGAAATAGATCACCATCATCACGATGCTGAGGGTGATAATGGCGCGAATGGACGGCGACCGGTGGACTTGAAAGGCGTATTTTATCGAGAAATCGAGGCCCTGTTCGCGGCGCCGGCTTATTTCGTAAAGGCCGATCGCGGCAAAGGGGCCGATCAGGGCAAAGCCGGCAATGATCGGAAAAATTAGCGGCAATATCTCGTACCCAGCCGACAGGTTGATCAATATTACGCCGACGATCGGATAGATTATGAACAGTAAAACAAAATGGGTCGGCTTGGCGTCGAAATCCCTGAAGCCCGCGACCAGTACTTCTTTCAGGTCCGACATCTCGATCTTGCGGATGGTCGGCCTGGCCGAGCTGCTATCAGCGTAGTCAATCGACTGTTCATCCGACATGGCGGTGCCCCTTGAACCGGTTGTCCCGGCGGCCGCAACGCGCGACCGCGCAACACGTACTCAACACTGGCAGTAAGCAAGAGTCGTTACAACTCAATCAGCACATTGGTGCGGGCCGCGTGCGCTCGTAACGTTAGCCGCCGCCGCCGAAAAACAGCAACCGCGTGAATTCGGTGTAGTCGGCTTCTAACGCCATTAGCGCCAGCAACACCATCAACGCAAGCGTCGGCACCAGAATGGCGTACACGATGGCCAACCGTTCCCACACCATATGCATGAACACGGCGACAATGAGCCCCGCCTTCAGCAACATGAAGATCACTATGAGCGACCAGCGCAGGTAGCCCTGAAAATCTAACACGTCGACGAGATACGAAAGCGTACTGAGGACGAACAGCAATCCCCAAATCTTGAAATAAATGCCGAGCGGATGTTGCTGGCCTTCAGCGGTTGTCATGGGTGCCCCCTACCAGAGATAGAAAAATGCGAAAATGAAGACCCACACCAGATCGACGAAATGCCAATACAGGCCCATGATCTCGACAACACTGTAATTGCCTTTACGGCTTGTGAAAAAACCGCGTCGCCCTTCATCGTAGTCGCCACGCCAGACTTTTCGCGCAATGATGAGCAGAAACAACACGCCGATGGACACATGCGCGCCGTGGAATCCGGTGATCATGAAGAAGACAGAGCCAAACTGGACCGCCCCGAAGGGATTGCCCCACGGACGCACGCCCTCGAGGATCAGCTTGGTCCATTCGAACGCCTGCATGCCGACGAACGAAGCGCCCAATAGCGCGGTCACGATCAACAAAATGGTGGTCAATTTGCGATCGCGGCGATAGCCGTAATTGACCGCCAAGACCATGGTGCCACTGCTGCTGATGAGGATGAACGTCATGATGGCGATCAGGATCAGCGGAACATCGGTGCCAAACAAATGCAGCGCGAAGACTTCGCTGGTATTCGGCCACGACACAACCGTCGACATCCGCACGGTCATGTACGAGATTAAAAAACTGCTGAAGATGAACGTATCGCTGAGGAGGAAGATCCACATCATGGCCTTGCCCCAGGGAACGTTTTTGAACGCCCGCTGGTCCGAGGCCCAATCGGCGATCACGCCTTCCATACCGTCCGGTCGATCTCCCGGAATGTCGGAATGCGTCACATCTGCTTCGGTCATGTGCTTCTGAACCTCTTTACGTAATCGAAAACCAAACGAATAACAAAAACCAAACCACCAGCAAGAAATGCCAGTAGAAGGCGCATAACTCGACGCTCATACGCACCTGGTGCGCCTCATGTCCGCCCCATATACGCATCACGGTTCGCCCCCAGGCCACAAGCCCGCCCAGCAGGTGGACGCCATGCATCGCCGACAACATATAGAGGAAGGCAAGCGCCGGATTGGTCGGCGCGAAATAGCCCAAGGCATTCATTTGGCGCACCATGAGAAGCTGACCGGCCAAAAATGCCAACGCGAGGGCGCCGCCGACGAGCATACCAATTTCGACATTTGCGGTCCGGCCGCGGCGTGCACTGATCACCGACCACTGCATCGCTACACTGCTGGCGAACAGAACAACGATGTTCAGCCACATCAGCGTCGGCTCGGGCACCGGTCGCCAATCGGCCAGCGTCATCCGATCCGAATACGCCACCACGGTTAGCGAGAACAGGACCGTGACGACCCCCAGGAAGATCCGCAATCCGATAGTCACCGACGGCAGGGTGTAGGCCCCGCCTTGGTGGGTGTCGTCGATCGCGACCTGGGATTCAAGCCAGGGCTTGCTCGAAATCTCGCGGAAGAAATCCACCGCTAGTCGCCGCCCTGTTCTGCGGCAATCTTCACCACGTCATCGGGATGAACATTCTGCGGTGTATAGTCGTCGACAGTGCCCGGCACGCTGTAGGAATACGCCCACCGATAGACGACCGGCAGTTCGTCGTCAAAGTTGCCATGGCCCGGCGGCACGGTCGTGGTCTGCCATTCCAGCGACGTGGCCTTCCATGGGTTCCGCTCGGAGATCTTGCCTTTGAAAATGCTCGTCAGAATATTGTAGATAAAGACGACCTGAGCGAAGCCCACGACCAGGGCCGCCACGGTTATGAAGGCGTTCAACGATTCGGCCGATTCCGGAATAAAATTCGTCTCGCCGATCTCCCAATAACGGCGCGGTACGCCGACGAAGCCCAAATAGTGCATCGGGAAGTAGATCAGGTAGGCGCCCAGGAAGGTGACCCAGAAGTGGAACTGGCCCATTGCTTGGTTCAGCATTCTTCCGGTCATCAAGGGGAACCAGTGGTAGACCGCGCCGAAGACGACGAGAATCGGGGCGACGCCCATGACCATATGGAAATGGGCGACCACGAACATGGTGTCGGAGAGCGGCACATCGACCACCACATTGCCGAGGAACAGGCCGGTGATGCCGCCGTTGACGAAGGTGATAATGAACGCGATGGCGAACAGCATCGGCAAAGTCAGGTGGATGTCGCCGCGCCACAGGGTCAGCGTCCAATTGTAGACCTTGAGCGCCGTCGGTACGGCGATGATCAGCGTAGTGGTGGCGAAGAAGAAACCGAAATAGGGGTTCATGCCGCTGACGTACATGTGGTGCGCCCACACGACGAAGCTCAATGCGCCAATGCCGACAATCGCCCAGACCATCATGCGATAGCCGAAGATATTCCGGCGCGCGTGAACACTGAGCAAATCGGAAACGATGCCGAAGGCCGGCAAGGCGACGATATAGACTTCGGGATGGCCGAAGAACCAGAACAAATGCTGGAACAGAACCGGGCTACCGCCGCCATATTGTAGCTGCTCGCCAAATTCGACGATGGCGGGCATGAAGAAACTGGTGCCCAGAACACTGTCGAGGGTCATCATTATGGCGCTGACGAATAGGGCCGGGAACGCCAGCAACGCCAAAACAGTAGCGGTAAAAATGCCCCAAACCGTCAAAGGCAGGCGCATCAACGTCATGCCGCGGGTGCGCGCCTGCAGCACCGTTACCACGTAGTTCAACCCACCCATGGTAAAGCCGATAATGAACAGCGCCAACGAGACCAGCATCAGAACAATGCCGGCGCCACTTCCCGGCGTGCCGGAGAGGATGGCTTGCGGCGGATACAGGGTCCAGCCGGCCCCGGTCGGGCCACCAGGCACGAAGAAGCTGGAGACCAGCACCAATACGGCCAGCAGATAGACCCAGTAACTCACCATATTCACAAAGGGAAACACCATGTCGCGGGCGCCGACCATCAGCGGTATCAGATAGTTACCGAAGCCCCCCAGAAACAGCGCGGTCAACAGATAGATGACCATGATCATGCCGTGCATGGTGACGAATTGGAGGTACAAATCCGGACTGATAAACGAGAAGAATTCGGGGAAGCCCAGTTGCAGCCGCATCAGCCACGACAACACCAGACCGACCAGCCCGATCGCAACTGCCGTGCCTGAGTACTGGATGGCGATGACTTTGGCATCCTGACTGAAGACGTACTTCGTCCACCAGGTTTTGGCATGATAGAGATCGACCTCGGGGACCTCGGCCGGTCCGACGTATTCGACTTTCTCCGGTGTGACATCAACCATCAACTAAACCTCTTCGTTCTTTACTTTGGCACGCCCAACGATATCGGATCTTAGCGCGCGACGACGCTATCCACGGGCACTGCGCCCACCGCATTCAAGGCCAGCGACGAGCCGTGCTTGGCGTTCTTTTCGACCTCGGCCCGCAACTGCGCAAAGGTCTGCTGCTCCGCCATCCACGCGTTAAACGCTTCTTTTTCTTCAACCACGACCAAACCGCGCATCGCATAGTGGTTCGAGCCGCAGAGTTCGGCGCACAGTATATCGAAGGTTCCGGTACGGGTCGGAATCATCCAGTAGAAGGTGACCAAACCGGGCACCATATCCATCTTGGCGCGGAATTGAGGAACGTAGAAGTCGTGCAAGACATCGATCGAACGCAGCAGCATGTTCACGGGCTGGCCCAATTCCAGGTGCAAATCATCGCCTTCGACGAGGATATCGTCTTGGCCGTTGGGGTCGTCTAAGTGCAAACCAAATGGGTTGTCCGCATTGATCAAGCGGGCGTCGGTGGTGCCGAGCTTGCCATCCGCACCCGGATAGCGGAAGCCCCACTGCCATTGTTGGCCCATGACCTCGACTTCCACCGCATCGTCCGGCACCGTCACATAGTCGTTCCAGACGATCAGGCCAGGCGCCAACAGGCCGGCGACAGCTACCGCCGTTCCTACCGTCAGCCACAGCTCTAGTTTTTTATTCTCCGGATCGTAGGACGCCTTGTGATTTGATTGCGGCGATGTCGTCGTTTTATCTGCACGGTTGCGATATTGGTAAATGCACGCCGCCATGAACAACAGGATGACAATGTAGGCAACGCCCGTGATCCAGAACGTGATGTCGATGGTCAGATCCATCGAACCCCAGTTCGAGGCGATCGGCGTCGACCACCACGGTGTTATCAGGTGAAAAACCAGCGAGCCGAGCGCCACCAAAAAAACTGCGATTGCTGCCCACATTCCATTGTCTTCCTTGCTATGAGGGCCACCGAATCAGAAATAAACGATCCGACCCTTCGATGCGCCTTGTATACTTGAAACTTATCCCCACTTTGCCGCACGACCGACCCTAACTTGCGGGGGCCTACCGCGCGTGAATGACTACAGCCACTACCTAGCCGATAAACGCGCCTACGTCATTCGATGTTGATTCTACAGCAAGGCCGTGATCCGGGCCACTAGTTGATCGGTCTATTAACTGCGACGATCGGACGCAGCGATTATACTGCATGAACTGCGACTGATGGGCGCGCCGGCTTGCAACAGAAATACCCGCCGAGCAGACTAAGCGCATGAGACGAATCGAAGTCCAATGGTGAGCCAGACCGCACAACAATTCGAGCTGACCCAACAGCCACCGGCGAGTGATCGGTCGATAGCTGCATGGTTATTCACCATGGCTGCGATGGTTTTGGTGATGGTCTCGATCGGCGGTATCACCCGCTTGACCGGATCGGGTCTGTCGATCGTCGAGTGGCGACCGCTCATGGGATTTATGCCGCCGCTGTCCGAGACCGAGTGGATGCGGGTGTTCTCGCTCTATCAAACGAGCCCGCAATACCAGGAAATCAACGCTGGTATGACCCTGTCCGGTTTCAAGACAATCTTTTGGTGGGAATTTGTGCACCGGTTCTGGGGCCGGCTAATCGGCGTCGTATTCTTTTTACCATTCCTGTGGTTCCTGTTGCGGCGGCAAATCGGCCTGTCGCTGGCGCCCCGCCTGGTGTTGCTGTTCTTCCTCGGCGGCGCCCAAGGCGTGCTCGGCTGGTACATGGTCCAGAGCGGGCTGGCCGACATTCCAGAGGTTAGCCAATATCGGCTGGCCGCCCATTTGGTGCTGGCTTTGGCGCTTTATGTCGCGCTTTTTTGGACTGCGCTGCAACTACGCCATCCCGAACCCGAAACTACGCCAGACCGGCGGTTGGCGGGCATGCGGGCCTTGGCCGTAGCCACTGTCGCCCTGGTTGCGGTGACCATATTGTCGGGGGCCTTTGTCGCCGGCACCGACGCCGGCTTCGCCTACAATACCTTCCCCTTCATGGACGGACGGCTGGTTCCCGCGGGCTATATGCCGCAGCCCTGGTACGCCAGCCCGTTCGAGGACATCGCAACGATTCAGTTCCATCACCGCGTGCTGGCGATCGTCACCCTTGGTGTCGCCGTCGCCACATGGTGGCGCAGCCGTTGGATTGTCCTGGTGCAAAGGGCGCGTCGCGTCGCCAACGCACTGCTGATCATCGTCGGCCTGCAAGTGGCGCTCGGCGTCTCAACATTGCTGTTCGTGGTGCCGGTCCCGCTCGCCGCGGCGCACCAAGCAGGCGCGGTGCTGTTACTCACCGCAACGCTTTGGCTGATATTCGAGTTGCGCGTGCCAAACAGTTCAGCTGCGGTTCGCTAAATATTCCGACGGCGCTGGTCTCGCCATCGGCCCTGAGCTCTATTTCGATCTCATGATCAATCTCGGCCGCTCGCTGTCCGGCTGTCTGAAAAGCTGACCGGCTCACGGAGTCCCCAGTCAACTAGCCTCGCTGAGGTTCCGGCGCAAGCTGGTGGCGTTGGTAGGCAAACAGCCTTTGCTTACCGATCACGAAGACCCGGAATGCCGGCCGCAGCAGCGACGACAGCGCCGGATCAAGCACGTTCAGACCGCCAGCAAAGGCGCCGAACGCCGGCAAGATCAGGCGGCGGCCATCGGTGACGAAACAACGGCCCGAGATGCGCCGCCCGCGCGTGCGCACCGCCGCCTTGGGGTGGAAGTGTCCCGACACTTCGCCGGACGGCACCGCACCGGTTGCCGCCTCATGGCACAACGTCAGCGGCCCCACGGTTAACATCTGCGCTGCCTCGCCGCCGAGATCCGGCGGTGGCGCGGGATCGTGGTTGCCGGTCACCCAAACCCATTCTTGGCGCTGTACCAGACGCCGCAATCGCGCCAGGTCGGTTTTTGCCATGCGGTGGGGCCCATCGAGATCGTGAAAACTATCGCCCAGGCAGATAACACGGCGTGGCCGATAGTGGCGGCACACCCGCTCCAAGCGCGCCAGCGTCTCACCGGTATCATAGGGCGGCAGCCAGGCGTCGCCGCGCGCGGCAAAAGCCGAACCCTTTTCGAAATGCAGGTCGGCAACCACCAGCGTGCGGTCATCGAGCAGAAAGATCGCGCCACTCTGATCGGCCAGTATAGGCGTGCCAGCCAGGGTCAACGTCGCGTGCGCAACTGCCGACCCGGCGATCGCCGCTTGGTGGCGTCGCAGGTTCATGCGAGCGGCAGTTCTTTGACGTCGCTGCCGGCCATGGCCTCGGCGACGAGGTCTTCCGCGTTTTCCCCCAGCAATTCATCGATCGCCGCGCCGTAGACGCTCTCGCGGCCTATTTCCAACAACACCGGCACCGCCAACGGCGAGACCCGGTCGAGTTCCCGGTGGGTGATCCGGCCGCGTATCCGCGCCAACATATCGGCTAACCGGCGTATGTCGGTGAGTCCCGACGCGGCGTCCGCGCGGGTCGCGCGCAGTAATATATGATTGGGTTCGTGACGGCGCAGTACGTCATAGATCAGATCCGAATTGAACGTCACCTGGCGGCGCGATTTCTCCTCGCCGGGGTGGCGGCGTTGAATCAAACCGGCAATCACCGCGACATTGCGAAACGTTCGCTTAAGCATACTCGATTCGGCCATCCACGCCTCAAGATCGTCGCCCAGCATATCTTCGCTGAATAACTGGTCGATGCGCTCAGCCGCCTCCAGGCCCCAGATCGCCAGCACATAGTCGGTGGCGACAAAGCCCAAGGGTTTTAGCCCCATGCGCTCCATCCGCCGCGTCAGCAACATGCCCAGGGTCTGGTGCGCGTTGCGGCCCTCGAAACAATAGGCCACCAGATATTGCTTGTTGCCGCGGGGAAAGGTTTCGACCAACAGCCCCTCCTCGCTCGGCATCACAGAACGCCAGAGCTGGGCGTCGAGCCACTCGCGCACCTGACCGGAAAAACTCCGCCACCGCCGTGGCTCGGCCAAGGTGGCCCGGACCCGGGCCGCCAAATGGGTCGACAGCGGCAACCGCCCCCCCATATACGCCGGCACCGCCGGAGCATCGCCACGGCCCGGCCGGACGATGACGTTGGTTTCACGCACTTCGATGAACTCCAACAGGCGGCCGGCGAAGGCAAAAGTGTCGCCGGCAGTCATATAGTTAACGAAATGCTCCTCGACTTCACCGAGGACACGGCCCCGGCCCATGCGCACCTTGAGGGTCGGCGCCTCGACGATAGTGCCGACGTTCATGCGGTAGTCGCGGGCCACCGTCGGCGTGGCGATGGCGTAGCCACCGCCGGAGACCTGGCGCAGTCGCTTGAACCGTTCGTAATTTCCTAACGCATATCCGCCGGTGGCGACGAAGTCGAAGACATCGTCGAAGTCGCGCCGCGACAGGGCGGCGTAGGGCCCGGCCTTGCGGACCTCATGGTACAGCACCGTCGGATCGACCGGTCCGGAGCAGGCGACGCCGAGCACGTGCTGGGCCAGCACGTCGATGCCGCCTGGCCGCTCGGGCAAGCCGTCGAGAGTGCCTTCGCGTATCGCTTCCAGCGCGGCGCGGCACTCGAGCATTTCAAACCGGTTGGCCGGCACCAGCACCGCGCGGCTCGGTTGGTCGAGCCGATGATTAGCGCGGCCGATGCGCTGCAACAGGCGGGTCGATCCCTTGGGCGCGCCGATCTGGATAACCAAATCTACCGCCGCCCAATCGACCCCCAGATCGAGCGAGGAAGTGGCCACAACCGCGTCGAGCACGCCGCGCGCCATCGCCGCTTCGACCTTGCGGCGCTGCTCTACGGCAAGGCTGCCATGGTGCAAGGCGATCGCCAAATTATCGTCGTTGATGCGCCACAGCTCTTGAAAAACGATCTCGGTCTGGGCGCGCGTGTTGACGAAGACGATGGCGGTGCCGGCGCCACGCAGTAGATCGTAGACCTCGGGCAAGGCATGGACACCCATATGGCCCGACCACGGCAAACGCGCTTCGGTTTCAAGAATTTCGATGTCGGGTTCGGCGCCGCTATCGCCGGTCACCAGCCGAACGCCGCCACCCTTGCCGTCCGGCGACAGCCACCGCGCCAGCCGCGCCGGCTCGGCAACGGTAGCGCTGAGCCCGACCCGGCGGCAGCGCGGCGCCAACGCCGACAAGCGGGCCAAACCGAGCGACAGTAGATCGCCGCGCTTGTTGTCTTCCAGCGCGTGGAGCTCGTCGACGATGACGCAACGCAAATCGCCGAAGATCTCGGGCGCATCCTCGTAGGACAGCAACAGCGCGAGGCTTTCCGGCGTCGTCATCAGCAGGTGCGGCGGTTGGCGCCGCTGGCGCTGACGTTTCGACGATGGCGTGTCGCCGGTCCTCGTCTCAGCCCGCAGGGGCAGCGCCATTTCGGCGATCGGCTGTTCGAGATTGCGCTGAATATCGACCGCGAGCGCTTTCAGCGGCGAGATGTAGAGAGTGTGCAGGCCCTCGGCGGGAGCACTTTCTTGTCCGGCCAATTCGACCAAGCTGGGCAAAAACCCAGCCAGGGTCTTGCCGCCGCCGGTCGGCGCGATAAGCAGCGCCGATTCCCCGCGTTGCGCCACCTCGAGCATTTCGAGCTGGTGGCGGTGCGGCGCCCAGCCCCGCGCCGCAAACCAGTCAGTAAAACGCGGCGGTAAGGCGTCGGGATTAGATCGCCCGGGTTCGGATCGGCCGCGCCGGGTGGAGCTCGCCGTTGCCATCGTGGGGTGCGGCGGCCTAGCCGCCGAAGGCGCCGCGCAACGCCTCGATGCGTGCCGCGAGGTCGTGCGCGCCATAAGGTATGGCTGGCGTCACACCCCAAACCGGCTTCGGCCAGGCGGGATCGTCTTCGAATCGTGCAATGACATGGATGTGGAGCTGTGACACCTGGTTGCCCAGCGCCGCGACGTTCATTTTGTCCGGTTGGAAGAGCCGTTCCATCGCCGCGCTCGCGCGGACGATTTCAGCGGTCACTTGCGCCAGATCGTCGGCGGACAAATCGTGCAGTTCGCGCAAGCTTGGGCGCTGCGGCACCAGGATCAGCCACGGATATGTGGCGTCATCGATCAGCAACACGCGGCAACAAGTCCAGCGGTCGACTTCAACGGTATCTGCAGCCAATTGCGGGTGAAGATCGAAATCGGCGGTCGCGAGCGCTGTTGCGGTCATGCCCTAGAGTCTAGACCAACCCCGCGCCAACGCAATCGGCGCAACGAGGCGTTCCCAAACGAATTTACTTCTCGCCGCAAATATCCTTCAGCGCCTGCCAGTGGGCGACCGACATGGCGGGGCCATCGGCAGTGGCGTTATCTTGCACGAAATCGGACCGCTCATCGGTGGCAGGGTGGGTGCCAATAACAGCGAGAATATCTTGCAGATCGCTGTTTTCTTCCAAGCGCAGACGGTCAAAGAATTCGACCAGACCCGAACCGTCGATCCCGGAGCCGTTTAGCAAATCGACCGCATCGGCATCGGCATCGCGCTCGGCGTCGCGGGTGTAAGAGGCGGTTACGGTGAATTGAACCAAGGCGCCAATAACCGAACCGCCGGTAATATCGCCTAGCAGCAAGCCGATCAATGTCGCCGCGCCAACGTTTTTGGCAAATATCTCCATCGGATGTCGGCGTAAGGCATGGCCAATTTCATGCGCCAGAACCCCGGCCACTTCGTCGGGCCCCTCGACGAAGTCCAGCAACCCGTTAAAGATCAGAATTTGCCCGCCGGGCAGCGTGAATGCATTGACCAGGGGACTTTTGATGACGCGTACGGTTAGCGGATAGGGCAAATCCACTTGCGTGACAAAACGTTGGGTCAGCTCGCGCAGTGCGATATCGCCCTGTGGCGACGAACAATAAACGGCCTCCTCCGTGTGAGTGAAGAAACGCGTGATCTGATCCGCCGCCGCTTCGCCCAGTTGCGCTTCGATTTCGGGCGGAATCGCCTGCGCGGCCTCGCGCGCAGCGAATGGAATCGCCACTAGAAACAGAAAGGCCACCGACGCGATGGCGAT
>JAPUHN010000190.1 GCA_027297685.1 Alphaproteobacteria bacterium | reverse complement strand
GTGGGACAGCCTGCCCAGTCTAACCCGGGACGCTTTCCGCGTGCGTTCGCATTCGGCGAACGAGGAAGAAGCGCGCGATCTGGCGATGAAACTCTCGCTCGATGGCGTGGCGCGGGAGATCACCTGCCCGATTTTTATCGTCGCCGGCAAGCTCGACCGCTTGATCTCCTACCGCGACGCCGAGCGTTTGGCTGCCGAAGTATCCGGACCGGTCGAGCTGCTGGTCATCGAAGACGGCAACCACGTCGCCAACAACCGCGCCTACCGCTACCGCCTGCAGACCGCCGACTGGATGGCCAGCCAATTGAACGGGACCGGGTAAAACTACCGCTTCTGCGTTTGTTCCAACAGTGCGGTCATTTCCCCATACCCGCGCTGGCGGGCATGGTCGAGTGGCGTGCGGCCCTGCCGGTCGGCGATGGCTCCATCAGCGCCGGCGACAACGAGCGCGCGCGGTGGCGAGGTGGCGCGGGCCGCCATCGCCCAGGATCACCACCTCGAGTAAGGCAGTCCAACCGAGATTGTTGATATGGTCGAGCGGCGCCTTGGCCGCGATCAGGGCGGCCACCACCTCGGCATGGCCGAGATGGGACGCGGCGATCAGGGCGGTGCCGTCATAGATGCTGGTCACGTTGGCGGCGTTGCCGCCGAGCGACGCGGCGAGGCGAACCATTTCGGCATCGTCGGCAACGGCGGCGATGGTGAGGATGTCGTACTTGTCGTTCTCGAGGCGGTTGGGATCGGCCCCCAATTCGACCAGCACGGCGACCGCTAAGTCGTGCGACGCAAAGGCGGCGACGTGCAGCGGTGTCCGTCCGGCGCTATCGGTGCTGTCGATCGCTGCGCCGCCAACGGCGAGGCGACGAATTTCGCCGGTATCGCCGGCCCACGCTGCCGCGTGGAGGCCCGAATAACCGGCTACCTCGGCCGGTGACGGCGATACTTGCGCCACCGCGCTGCCGCCCGCAATCGCCACCAAGCTTGCGAGCATCGCAGCAATAAGGCCGGCCAATTTTATCATGATGAAATCCTCCCGGCACCCAACCTGTTGGAACACGTTCAACCGGTCAAGCCGGGTAGCCTGGCTGGCCATGTGACAACATCTGCGAGATATACTACCCACCAAACCAGCACCGCGAGGCCACCCGACTCCATGACCCCAGCCGATCTGTTGCGCGCAATGTTCGACGCCGCCGTGGCCGCGGCGCAGCCCGATCTGTGCGTGCCGGCGCACCTGCCCGATCCGCCCAAGGGCTGTACTGTGGTGATCGGCGCCGGCAAGGCGTCGGCGGCCATGGCGCGGGCGCTGGAAGCCCATTGGCCAGGGCCGCTCAGCGGGCTTGTGGTGACCCGCTACGGCCACGGCGCTGCTTGCGAGCAGATCGAAATCGTCGAAGCCGGCCACCCGGTGCCCGATGCCGCCGGCCTCGACGCCGCCAAACGTGTCCTCGAAATTGTCAGCGATCTCTCCATCGGCGATCTGGTCGTCGCGCTGATCTCGGGCGGCGGCTCGGCGCTGCTGACCCTGCCGGCGCCGGGTCTGAGCCTGGCCGACAAGCAGGCGGTCAACGCCGCACTGCTGCAATCGGGCGCTCCGATCGACGCCATGAATTGCGTGCGCAAACATCTCTCGGCGATCAAGGGCGGACGACTGGCCCGCGCCGCCGCCCCGGCGCGGATCGAGGCGTTACTTATCTCCGACGTTCCAGGCGACGATCCGGCGATCATCGCCTCTGGCCCCACGGTGCCCGACCCGACCACCTTCGCCGACGCGCGCGACGTCATCGAACGTTATAGCGTCAGCCTGCCGGCAGCGGTGCACGCACATCTGGCCGCCGGTGCCGACGAAAGCCCGAAACCGGGCGACCCCTATTTTGCCAATGCGTCGTCACACCTTATCGCCACGCCGGCGATGACGCTGGCCGCAGCGGCCGATATCGCCCGCCAGGCCGGCTACAATATCGACCTGCTGGGCGACACCATCGAGGGGGAAGCGCACACTGTCGCCGCAGAACACGCGCGGCGTGCCCGGGCGGCGGTGCCAGGCACCGTCATCCTGTCCGGCGGCGAGCTGACCGTCACGGTGACTGGAAACGGTCGCGGCGGGCCCAATACGGAATACGCGCTGGCGCTGTCCCTCGCGCTCGAGGGAGCTGCTGGGATCCACGCAATAGCGTGCGACACCGACGGGATCGACGGTAGCGAAGACAATGCCGGCGCGTGCATCGGTCCCGACACGCTGGAACGCGCCGCTGCAGCCGACGTGGATCCTGGCGCTTCGCTGACCGCCAACGATTCCTATAAGGTTTTCGCTGCGCTCGGCGACTTGGTGATCACCGGGCCGACCCACACCAATGTCAACGATTTTCGCGCGATCCTAATCGAGCGCTAGAGTCTAATCCGGGCGATTGCCCGCGACGTAACCGCCGCGTACGCTTATCCCCGAACAAGTCGAAGAAACCAAACGGCGAACCGCTATGAGCAAGACAGGCAAGAAAATCCGGCCGATGCTGACCCACGCCGGGATCTGGGTCTGGGACATCAAAAAGATGGAGAGCTTTTACACACGCATGCTCGGGTTCGATGTCACCGACCAGGGTTACGTCGAACGCTACAACGGCAACATCACCTTCATGTCGAACGACCCCAGGCTGCACCATCAATTGATTCTGTCCGAAGGCCGGCCGGAAGGCGCACCAAGCACCGTCAACCAATTGTCGTTCGAGGTCGCGTCGCTCGACGAATTGCGCCAGATGTACCACCGCGTTGTCGACGAGGGTGTGAAGAACCTGCTGCCGCGCAACCACGGCAATGCGTGGTCGGTCTATTTCGACGACCCCGAGGGCAACAATGTCGAGGTTTACCTGGATTCGCCTTTCCACATCCCCCAGCCATTCGGCGAATTCCTCGATTTCGAGCTCTCCGACGAAGAAATCGTGCAGACGACCGAAGCGCGGGTGCGCGAGATCGAGGGCTTTAGCATGCGCAACGAATGGGTCGCCGAGCGCGCCAAAAATATGGACCTGGCCGACTAGCGAAGTCGTTTAGCTCGTCAAACGCCCGGCGGCGTGTATGCCACTGAAATTTTAATGGTCTATAGTAGACAACGACCACATCGGAGACCTATATGAACCGGCTTGCTAAATCCGGCCTGCCCCTGTTTTTCGAGCTCGAAAATCCTGAGGAAATAGGATTCACAGCCCCCGAAAACCGGCTCGGCGATAGCTTGACAACCTCGGTCCGCTCGCTCTCGGTAATGCAGAAGGAGGCTGTCGTCGCCTCGTCGCGCACCGGCAAGGCGTGGCGGCTGTCGAGCGACGAGGGCGCCTATCTCAACGGCGACGACGAGGCGCCGTGTCCCCTGGCGTTTCTGACCGCCGGCATGATCGCGTCCTACACCAACGAGATCGTCGCGTTGGCCGCACAGCGCGGCGTCGCCTTCCGCCATCTGCGCCTGACCCAGGATAATTTCTACACCATGGAAGGCTCAATGCCGAAGCGCACCATGGTCGGTGGCGCATTGCCAGTGGAGTTGGAAGTCGAGATCGATTGCGACGCCGACGACAAAACAATAACCGATCTGGTCTATAATGCGGTCGCCGCCTCGCCGCTCAACGGTTTGATGCGCAGCAGCCACACCAGCGTGTTCGCCCTGGCGCGCAACGGGGTCGAGCTCGAACCCGACCGTGTGGCCGGGCTCGACCGGCCGATCTACCCGGACCCCGGTGATTTGTTCGACTTGGCCCGGCCGATGCCGTTGGAGGTCGAGGGCGAGCTCACCTGGAACGGCGGCGAGACCCCGCGGATCGAAGGCGACGCCCACGCCGGTGGTCAAGGTTCCAGCCTGCAGGACGAACAGAAGCGCCAACTGCACATCGGCGCCATCTGCACGCTCAGGCCCGACGGCATCAAGGAAATCACTCAGTTGCAGTACAGCCCGCACGGCACCAACAAGATTCTGCTGTCTGAAGAGGCGCCAATTAACGGCGGCCAGGGCCGGGCGCCCGACGCCAATACCTATATCTCGGCGGGAATTGGGTTTTGCTTCATGACCCAGTTCGGGCGTTTCGTCGCGATGATGAAAAAGGATCTCGAGGAATACCGCATCGTCCAGGACACCCATTTCTCACTCGGCGGCGCATCGGGTGGCACCGGCGTTGCCGGCACCGCCGACCCGGTCGAGACCCACGTCTATTTGAAAACGTCGGAGAACGAGGAATTCGCCCGCGAGATTCTCGATATCAGCGAGCAGACCTGTTTCCTACACGCATTTTGCCGCACCGATTTGAAGACCAAGCTTCGGGTCACACGGCAGACGCAAGCGGCCTAAGCGCCGATCCACAAATAGCGATTGAGAGGGCGGCCTTGGCTGACGACAGGTACGAAAAGGGCATGGAAATGCGCCGCTCGGTTCTCGGCAACGCCCATGTCGACCGGGCGGAAGCCAACAAAACGCCGTTCGACGAGGATTTTCAAAAACTCATCACCGAAGCGGCGTGGGGCTCGGTGTGGACCCGCGAGGGGTTGTCCAAGCGCGAGCGCAGCCTCTTGACCATCGCCTTCCTGGCGGCGCTGGGCCACCACGATGAGCTAGCGATGCACATCCGCGCGACACAGAATACCGGCGCTACCATCGATGACGTCAAAGAGGTTCTGCTGATGGTGGCGATCTATGGCGGCGTGCCGGCGGCCAACGCGGCGATCGCGGTCGCCAAGCGCACCTATGCCGAAATGGATGGCGCCGAAACGGATGGCGCCGAAACGAAAGCCGGCGAATAGGGAACCCAGAATGAGCGAACAACGCATGGATTGGACGTCGCACCCACCCCATGTCCACCCGGACTATAAGTCGACCGTGTTGCGCGGGCCGACCAAACCGCTGATCGCCATCGACCACCGCCTGTCGGAGTTGACCGGCCCGGTCTACGGCCATGACAGCGTTGGGCCGCTCGACGCCGATCTGACTAAAAACGGCCAGCGCAACGGCGAACCGCTCGGCGAGCGCATCATCGTCACCGGCCGGGTGGTCGACGAGGACGACCGGCCCCAACCCGATACGCTGGTCGAGATTTGGCAGGCCAACGCGGCCGGCCGCTACATCCACGAGATCGACCAGCACGCGGCGCCGATCGACCCTAATTTCCTTGGCGCCGGGCGTTGCGTCACCGACGGCGAAGGCCGCTACCGCTACATCACGATCAAGCCGGGCGCCTATCCATGGAAAAACCACTACAATGCCTGGCGACCCAACCACATCCACCTGTCGCTGTTCGGTCCCAGCTTCACATCGCGCCTGGTCACGCAAATGTATTTCCCCGGCGACCCGTTGCTCGACCTGGACCCGATCTTCAATGCGGTGCCCGAGGCCGCCCGTGAGCGTCTGATTTCGAGTTTCGCGATCGACGTCACCGAACCGGAATTCGCGCTGGGCTATGTATTCGATATCGTGTTGCGCGGCCCCCAAGTCACCCCGGCCGAGGACTGAGCTGTGCGCCGATACCAGACCCCCTCGCAAACGGTAGGGCCGTTCTTCGCTTACGGTCTGGTGCCCGAGCAGTACGGCTACCGGTTCACAAGCATCGCCGATCACGCGGTCGCGGCGCCGGCCACCGAGGGCACGCACATAAGGATTATCGGCCAAGTCCTCGACGGCGAGGCCACGCCCATTCCCGATGCGTTGTTGGAATTCTGGCAGGCCAACGCCCATGGGCGCTACAACCACGCCGCCGACGAACGACAGGACAATCTGCTCGACCCCGATTTTTTGGGGTTCGGGCGCACCGGCACCGGGACCAGCGCCGACGCGTCGTTTCAGATCGATACGGTCAAACCAGGTGCGGTCGGCGAAGGACAAGCACCCCACATCAATGTCGTGGTGCTGATGCGCGGCATGCTGACCCACGCCTTCACTCGCATCTATTTCTCCGACGAAGAAGCGCTCAACGCCGTCGACCCAGCGCTTGCGAACGTGCCTGAAAACCGGCGGGCGACCCTGATCGGCAAGCGCGACGAGGCATCAGCCGGCACGTACCGCTTCGATATCCGGATGCAGGGCGAGCGGGAAACCGTATTTTTCGATATTTAGAGCTGTTGCCTCTCACCCCAATCCGGGCGACCTTACCGTTGCCATGACCGATCCCTTCGATTCCGAAATCTACGGCGGTCTATTCGCCCCGCCAGATCTAACCGCGTTGTTCGCCGATGGCCACCACGTGCAAACCATGCTCGCGGTCGAGGCGTCGCTGGCACGCGTGCAAGCCACGCTCGGCGTAATTCCCGCCGACGCCGGAGACAAAATCAATCGTGCCATCGACACATTTGAAGCCGATTATGCTGACCTTGGCGAGGGTACCGCATCGGCTGGCTTGCCAGTGCCGGCGCTGGTTGCGCAACTGCGCGCCGCTGTTGGCGGCGAGGCGGCCGGGTTCGCGCATTGGGGCGCGACGTCGCAGGACATCATGGATACCGCCCTGGTGCTGGTATTGCGCCAGGTCATCGCGATCCTGGACAATGATTTAGAAAAATTGGCGGGCCTTCTGGCCGAGTTGGCGGCCAATCACGGCAACACGATTATGTTGGCGCGCACGCGCTCGCAACAAGCGGCGCCTACCACCTTCGGCCTCAAGGTGGCCGGCTGGCGCGCGCCCCTGGTTCGCCACCGTCACCGGCTGACGGAACTGCAACCGCGATTACTGGTCGTCCAGTTCGGCAGTGCCGCCGGGACGCTGGCGCCGCTCGGCGACCGGGGTGTCGAGGTCATGGAAGGCTTGGCGCAGGAACTCGATCTGGCGGTCCCGCCCTTGCCCTGGCATACCCAACGCGACAGTTTGGGCGAGTTCGCCGGCTGGTTGGCGACGCTGGCCGGATCGCTTGGCAAGATCGGCCAGGATGTCGTCTTGATGGCGCAAACCGAAGTTGCGGAGGTGCGCGAATCGGCCGACCCGTCACGCGGCGGCTCGTCGACGCTGCCGCAAAAATCGAACCCGATCCTCAGCGAGGCGCTGATCACCCTGGCGCGCTACACTGCCGGCGCGGTCGGCAATATGTACCAGGCCGCCGTGCAAGAACACGAGCGCGGCGGGCCGGGTTGGGCGCTCGAATGGTTCGTCCTGCCCAAGCTGGTGATGGCGGTTGGCGCGGCGCTGGCTCACACGATTACCCTGATCGAAAACCTGCAGGTCGACCCCGCCCGCATGAACGCCAATATGACAGCAGCCAACGGTCTGTTTCTGGCCGAGGCCGCTAGTTTCGCCCTGTCGGAGCACATGGCCCGCGCCGACGCCCAGGCGATGGTCAAAGCGGCCTGCCGGCAGGCGGTGAGCGACGGCCGGCACCTCATGGACATTCTCGCCGAGCTGACCGAGGCGCCGGTCGACTGGGTCGCCCTAAAAGACCCGGCGCGCTACGTCGGCGTCGCCAACGCCCTGATCGAGCGAGCCCTCGCCGAGAGCTAATTAGGCCGTCTCGAAGCATGGGCTCAGTGCTGAAAATTTTGGTAAACGCCCATTTACCGTCATTTTTGCGACAGAATTCCCCGAGCGCCTTCGTGTAAGATGCAGAGGCTAGGCGGCGGTTGCGCGAGGCACTCCACTCCAAATAGCACCCCTATTGGCCCGCCGCTGGGGATTTGACCAACATGACAACGTCGGACGCGTTTATCGCCGCCAACCGGTTCGGCCTCGGTTCCCGCCCCGGCGAGTTGGCCGAAATTGCCAGCGATCCGCGCGGCTGGATCACCGGGCAAATATCGATCGTAAACGCGGTCCCGCCCGAGTTGCGCAACTTCCCGTCATCTGCGGAGATCATCAAAGGCATCAACGAAGCCCGCATTAAGGGGCCCGAGTACCTTAGAAGCATGATGGGCCAGGGGTATCGCGAAACATTGTTTCCCGAGATCGTTGCGCGAACCCAGGCCCATATCCGCACGGCCGAGCCCTTTCGCGAGCGCATGGTGCTGTTCTGGGCCAACCATTTCACCGTCTCGGTAACGAAACGGATCATCGGCCCGACAATCGGCGCCTATGAACGTGAAGCGATCCGGCCGCATGTCTTCGGCCGTTTCGAGGACATGTTGCTGGCAACCGCCCACCACCCGACCATGCTGTCCTACCTCGACAACAATATTTCCTTTGGGCCCAATTCGCGCGTCGGCAGGCGGCGCGGCCGCGGGCTGAACGAAAACCTCGCGCGTGAAATCCTCGAGCTGCATACGCTGGGCGTCAACGGCGGCTACACCCAGGCTGACGTCACCGAGTTCGCAAAAATCCTCACCGGCTGGACCCATGGCGGCACCCGCAGCAAACAGTCGCTGCGACGACTCGGGCCCATCCACGGTCGCTTCGAGTACCGCGAAATATTCCACGAACCGGGTCCCAAGACCCTTTTGGGCAAGCGCTTTAGCGAAAACGGCGAGCAGGAGGGCGTCGATGCCCTGAAGGAGCTCGCACGACATCCGGCGACCGCCAAGTTCATCGCCGAAAAACTGGCCCGGCATTTTATCGCCGACGATCCACCCACGGCGGCGGTCAAAGCTCTCGAAGACGCCTTTCGCCAATCGGGGGGTCATTTGGGCACCGTGAGCCGGACGCTGATCGGCCTCGATGCGGTATGGAGCGAGCCGCTGGCCAAGGTGAAGACACCCTACGAATTGGTTGTATCGACCCTGCGCGCGGTTGCCTTCGACGACATCGGGCAGCGGGCCTTTTTGGGAGCGTTCCGCGAAATGGGTCAGCGGCCCTTCAGCGCCCCGTCGCCAGCCGGCTGGCCCGATCGCGCAAAAGACTGGATGTCGCCGGAATCGCTGATGCGCCGCGTCGAGTGGCTGCGCGCGATCTCCGCCCGCCTGCCCCGATCCTTAAACCCGGATAGGATCGCCGAACAGACCATCGGTCCGGTGATATCGGCACGCACCAAAGAGATGATCGCCGCCGCACCGTCCGGCGAAGAAGCCCTCGCCCTGTTATTTGCCAGCCCCGAATTCCAGAGACGATGACCATGCTGACACGACGCAAAGTTCTACAAACCGCAGGCACGGCCGCCTTGCTCGGATCGGTCGCGCCGGCGCGCGTCGCCTTCGCCGCCGCTCCGACCGAGAACCGATTGGCGATTGTCATATTGCGCGGCGGTCTCGACGGCCTCCACGCGGTACCGCCCTACGGCGATCCGCGGTATCGCTCCTTGCGACCCAGCATCGCCGTGCCTTCCCCCGGCCAACAAGACGGCGCGCTCGATCTCAACGGAACTTTCGGGCTCCACCCCGCGCTAGCCCCATTACAGAAGCTGTATGAGCAAAAACAACTGCTGATCGTGCAGGCGGCCACCACCGGCTATGCGCAACGGTCCCATTTCGACGGCCAGAACGTTCTCGAGAACGGCACCAACATCCCCTACGGCGCCCAAGATGGCTGGCTCAACCGGGCCTTGCTTCGGCTGAATGACGGTGACCGCAGACTGGGATTGTCGGTCGGCCATTCAGTGCCCTTGGTCATGCGCGGCGATGCCCGGGTGCAGACCTGGGCGCCGACCAACCTGCCGCAGGCCGACGACGATTTTCTGACCCGACTGGCCTACGTTTACGAGGGCGATTCGATGTTGTCCGACGCCCTTCGCGAGGCGCGTCAATCGCAGGATATCGCCTCGGGGATGATGGACCGTGGGGTCGCCACCAGAGGTCCGCGCGGCCAATACAAAATATTGTCTGAGGCCGCCGGCCGGCTGTTGGCCAGCCCCGATGGCCCGCGCATCGCGGTTTTCGAAGCCGGTGGGTGGGATACCCATTTCGGCCAGATATTTC
>JAPUHN010000019.1 GCA_027297685.1 Alphaproteobacteria bacterium | reverse complement strand
CCGGACCGCCCGGAGACGGTCCGGCGCCGCGGTGTCAATTGGCTGGCACATGGCTGGTGTCGATGGCTTGATGGGGATCCCACGTGGCGTCCAGGCCCTGTGCGCTGGCGACATTTTCGTAGGTGAAGGCCAGCCGGGCGTCGTCGATCTGGCCGAGGCCGGTGGACTTCGAGTGGTCGTTAAAGACGAATTTGACGGTCGCGCGCATGCTGCCCTCGCAGTCGTCCTGTTCCACTACCGGGTTCTTCTTGACGTGCAACTGGCAGGCCTCGACCTGGTTGTCCCTGGCCCACTCGAAGGAGCGTTGGGTCGCCCTGAGGAATCGCTTCACCAGATCGGGATTTTCCTGGAGCATCTTATCGGAGGCGATGATGGAAGCCGAATAGATGGTGAAGCCCACTTTCTCGAAGGGCAGGACGACGATTTCCTCGCCGGAGCGCATGGCCGCCTTGTTCTGGTAGTAATGGTGCATGGAGTAAAATGGCGCGGCGTCGATACGCTTGGCGATCAGCATGGCCGCCATGGCGGAGGCGTCGGTATTGGTCCAAATGATCTTGCTGGCATCGGTGCCCGACTTTTCGGCCACCGCGGGAAAATAAAGCTTGTGGCTGTTGCCCGGCGTGATGCTGATGCGCTTGCCCTCGAGTCCCTTGAAGTCGGTGATGCCCGAACTCTTGAGGACGAACAGCGAATGAGGCGAATGGGTATAGAGCTGCATGATGGTCTTCACCGGCATGTCGGTGCGCTGCCTGGCGGTCATCACGGCGGCGATGTCGGCGACCCCGAAATCGGCGGCGCCGGCGCCCACCTTGCTCACCGTGTCGCCCGAGCCATAGCCACGGGTGACGTTGATGTCGATGCCCTCGTCCTTCCAGAAGCCCTTCTCCCAGCCGGCGAAGTACATGGCGTGCTCGCCGGATGGAATCCAGTCGGTCTGCAGGTGGACCTTATCGAGGGCCGCGCCGGCCGAGATGGACGTGGCGCCGAGGGCCGCGCCGGCGGCGGCGGCGATGGCCGCGGCAAGACGAAGATACAGATGTTTCATGGTTGTCCTCCCGTTATAAACATTGATTTTTATGTAGATAAAGACTGGCTCAAGGGCAAATCAATGTCAATTGTGACGGGCTGAGACTTGCTAAGATTCCGTTGTATAGATAGCTAAGAATTTCAACAGAAGTTTCTGAATCACATCAATGATTCTCGGAATACGTGTTAACAGAGATACCGCCTTCAATGGCAACGAAGCAAGACAGTGCCAATGGCCATGGACGTCGCCGCCTGCACGGGATCGGTCACCGGAATGCCCAAATGATCGGCGAGCGCAGCGCGATGAATAGCCATGCCGGCGCAACCTAGGATGATCGTTTCGGCGCCATCGAGATCGCGGAGTTCGCGGCCTACTTCGCAGAGGCGATCGAAGGTTCCCTGACCCGAGGCACTTTCCTCCACGGAAAGGTCCACGGCGCGTTCCTTTGCAAGACGCTCCATGACCCCCATTTGCCGGATATAGCGAAGGTGGCGTTTGATTGACGTGCTGCTCAGCGCGATTACGCCAAACTGGCCGCCCTGTGAGAGCGCAGTCAGCACCCCACATTCCTGAATGCCGAAAACGGGTTTATCGGTGGCTTCCCGGCAGACGTGAAGACCTGGATCGGAATAGCACGCGATAACAAAGGCGTCCGCATCATTCGATTCGGAAACCAGTTTTTTGAGCGGCAGCGTGACGGACTCAACATCCGCCTGACTTTCAATGCCGAACGGGCCTTCTGCCAGTGTGACGCACTCGATTTCCGGCCCGCCATTGATCTGTAGCGGTTTCAGGGCATCGGCCATACCATCGGTGACGGCCTGATTGGAGTTGGGATTGATCACGAGAATACGCATACCACCCATTCCTTACATCAGATCCGCGCCGAAGGTGTTCCTTGAGCTCAGCGGCGCTTTATCACCGATCGGATTGTATTTATCCCAGTTAATGCGAAACGTATCCGGGTCTATCAGACCCTCACGGGCATGCAGCCCGACAATCTCACCAATCGCCAGATCGCGGGTTTTAGCAAACTGCAACACCGTTACGCGGCGACACTCCAGCGACACCAGCGCATCGACGATATAGTCCACATCGATTTTTTCTGATTTTGCCAGAGACAGTCGAGCTACGGAAATCTCGCTTTCACCTTTCGGGAAAGCAGCGGCGCAGATGACCATTTTTTCCGCAATGCTCTCATGCCGCAACCCCAGTGCCGCCCAGATCCCGATCCGCCCATTTCGCACCCTCGGGTCGGACAAATGCTTGAGGTGTGGGGTCGACGAAATTCGAGCAATGTCCTCCCGGTCATGTGGGCGATAGGCGCTTATATCAGAATCTTGCTCCAATGTCGCCAAATCACGGCGTCATCTGGGGAATAGAGGCTCGAATGTCTCTGTTGGCTAACAACGGAAGTTCCGGACCGCTATAGATTACGTCCGGTCTACCCCTATAAGCGGACCTAAATAGGATTTAAGCGTACGACCTTCTGCGGGGCTTCGATTCATTGCGAGAAGATGCCAAAATTGCGAAACGGATTAGCCGGGCAATACCTCGCGGCGTAGGTCCTTGAGCTTCAGCAGCATGGCAAGTGTCCGTTCCAGCTTTCGGTCCAGGTGCACCTCGTAGCGAGCCAGCCCCACGAAGGCGTTCGCCGTTAGGGCATCTCCCAGTGCGTGCTCGCGGATCATCTCGCGGTTAGTCAATTCCAC
>JAPUHN010000189.1 GCA_027297685.1 Alphaproteobacteria bacterium | reverse complement strand
TGGCAACCCCAGCGACGGCGCCAAGGCGAAGACGACGTAGCCCGCCAGGCCCCACCATAGCCCGATGCGCAAATCGACGGGTTTGCCCCACACCGCGAACGCCGCGACCATAACGAAGGCGAACCCAACCGCAGTGAAAATATTGGTGAGAAACGTAGAGCCGTATCGTTCAATGCCGTCGGACGGTTCCCAGGGTTCCGCGAGTACAGGTGCTGCCGGTTCCGACGCCACCGCGCTCACGCCGCTTTCGTGCAAATGCTGCGCGCCGTCTTGGTGCAGATGTACCGCCGGTCCGTGGCCGCCGCCGGCTTGCTCGTAGACTTCCGCCTCGAAGATCAGCGGCGTGACCGTTACGGCCTGCACGACGCTGTAGATCAGCGCGGTCAAAAACCCGGCGAACAAACCGGTCTGGACCATTCGTCGCAGCATGACGAACTTGCCTAGTGGCAGGGGAAAATCAAGCTGTGGCGGGAATCGTGGGCGCCGTTGTGCAGGGTGTCGGCGTTGGCGAAGCCCGATGCCCAAACCAGCGAGAGGCCAAAGACCGCAAACAATAGGGCGGCCGCGATGGCCGACGCGCGCGGCGCCGTTCGAACCTGCGGATTTGTCTGGGTAATAGATTGTGCCGTTGCCACTTTGATCCCCCTCGATCTGCCGTCGTTAGAGTTGGTTTTCTGGTCGGCGCCTATTGGGCCACGACCGGCCGCCGCGGGCAAGAGCTAAGGCGACCGCGATCGGTAAATTTTTGCTTACTCCCCCGCCCTGTCCCGCTCCCTCCCCAGGCTTCATCGGGTAGGAGATGGGGAGTCGGAAAAAATCGCCTCCGAAAAAACGCCCTACGACACCTCGCGGGTGCCAGCGGCGAAGTTGACCTTGATGGTTATCGAACCCTCGTTGATCAGCCATGGGCGAACCTTGAACGAGCGCGCGCCGCTAGCGTGCATGGGATCTTCCTCGGCGATGCGCCGCGCGTCAGCCAAGTCTTTGGCGCGCACGACAATCAGGCCCTCGCCCTCCCAGGTCTCTTCATCGTCTGCCCAGTGCGGTCCGGCGGCAATGTAAACGCCCTCTTTCTCCATTCGATGCTGATACTCCAGATGGGGGCCGATATTCTCCATCACCGGTCCCAGACCATCGGTCGGAAAGGTGTGGATGGCGTAGACTTGCCATTTCAGCATGTCGCCGCTTGCTTCCAGAATTTGACTTCGTGTCGGGGGGGCGTCGGCCATTGCTTGTCTCCTCGGTGGGTTGAAGTCGTGCGTACAGGTTTGCCCGTACGATTGTTGACTCTAATCTAGTCCGTTCGTCGAAATGCTTACAAGCCCCGTACCTCGACTAGAACTCCTTCAACGGGCCGCGGCGACGGTAAAAAGGGGCGACATGTCGGGCACCGGCGCCGGTGTCATCAGCTTGCTTTCCTGGGCCACCACCAGCGGGCGGATCTGGTCGAGGAAATCGCGCCACCGCGGGTTCATGGCAACCGCGTCATGGCGGCGCTGACGGTCCGCCATATCATCGAAAAACCAGAAATGGAAAATCTGGTGCAGCTGACCGATCAGCGTAAAGAAACATCCGATCCAGTTGGTCTCCAAGGGCGAGATCGCCGCTAACGCGTTTTCCTCGTAGGCCGCCCAGTATTTCGGCAACGCCCCTGGCACCAGCGATATCGTCTGCTCCTCGACCAATAGATTCGGCAGGCGCGCTAAATCGGCCAACGGTGGATCGCCCGGCCGCCAATCGCGCCCCGCACCATAGAGGGGTGAAATGGCGTCGATCGGCGCCGGCGCCAGAAACTTATTCTCCTGCTCCAGCATCAGCGGCCGCACGGCCTCGAAATAAGGCTGCATTTCCGGCACCGCGTAGACGTCGGCATAGCGTGTGCGCCAGTCCTCCAAATCGTCGAGCGAATAAATGTGGACCAGTTGTTCGTTGGGACCGCTGGCAGTGGCGAAGTAACCGATCAAACATTCGCGCATGATCGGCGCCATCACGCCGTCGAATCCTCGCTCGACCTGCAATTCATAGAATCGGCCAAGATTGCCCGGCTTCATCGTATAGGCGCGGTATTCGATGACCATTCATTCTCTCCCTCTGGCACGTGGGGACTTGACCTAGTGTGGCCGCAACCGCACGGTGCGTCCATGGTTCAGATCGATGTCTATTCCGATCCGATTTGCCCCTGGTGTTTCATCGGCAAACGCCGGCTCGAGCGCGCCCTGGCGGCGCGCGACGATGTGAGTGCCACCGTCAACTGGCGGCCGTTCCAGCTCAACCCGGATATGCCGCCGGCGGGCCAGGATCAGCACAGCTACCTGCATTCGAAGTTCGGCGGTATCGAGCGCGCCACAAAATTCCAAGATGCGATTGCCGAGGCCGGACAGAGCGAGCGGATCGCGTTCAATTTTGACCGCATCCATCACACCCCCAATACGCTCGACGCCCATCGGCTAATCCGCTTTGCCGGCGCCGGCGGCCTGCAGAACGAAGTCGTCGAAGCGCTGTTCTCGGCGTACTTTTTCGAGGGTGAAAACATCGGAAAGCACGGCGTCCTTGTTCGTATCGCCCACGCCGTCGGTCTCGACGGCCACGCCGTCGCGGCGTATTTGGCGAGCAGCGCCGACGTGTCGGAGGTGGCGGCGGAAGATCTGCGGGCGCGCCGGATGAGTATCGATGCGGTGCCGTGTTTCATCATCAACGGCCAGTACGCGATATCGGGCGCCCAGGAGCCGGAAGCGTTCTATCCCCTGCTCGACCTGGCGAACTTTAGCCAACAAGCAGCCGAATAGGTTTAATTTACTGAGCAGCCGTCGCGGTGGGCTCGGCCGCCAATTCGGCCAATCGCGCCATCAGTCGGCGCACGCCGCGCAGGCGCTGCTGCTCATCGGCCCATTCGCGCTGGTAGACTAGCTTATGGTCGGGGCGCACCTTTACGGTGCCGACCTGGCTGGTGATGAATTCGATCAAGGCGCCGGGATTGGCAAACACGTTATCGCGAAAACTGATAACGGCGCCCTTGGGTCCGGCCTCGAGCTTTTCGACCCCGGCGTCGCGGCAAAGTTTTTTCAGCGTCACCACCTGCAACAGGTTTTCCACTTCTGCCGGTAAGGGGCCGAACCGATCGATCGCCTCCGCCGCGAAGCCATCGATCTCGCCGGGCTCGACCAATGCGGCGATACGCCGGTAAAGGCTCAGCCGCAGGCCCAGGTCGGCAACGTAGGTCTCGGGAATAAGAATAGGCGTGCCGAGTGCGATCACCGGCGTCCATTCCGCCGCGGCTTCGCCACCTCCGGAATCGCGCGCCGCCGCAACCGCTTCTTCCAGCATCTGCTGGTACAGCTCGACGCCGACTTCGCTGATATGGCCCGATTGCTCTTCGCCCAACAGATTACCGGCGCCACGGATGTCGAGGTCGTAGCTGGCCAGGCTGAAGCCGGCGCCCAGGGTATCCAGCGTTTGCATCACATCGAGGCGCTTGCGCGCAGCTTCCGACAACTGGCGGTTCGGTGACAGGGTCAGGTAGGCGTAGGCGCGCACCTTGGCGCGGCCAACCCGACCGCGTAACTGATAGAGCTGCGACAAGCCGAACATATCGGCGCGGTGAACGATGATGGTGTTGGCCGAAGGCAGATCGAGACCGGACTCGATAATGTTGGTGCACAGCAGGACTTCGTATTCGCCGTCGTAGAACATTGTCATCACCCGTTCGAGCGCGCGCGCCGGCATCTGGCCGTGGGCGACAGCGATTTTTATTTTCGGCACCAGAGTGCGCAACCGCTCCTCCAGGGGCGCAATATCTTCGACCCGGGGGCAAACATAGAAGGTTTGGCCGCCGCGAAAATGCTCGCGCATGATTGCTTCGCGCACGGTCACCGGGTCGTACGGCAACACGAAGGTCCGCACCGCCAACCGATCGACCGGTGGCGTCGCGATCAGGCTCAGCTCGCGCACTCCGGTCAAGGCCAGTTGCAAGGTGCGCGGAATGGGCGTTGCCGACAGGGTCAGGACATGGACATCGGACCGCAGCTTCTTCAGACGCTCCTTCTGCGCGACACCGAAATGCTGCTCCTCATCGACGATGAGCAGGGCGAGATCGCGAAACTCGATGTTTTTGCCCAATAAGGTGTGGGTGCCGATCACGATGTCGATGCGGCCGTCGGCGACGCCGGCCCGCACATCGCGCGCCTGCTGGCTGGCGACCAGGCGCGATAGCTGGCCGATTTCGACCGGCAGTCCGGCGAACCGCTCGCAGAAGGTCTGATAATGCTGTCGCGCCAATAGCGTGGTCGGCACCACGATGGCGACTTGTCGGCCGTTCAGCGCCGTCACGAATGCTGCGCGCAGCGCGACCTCGGTCTTGCCGAACCCGACATCGCCGCAAATAAGCCGGTCCATCGGCCGCCCGCTGGAGAGCGCGGTAATGGTCTCGTCGATCGCGCGCGCCTGATCGTCGGTTTCATTGAACGGGAAGCGGGCGCAAAACTCTTCGTAAATCCCCGGCGGCGGCGGCAGTTTCGCACCATCGCGCAATTGCCGTTCGGCGGCGATGCGCATCAGTTCGCCGGCGATCTTCTTTATCCGCTCCCCGACCTTGGCGCGGCGCGCCTGCCAGCCGGCCCCGCCCAGCCGGTCGAGCTGCGCCGTCGCCTCTTGCGAGCCGAAACGCGACAACAGTTCTAAATTCTCAACCGGGAGAAACAGTTTGTCGTCGTTGGCGTATAGAAGGCGCAAACAATCGTGGGGCGCGCCGCCGATATCAAGTGTCTCCAGGCCGTCGTAGCGGCCGATGCCGTGTTCGACATGAACGACGAAATCGCCGTCAGACAAGCTGGCTACTTCGGCGATGAAATTTTCCGCCCGCCGGGAGCGGCGCGCGCGGCGGACGAGCCTGTCTCCCAATACGTCCTGCTCGGTGTAGACGGTCAGTCCGGCAGCCGAAAATCCAGCGTCGAGACCCAGCACGAAGACCGGCAGTTGGTCGGTGGCGGCGTCGCGAACGTCCGACCATGTTTCCATGCTCACGGCACCGGTCATGCCATGGTCGTACATCAACTGCACCAAGCGATCGCGCGAGCCGGCGCTGTAGGCCGCGATCGCGACTTGCTGGCCGTCTGCCCGGTCGTTGGCGATGCGCTGTCCGACGGCTTCGAACAGATCGACGTCGGGCCGGTTGCGCGCTTCGGCGAAATCATGCGCACGGCGGCCCTCGATGGCGACCGTTTGGGGCATCGAGTCCGGCGCATGAAACGTATCGAGGCGTCCGACGACCCGTTCGCCAAGACAGGCCTGCCATTCGTCTTCGGTCAGATAGAGTGCGTCTGGCGGCAGCGGATTGTAGACGGTCTCGTCGTCATCCCGCCGTCCCTTCTTGCGCGCCGGGCCGAACTCAACGCGCGCGTTGTAATAGTCGGCGATCAACTCCTGGCGCGCGTGTAGCGCGTCGGCGCTTTGCAGCCCGATGAGAACCGGTCCATCGGCATAATCAAACACCGTCGCCAGGGTGTCATAAAATAGCGGCAACCAGTGCTCCATCCCGGGGTGGCGCACGCCTTCGCTTACGGCCGCATAAAGGGCGTCGTTACTGCGCGCAGCGCCGAATATTTCCCGGTAGCGGCGGCGGAATTTCTCAACGGTGCCGTCGACCATAATCACTTCGCTGGCCGGCATCAGGTCCAGGCTTTCGCGCGCGCCGATGGTGCGCTGGCTCAGGGCGTCAAACGCGCGTATGCCTTCCAGAACGTCGCCGAACAGATCGAGCCGCAAGGGGTCCTCCGTACCTGGTGGGAAGACATCGATGATGCCGCCACGAACGGCGAATTCTCCGGGCTCGCGTACGGTATCTGTGCGCAAATATCCGTTCTCCGAAAGGAACGCGATGAGCGGGACGGTATCGATAGTGTCGCCCGGTCGGGCCAAATAATGACTGGCCGCGATGACATCCGGTGTCGGCAGGCGCTGTAGCGCCGCGCTCGCCGTCGTGACAACCAACGTCGGCGC
>JAPUHN010000188.1 GCA_027297685.1 Alphaproteobacteria bacterium | reverse complement strand
TCAAATCATCCGCCGTAAAGTCCGCCCGAAGCCCGATCGCTGCCGCCATGAAGAACCTCCCTCAGTTCCCCATGGTGAATCACAATCCGCAGCACTTGGGAATCCCCCGCATGAGTCAGCGTCATCGAGCGCTGGTATAAGTCGTTGATTTCACTGACGTTAGAATTTCAACAGTTGAGCCAAAGTGGCATTTCGCGCGTTCGTCCGACGTTTTCACCCAGCCTGGACCCGAAGCAGACCCCTTCTGGGCCTTGCAGATCCAACTGCGCCACCGTAAATTCCGACAACTCGACCGGCCCCAACACCCAATTCCACCGGCGTTTTAGACTTATTCAAAGTTCTCATGACGCTTCTTTGATGGGGACAACGCTTTGCCAGAAACTTTCAGCGATTGGCGGAAGGTGACCCCGGGACCGAAACATCCGAATCTCAACCGGAATACACCAGCTATCGTCACCGGCTTGAACGAGCAACCCGTCACGAATGCCTATTCTGGCCAGCATTCCGGCAAACCAAGCAACCCCCAACCCGCTCTCCGCCATGGATTTTAAGGCCCCGGCCAAAGGTGACGACGAGTCCTTCTTCACAAACACCGGCCCTTCATGCCGAGCGAGCATGGCGTCGACGATTTGGCCGAGCGCCGACGCCTCGGAAAAATACAGATACTTCACCGGCGATTTCGACGTCCCCGGGAGCGCATGGAGCGGTGCGCCATCCGCGTCCGGCGCCGATACGGGGGTCAGGCTATCGGTACCAACGACCACGCAAACGAATTGCGATTGATCGAATCCGAGGTCGGCATCCGGATGCGTGATGCAAAGCATGAAATGGCACAGTCCTTGGGTCAAATATCTGGCACAGGAGTCCATGTGATGTGATTCCAGACTCAAGGAGATACCGGGCGAGTTTCCTTGCACCGACTGAAACCATTCCGGAAAGAACAGGATCGAGATCGTATGCGTTGCCGCGAACTTCATGGTGTTCGCGCCACGCGCAGTTTGCCGAATATTTTCGCGCCCCTGGTAGATCTGGTGGATAACGTTGTCGGCAATCGGCATCAATTGGCGGCCCGCATCGGTCAGGCGGATCGGCTGGCGGTCCCGACCAAACAGCGTCACTCCTATCCATTCCTCAAGCAGGCGAATGCGCCGGCTGAAGGCCGGTTGCGCCACATTGCGCCGGGCCGCGGCGCGCGAAAAGCTGCCGGTTTCTACCAATGCCAAAAAATCTTCGAGCCATGCTATTCGCATTGTCGAAATATTCTCTCGTGCCGCCTGTGTTTCGATTCGGGGTCGGACTATCAGACTTAAATTGAATAATTGCAATAATTTTTATTCATAAATGATCCAAAAAGCTTTGGCAGAGTTTCAAGGGAATTATAAAATTTTAATATAAAACAATAGGTTATGTGTCACCCTGCACTCTTCAGAAAATCAACCTATGCTAAAATTAAATAATCATATTCCCAAAAAGTATTTGCAGGCTCCGCAAACAGGTTCTAGTAGGAGAGTCGGAGATAGGTCCTCCCGCGAAAATTCTCCGCGCTGATTTGCTTGCGCAGCCGACAAGAACAACAAAAACACGTTCGGGAGATCACGGGGTCCGAAAGGATCGAGACCGATACACGATGCAACCTTTACATTCCTGGGGAGGAGACGACGACCAATGTCAATCTTCAAAAAAATCCTAGCCGGCGCGACTGCCTTCGTTCTTATCGCAGGCGCGGTTCAGGCTGACACGATCAAGTTCGGTGTGACCGACATCACCGGTCTTGAATCCCTGCAAACCGAGTACGGCGATTTCGTCGCCGTGCTGGAGGAAATCACCGGCGATGAGGTGAAATTTTTCCCGGTCAACAGCCGCACGGCGGCGGTCGAGGCCCTCGCCAATGGTCACGTGGATTTCATCCTCACCGGGCCGGCCGAATACATCGTGTTCCGAGCACGCGCCAAAGCCGTGCCGGTGGTCGCATGGCAGCGTCTCGACTACTTCACGCAGCTGGTGGTCACCAATGAATCGGAGATCAGAACGCTGGCCGATATGAAGGGCAAGGTAATCGCCTTCGGTGATGTGGGATCAACATCGACGCATCTCGGGCCGGCGCAATTGCTCGCCAGCATCGGACTGATGCCCAACAAAGACTATAAGGCCCTGAACATCCATCGCAACGTGTCCGTTGAAGCCATGCTGCAAGGCGACGTCGATGCTGTCGCTGTGGGCTCGTCGCATCTGGTCAATATCCGCGCCAACTTCCCCGACGTCGGTCTGCGCGTCGCGGCCCGCGGCCCGGACCTGCCCAACGACGTCCTGGTCGCCGGGGCCCACGTCCCTGCCGCCTTGGTAGAAAAGATGCGCGCGGCTTTCGTGGACAACGCCAAGCAGCTCATGGACGCGGCGCTCATAGGTGAAGAGAACAAGAAGTACAGTGGCGGCCAGTTCATTCCGACCGTCAAGGACGTCGACTACGAATATGTGCGCCAAGCCTACATAACCGTCGGCGCGGCAAACCTCGCCAAGTTCATCGACGAGTGATGGGCTGATCCGGTGTCGATGTCATCGATCGACAACTCGGTAAATTTCACCTCTGCGGATTCGTCCGCAGAGGTGACCTGACACTGGGCTCCGTGGGCGCTCCATCACTTGGGATTTGCGCGACCTGTTGGCCGCTCCGCCCAAAGTCGATGGCTGATTTTTCCACAAAGCATCGGATCCCTAATAAAATGGAGCAATTCAAGTGACCCCTCAAGGCACGAAGGCCAAAGAATGCGCCTTACAGGTGAAGTCCCTCTCGCTGACTTTCGCCAACGGCCTCAAGATTTTCGATGGAATTGACTTTTCCGTCGACGACGGCGAGCGGGTCGCCATCATTGGCCGCAACGGGGCCGGCAAGTCGACCCTGTTGCGCGCGTCGCTGGGGATGATTTCTCTGTCAAAGAGCGAGGGCGAGTGGCTCTATGGCGAGCCAATGCACGGCATTAGCGACCGCAAAAGGCGCCGGCTTCTGTGTCAGGTTGGGTTCATTCACCAAAAACACAATCTTGTGCCACGCGCAACAGCGCTGACGAACGTGCTGCACGGTGCAATGGTCCGCTATCGACCGAGCTTCAGGGTCTGGAACCATGCCATGGCCCCCACCCATTTGCGGGACGAAGCCATGGATCTGCTGGTTCGGGTCGGCTTGGCCGACCGTGCGCTCAACCGGGCCAGCGAATTGTCGGGCGGTCAGTCACAACGAGTCGCGATCGCGCGAGCGTTGATGCAACGGCCGAAACTCGTCATCGCCGATGAACCGGTCGCCAGCCTGGACCCGGTCGCCGGCGAAGAAATCATGGAACTGTTTTCCCGGTTGGTGGCCGAGCAAAACGCGACGCTTATCTTTGTTTCCCACCACCTTCCCCATGCCGTGAGTTATGCGGATCGCATTCTCGGCGTTCGCGACGGTCGCATTGAC
>JAPUHN010000187.1 GCA_027297685.1 Alphaproteobacteria bacterium | reverse complement strand
ATCGCGCAGAATGCGGCGGATCTGCCAGTCGGGGTAATAAAGCGGTTCCATAACCATGATCCTGTAACTAAGCGGCGCGCTGCAAGCGTGGCAGCTCGATCGCCGGGCAGCGGTCCATAATGACAGTGGCGCCGGCCGTTTCCGCTTTTGCCGCAGCGGTCTCGTCGATGACGTCGAGCTGCATCCAGATATAGGGCGCACCAGCCTCGATGGCATCATCGACCACCGGCGCTACTTTGCTGGAACGGCGGAATATGTCGACCAAATCGACCTTCTCGAGCAAATCATTCAGCGAGGCATAGACCTTTTCGCCATGTATTTCCTGGCCCAACGCTTCGGGATTGACCGGGTAGACCCGGTAACCCTGCTGCTGCAAAAAGCGCATCACCCGCCAGCTTGCACGGCGTTCGCCGCGCGGGCTGGCGCCAACCAAGGCGACCGTCTTGGTGTCGCTGAACAGCTTGCGCAGGACCTCGTCGGAATAGGAAAAGCGGTTCACCCGGTCTAATCCTCTGCTTCCGGCTCGTCCCGCGGGGACTGATCCCACACCGGGGCCCGTTTCTCGATGAAGGCGTCGAAACCCTCGGCAGCGTCGCGGTCCATCACGTTGCGCGCCATTTCCGCCCCGGCGAAATCGTAAGCGTCGCTGATGCCCATCTCGAGTTGCCGGTAAAAACCCTGCTTGCCGAGCGCCAATCCATAGGCGCTCTTGGCCGCCAGTTTCTCCGCCACCGCGTCGGTCACCGCGTCGAGTTCTTCGTCGGCGACAACCTGATTGATCAGCCCGATATGTTCAGCGCGGCGGGCGTCGACAAAATCGCCGGTCAGCAACATCTCCATCGCATGTTTGCGGCTGACGTTGCGGCTCAGCGGTACCGCCGGGGTCGAGCAAAACAAGCCATTGTTGATACCCGAGGTGCCAAACGTGGCGGATTGCGCGGCGATGGCCAGATCGCAGGTGGCGACCAGTTGGCAACCGGCCGCTGTCGCCATGCCGTGCACTTTAGCGATCACCGGCTGTGGCAGGCGGAGGAGCGACAACATGACATCGCTGGATTTCGTGAACAGTTGGGTCTGGTAATCGAGCGTATAGTTGGCGCGAATATCTTTTAGATTATGGCCGGTGCAGAACGCTTTGCCGTTCGCCGCGAGAATGACAACGCGCACCGAACGGTCGGCGGCAATATCGTCGAGGGCAGATAGCAACGCATCGAGCATACCGTTCGACAACGCATTCATTTTTGCCGGCCGGTTCAATGTCAACGTAGCGACGGCGCCGCGGTCCTCGCGCAGCAGGCGAGGGGCTTCGTCCAGCGTTTTGTCGATTGCTGCCGCGTTGCTCATAATAGTTCGTGCCGCTCCGGTACCAGGTTAATTGACATGGGCTCTATTGCGCCGGCCGGCAATGTGCATTGCCAGACAGGACCGACGCAAGCCTCAATATTTCGCTTTAGGGTATTATAATACCGCGATGATAACCCTTTAAGAAAAAACACTATTTGCCGATTGACAGCTCGTTTTCGCTGCCATAGAACCCGATGCGGCGCCCCGTGGAAATTCGTCCTTGGGCCCCTAAGCACGGATTTCGATACGATGCCCTTTCCGGCCATGAAAACATATAGCGCAAAACCTTCCGAGGTCGAAGCCAAGTGGTGGATCATCGACGCCGAGGACCTGGTCCTCGGCCGTTTGGCGGTCATAGTCGCCGATCGTCTGCGTGGTAAGCACAAACCGATGTACACGCCGAACATCGATTGCGGCGACCACATCGTTATTATCAACGCGGAAAAGGTCCATCTAACCGGCAATAAGAGGGCCGACAAGATTTACTACCGCCACACCGGTTATCCCGGCGGCATCAAGAGCCGGACGGCGGGTGAGATATTGGAAGGCGATCGGTCCGACCGGGTCATTCGCAAGGCGGTCGAACGCATGGTGCCGAAGACCAAGATGGGCCGCGCTCAGTTGCGCAAGCTCAAAGTATACGCCGGCACCGATCATCCCCATGAAGCCCAGCAGCCCGAGATCATCGACGTTGCCGCGCTGAACAGAAAAAACAAGAGGAAGGGCTGATCATGAGCGATGAAACGGTGCAAGCCTCGGAAGCTGGCGAACCGGTTGCGGAAATAGTCGCACCCGCGCCGGTCGTCCTGGAACCGAAGATCGACGAATTCGGCCGCACCTACGCCACCGGCAAGCGTAAAGACGCCGTTGCACGCGTGTGGATCAAACCGGGGACCGGCGCTCTTACAGTCAATGGCCGCACGGGCGAAGTATATTTCGCCCGTCCCGTGCTCCGCATGGTTCTCTCCCAGCCGTTTCAGGTGACCGAGCGGGTCGGCCAATACGACATTATCTGCACTGTTGCTGGCGGCGGTCTTTCCGGGCAGGCCGGCGCCGTGCGCCATGGCCTGTCGAAGGCCTTGAGCCTGCGCGAGCCCGATTTACGGGCGGTGCTGAAAAAGGCCGGCATGCTGACCCGCGATTCCCGCGTCGTCGAGCGCAAGAAATACGGCAAGCGCAAGGCGCGCCGCAGCTTCCAGTTCTCGAAACGTTAAACCGCACCCTATTCAATGCGATCAAGCGCCGGGGCCTGCGGAAGCGGGCTCCGGCGTTTTTTTTGATCTTTCGTTTACCACTGCCGGTTAGCTTGCCCGGTATTGGCATGGAGTTTGGCTCCCAAAATGGCGCAGCAACTCATTATTATCGGTGCTGGCGGACACGGGCGGGTGTGCGCCGAAATCGCTACGCGGTGCCGCTTCACAGTGACGGGCTTCTGTGATCCTGCGCTGGCGCGGGGCGAGGCGGTAAACGGTGTACCGGTGATTGCCAGCGATGACGCGACACTGTTGGATGAATGGCCCGACAACACGCACCTCTTTGTCGCCTTGGGCAACAACGCGCGGCGTGCCGAATTGGGTGAACTTGCCCCACAGCGCGGTATCGCATTGGCGACCCTGATCGATCCGTCGGCAATCGTCGCCAAGTCAGCCGAAGTCGGCTCCGGCAGCGTGCTCATGGCCAATGTCGTGATCAACGCCAATACACGTATCGGCGCCCACTGCATTCTCAATACCGCCTGCACGATCGACCATGACGGCGAACTCGCCGACGGTGTGCAGATCGGCCCCGGCGTTCATGCCGCCGGTGACGTCGCATTCGGCGAACGATCGCTGGTTGGCGTCGGGGTATCATTGATTCCCGGCGTGCGCATCGGTCGCGAGGCTGTCGTCGGCGCCGGCGCTGTGGTGACGGCGAATGTACCCGACGGCGTTACCGTCGCCGGAGTGCCGGCCCGCCCGATTCGACGATAATCCGTCTCTCGATATTAGGCGGTTGCACCAAACCCACGCTTTGCCCTAGTAAGCAGCCGTACCGCAGCACATAGTGCCGCAAACACCACTATAGACAATATCGCAGGAGTGCCCGCCATGGCGGCGCAATCGACCAACCCTTTGGCAAGTAATCAGCTCAGGATCGGTATTCTGGGCGCGAGCGGCTATACGGGCGTCGAACTCGTGCGCCTGCTGGTGCGCCATCCCAATGCCTCGATCGCGCTGATGACGGCAAATTCCCACGCCGGAGAAGCCTACGACGCCGTGTTTCCCCATCTTGGCGGGAACGATCTGCCCGAACTGATCAAAACCGAAGAGGCAGCTTGGGACGGTATCGACATGGCGTTCTGCGCCTTGCCCCATGGCACCACGCAAGAGATCGTCCGCGAATTGCCGGGCGAGCTTAAAGTTGTCGACCTGTCGGCGGATTTCCGCCTCGAGGATGTCGACACCTACGCCGAATGGTACGGCCACGAACATTATGCCCCGGCGCTGCAGCCGGAGGCGGTCTACGGACTCACCGAATTTAACCGCACGCGCATTGCCGACAGCCGGCTGATCGCCTGTCCGGGGTGCTATCCGACCGCAGTATTGTTGCAACTGTTGCCGCTGGTCGCAGCGCGGCAGATCGATATCGACGATATCATCATCGACGCCAAATCCGGCGTTACCGGTGCCGGCCGCGCGGTGAAGGAAACCTCGTTATTTGCCGAAGTCGCCGAGGGCATCCACCCTTATGGCGTCGCCCATCACCGCCACGCGCCGGAGATCGAACAGGAGATCGGTAAGCTCGCCGGACGGTCGGTAACGGTCAATTTCACACCGCATTTGATGCCCATGAACCGGGGCGAATTGGTGACATCGTACGTACGCCTCGCCAATGGCGCCACCGCCGGCGATTTGCGGCAGACGCTGGTCGAGCGTTACGCTGACGAGCCCTTCGTCCGGATCGTGCCGGAAGGGGCCACTCCGGCGACCCGTCATGTGCGGGGATCGAACTTCGTCGTTACCGGGGTCTTCGCCGACCGCATCGCCGGCCGCGCCATTTTGGTTACGGTGATCGACAATCTGGTCAAGGGCTCCAGCGGCCAGGCGATCCAGAATATGAACCTGATGTTCGATATTGCCGAGACGACGGGGTTGGAACAGCAACCCCTGTTCCCCTAATACGTTTGCCGATAAAAACGGCCATTCGAACACGCGCCCCGAGGAAACCATGTCCGGTCCGCTCAAACCCTATCTCGGCATCATGCCGACTGTCGCCGAAGACGTCTTCGTCGCCGAAAGCGCTGCGGTCATCGGCGATGTCCATATCGGCGCTGGATCCAGCGTCTGGTACAACTGCGTTATCCGCGGCGATGCCGACAGCTATATCCGCATCGGCGAGCGGGTTAATGTGCAGGATGGCACCGTCATCCACTTAAACGGTCCACGTTGGGACGGCACCGAGCATATGCCGACGATCATCGGAGATGAAATCACGATCGGCCACAGCGCGCTAATCCACGCCTGCACGCTGCAGTCGCGCTGTTTTATCGGCATATGCTCGGTGGTGCTCGACGGAGCGGTGGTCGAAACCGGAGCGATGGTTGCCGCCGGCGCGGTGGTCGCACCGGGCAAAGTGGTCAAGGCGGGCGAATTATGGGCCGGCGTGCCGGCCAGGCCGCTGCGCGAGTTACGCCAGGACGAACTGGATTACTGGCCGGAATCGGTCGCCACTTATTGCCAGCTTGCCGCCAGCCACATCAAATCGGGAAATTCGGGCCTTTAATCTTTCTCGTCGAAGCGCGCCAAAGCGTAACTGCCCGGGGCGTCTTCCAGCACCTTTAATTTGCCGTCACCGGGGATCCGAGCCGGGACCGAACCGCCGGCGTATTTCTTGATCCATTTGCGCCATTCCGGCCACCACGAGCCAGCCGTTTCCACTGCACCAGCCAACCATTCGTCTGCATCGGCTGGGGTTTCGTCGTTTGTCCAATGGCCGTATTTCTTGTTCTTCGGCGGATTGACCACACCGGCGATGTGGCCCGAGCCGGCGAGGCAGAATTTTATCGGACCTTTGTATATTTGTGTTGCCGCATAGGTCGATTTCCACGGTGCAATATGGTCTTCGCGGGTCGACAAAATGAAGGTCGGCGTTTTGATCTTTCCGAGATCGATCGGCACACCGTCCAACTCGATGCCACCCGGCTCCACCAACTTATTCTTCTGGTACATGTTGCGCAGATAGAAACTATGCATCTCGGCCGGCATACGGGTCGAGTCCGAATTCCAGTACAGCAAATCAAAGGGGAAGGGGTCGCGGCCCATCAAATAGTTGTTGACCACGAACGACCAGATTAGGTCGTTCGCCCGCAGCATATTGAAGGTGTTGGCCATGGCGCCGCCTTCGAGATAGCCGTCGGCGTCCATACGCCCTTCGAGCGATGTCAGTTGTTCTTCGTCGATGAAAACGCCAAGTTCGCCAGGATCGGTAAAATCGATCATCGCGGTAAAGAAGGTTGTGCTTTTGAAACCCTTGTCGCCCTTTGCCGCCATATAGGCGAGTGTGCTGGCCAGCAATGTGCCACCCAAACAATAGCCGATAACATTGGCGTCACGCGTACCGGTCGCCCGTTCGATCGCATCGAGCGCGGCAAGCGGGCCTTCGAGCATGTAGTCTTCGAACGATTTCTTCGCCAATTTTTCGTCGGGATTGACCCAGGATATGACGAAGACGGTGAGCCCCTTCTCGACGCACCATTTGATAAAGGAATTCTTCGGCTGCAGATCGAGAATGTAATATTTGTTGATCCAGGGCGGCATGATCAGCAGTGGACGCTTGTCGACCTTTTCGGTGACCGGCTCGTACTGGATAAGCTGCATGAGGTCGTTTTGAAACATGATCCTGCCCGGCGTCAGGGCGATGTTCCGGCCTAGCTCGAAGGCGTCCTCATCGGTTTGCCGGATCCGCAACTGGCCGCCGCCGCGGTCCATGTCGTCGAGCAGGTTTTTCAATCCCTTGACCAGATTTTCGCCCTTGCTGTCGATGGTCTCGCGCAGCACTTGTGGATTGGTCATGACAAAATTCGTAGGCGCCATCGCATCGACGAATTGGCGCGTATAGAAGTCGACTTTCTTCGCCGTCTTGTCGTCGAGCCCTTCGACATCGCGCACGGTGTTTTGCAGCCAACGCGCCGACAGCAGGTAGGACTGTTTGATGTAATCGAACAGGATGTTCTCTTCCCAGTCGTCGTCGCGGAACCGCCGGTCCCCGGGATCGGGACTCACGACCGGCTCCGCTGTTTGGCCCATCATCTTTTGGCCCGTCGCCTGCCACAGCTCCATATAGCCCTGCCAAAGCGCCATTTGCGCTTCCATCATCTTGGCGGGGTCCGCCATCATTCGAGCGGTCAACTCAAGGAACGTATTGCCGATGCTCGTAGGATCGGCCGTGCCGAACTGCGCACCCGGCGCGCCCTGTTGAGCGACGAAATTGCTGACCAGGCGCTGGCTTCGTTCGGCGATGCTGGCGAAGGTTTCGCTCATCTCGTTGTTCGGTTTAGAGTCAGCTTTGTTAGCTGGTTGATCCGGCATTCGCCAATCCTTTATATTTATGGTGCTTTTCAAGATTCGCGCACAGATGCTGCGCGTGCAAGAGTTGTAGGTGATATAACAAATCGCAAGTTATGTTGCACTGCAAAAATAGTTAATTAAAACTGCGGTATCCACACTAACAGCTGTGAACCGTACGATGGGAAGGAACCCGACGATGGTAGTTGCGCAAGTGACGAACGTCCTGTCCAGCGGTAATGCGAAAAGCGCGCGGATTTTAGTCGTCCTGTCCCTGGCAGCTATATTGGCAGGGTGTTCGAGTGTCTCCGAGTTCGATGTCTTTGGCATTTTTGACGATGGTCCGCCCGCGACAACAACCGCGGGCCAAGCAAGCGTACGCGCCAGCGGCGATCAGACAAGCGCCGCGGCCAGTCAGCAACAAACACCAAGCCTGTCCAGCGTGCCGGCGCGGCCCGACGCGGTGACACCGCCCGATGTTCGCCAACGCGTTGTCGAAGGGCTCGCCGCCGACCGTGAAAATGCCCGTTACAGCGACCAGGCGATTAGGCTTCAGGGCACCAGCCGTGAAAACGCCGCCGCGACAACAGCGCCGGCCCCACCGCCGGTTGGCACGAGTGTCGATCGAAGGACAGGGAGCGCGACGCAAATTTCCCCTGCGCCACGCACCCAAACTGCCAGCGCGTCGCTCCCACCCGCCCCTATACCATTGACGACAGGTCCGCGCCCCAGCGTTATAGTCGACCCAACAGCGCTGGACGGCGGATCGAGTTTTCCCTTCCGGGCCTCGCGGGTCACAATCGACGAGCAAGTAGCGACGATCCACTTCGCCCACAGTTCATCCAAATTGGATGATCGCGATAAGCTGGTGATCGCCCAAGTCGCGTCGGCGCAACGCCAAAATAACGCCGAAATCGTCGTCATTGGGCATGCCAGCGGACGTACCCAGCAACTCGACAAGGTCGAGCATGAGTTGGCGAACTTTCGTATTTCACTGGCCCGCGCCAACCGCGTCGCTGCGCAATTGATTTCGATGGGCGTCGCTGCAGAAAAAGTTCGGGTTGAGGCTTTCTCCGACGACAGCCGGCTTTATTCCGAAACAATGCCAACGGGCGAAGCTGGCAACCGCCGGGCCGAAATCTATTTTCGTCAATAGATAAAGCTCGCAAGAGGGCCGGCAGCCAATTAGAACAAACGCCAGAAGTACAAGCCAAGATCGCCCGATGACGCAGCGAACGACGCTTGGATTGGCGTACAGGTGTAAAAATGGAGCATGAATTTCATCGCATAAAGCGGCTGCCGCCGTACGTCTTCGCTGAAGTCAATGCGATGAAGGCAGCTGCGCGCGCCAACGGCGAGGATATCATCGACTTCGGTATGGGTAATCCGGACTTACCCACGCCACCACACATTGTCGAGAAGCTGATCGAAACCGTACGCAATCCCCGAACCCACCGGTATTCCAATTCACGCGGCATTCCTGGTCTGCGGCGGGCGTTGTGCGGCTATTACGAACGTAGATTCGGCGTGTCGCTCGACCCCGAACGCGAAGCAATCGTCACCATCGGCTCGAAAGAGGGGCTGGCCAACCTGGCGCAGGCGATTACCAGTCCGGGCGATATTATTTTAGTTCCCAATCCCTCGTACCCGATCCATCAATTCGGATTTATCATTGCCGACGGCTCGGTTCGCAACATACCGGTGAAGCCCGACAGCGAATTATTGTCGGCCTTGGAGCGCGCGGTCTTGCACTCCGTGCCGAAGCCGGTGGCGTTGGTGATTTGCTATCCAGCCAATCCCACCGGCTACGTCGCCGATCTCGATTTTTACGCAGAAGTGGTTGATTTTTGCCGGCATCACGGTATCTACATCCTTTCCGATTTGGCCTACGCGGAAATCTACTTCGACGACAATCCGCCGCCGTCGCTGCTGCAAGTTCCGGGTGCGCGAGACATATCAGTCGAGTTCACTTCAACCAGTAAAACCTATTCGATGCCTGGATGGCGTATCGGGTTTGCCGCCGGCAACGAAACTTTGATAGCAGCGCTGGCCAGGGTCAAAAGTTATCTGGACTACGGTGCTTTCACACCGATCCAAGTCGCCGCCACGGCGGCGCTCAATGGTCCGCAGGATTGCGTGGCCGAGACCCGTGCCATCTATCAGGCACGCCGCGACGTCCTTATCGACAGCCTTGCGCGCGCCGGCTGGCAAGTGCCGATGCCGAGCGCGTCGATGTACGCGTGGGCACCTATCCCCGAACCGTTTACGGAATTGGGCAGTCTCGAATTTTCAAAGCTTCTGCTCGAGCACGCCAAAGTGGCCGTTTCGCCGGGTCTGGGTTTCGGTGAAAACGGCGAGGGATTCGTGCGCTTCGCCTTCGTCGAAAACGAGCAGCGCATCCGCCAGGCGGTCCGTAGTATCCGGCAATTTTTGAGCCAGGGCGATCAAATATTAGCGGCCGCGTCGGCCGCCAACGTATCGCCGCTGACGGCGTCTCGAAGCTAAGGGCGTTATCGTGCCAGATCCTTTGCGTATTGCCATCGCCGGGCTTGGAACCGTTGGCGCCGGTACGCTCCGCCTCCTCAGCAAACATGACGATTTACTCGCTGCGCGCGCCGGCCGCCCCTTGACCGTCACCGCCATCTCGGCAAGGGACAAGTCGAAGGACCGCGGCGTGCAGCTGGATAACCTGACCTGGTTCGACGATCCGGTTGCGATGGCGCACGAGGCCGAAGCCGACGTCATTGTAGAACTGATTGGCGGCGAAGACGGACCGGCGAAAGCCGTCTGCGAAGCCGCGCTTGCCGCCGGCCGGCACATCGTGACGGCGAACAAAGCTTTGATGGCGGTTCATGGATCGGAACTGGCCGACGCCGCGGAGCAGGCCGGCGCCGTGCTCAATTTCGAAGCCGCGGTCGCCGGTGGCATTCCGATTGTTAAAGCTCTGCGCGAAGGGCTCGCCGGCAACGAAATCACCCGCGTTTACGGCATCCTCAACGGTACCTGCAACTACATCCTGACCAAGATGCGTGAGGAACGCCGGTCGTTCGAGGATGTCCTCGACGAGGCCCAACGCCTCGGATATGCCGAGGCGGAACCGAGCATGGATGTCGACGGCATCGATGCCGGGCAGAAGTTGGCGCTGCTGGCGAGCCTCGCGTTTGGCAGCCGTATCGACTTCAGCGGCGTGTACACCGAAGGCATCCGGCGAATCTCGCTGTTGGATATCGATTACGCCGAGGAACTCGGTTACCGGATAAAACTGTTGGGCAGCGCGCGGCGGACCGAGTACGGCCTCGAGCAGCGGGTCTATCCCTGCATGGTCGATCAGCGGTTTCCCATCGCCCATGTCGAAGGCGCCTACAATGCCGTCGTCGCGATCGGCGATTTTGTCGGCGACACCATGTTTCAGGGCCTCGGCGCTGGCGCCGGGCCCACCGCCTCGGCAGTGGTCGCCGACATCATCGATATCGCGCGCAACCACCGGGCGCCGACGCTGGGCATATCGGCCGGCAGCCTGCAATCATTGCCCGCAGCGCCGATCGGGCGCCACTGGGGAGCCTATTACGTGCGCCTCATGGTGAGCGACCGGCCCGGCGTCATCGCCGATGTCACGGCAGTGTTTCGCGACGAAGCGGTCTCGATCGAATCGATGATCCAGCGCGCGCGCTCCGAGACCGAAGCGGTCCCGGTTGTATTGAACATGCACGAATGCGAAGAAGCGGCGATGCAACGCGCATTAACCCGAATTGCGACATTGGATTCCGTCGTCGAAGCGCCGACAATGATCCGAATCGAATCCCTGGCGTAGGTAGCAACAGTTCAGGAAACAATCCTGGCAATTGAAGGATTCAAATGGGGAGAGGATCTGACGATGGCTGACAGCGACACGGCAATCATGGACCGCAACATGGCCATCGAAGCCGTCCGGGTCACCGAAGCAGCGGCCATGGCTGCCTGGAAATGGACCGGGCGGGGCGATGAAATGTCTGCCGACGACGCTGCCGTCGAGGCGATGCGCAAGGCGCTGAACAAACTCAACATCGATGGCACCGTGGTCATCGGCGAGGGCGAGCGCGACGAAGCGCCGATGCTGTTCATCGGCGAGAAAGTCGGCGCCGGCGGCCCCAAACTGGATATCGCACTCGATCCGCTGGAGGGAACGACGATCACCGCCAAGGCTAACGCCAATGCCATGGCGACGCTGGCGCTGGCGCCGGAAGGCGGCTTTCTGAATGCCCCCGACGTTTATATGGAGAAAATCGCCGTCGGCGGTGGCCTCCCCGACGATCTGATCGATCTCGAAGCGCCGCCAGCAGATAATTTAAGCCGCCTGGCTGAGGCCAAGGGGGTCGAGGTGGCGGATCTTCTGGTCTGCGTACTCGACCGGCCACGCCACCAAACGTTGATCGCCGCCATCCGCGAAGCCGGCGCTCGCATTCAGCAGATATCGGATGGTGACATCTTCGGCGTTATCGAGTGCTCGAAGCCCGACAGCCGAGTCGATATGTATCTCGGCAGCGGCGGCGCACCGGAGGGCGTATTGGCCGCCGCGGCGCTGCAATGCATCGGCGGACAAATGCAGGGCAAGCTGCTGTTTCGTAACGATGACGAACGCGGCCGCGCCGCCAAGATGGGCATCGAGGATTTCGACCGGGTCTACAGCATCAACGATCTGGCGTCGGGCGATGTGATATTCTCGGCCACCGGCGTTACCGATGGCGCCATGCTGCAGGGCGTGCACAGAGATGCCGACGGCGCCGAGACCCACTCGATCGTCATGCGCTCGATGACCGGCACGGTTCGCGAGATCGTTACCCGGCACGACTTTACCCGCAAGCCAAGCGGCGACTAGTGGCGCAAGCCGCAATCTCCGCCGATAACGCCCCAGCGATACAGGTCGCCGGCTCGGTGACCGGCCGGCGTTGGGTCTATCGCGCGAGCGACGACCGCGCCGGCCTAATGCTGGCGCAACGCCTCGATCTGCCTGAAGTTGTCGGGCGGTTGCTCGCCGCACGCGGTGTCGACATCGACAACGCGCAGCGTTTTCTCAACCCGACCCTGCGCGACGCGCTGCCCGACCCCAACTGCTTGAAGGATATGGACCGGGCAGTCGATCGCCTGATCGCCGCACTGCAAGCGTCCGAGCCGATCGCTATATTCGGCGATTACGACGTCGACGGCGCGACCTCGTCGGCGCTGCTGGCGCGTTTCTTCGCCGCCGTTGGCGCCCCGGTGCGCATCTACATTCCCGACCGCATTCGCGAAGGCTACGGCCCCAACGCGCCGGCACTGCTGCGTCTGCGCGCCGAAGGCATCAAGGTGGTCATCACCGTCGACTGCGGCATCACCGCCTTCGAAGCCCTCGACGACGCTGCGCAAGCAGGCATAGACGTCATCGTCGTCGACCACCACGTGGCCGAACCCCGGTTGCCCGCGGCGGCTGCCGTCATCAACCCAAACCGTCTCGACGACGAAAGCGGGCTCGGCATGCTCGCCGCCGTGGGCGTATCGTTTCTGCTCGCGGTGGCGCTCAACCGGGGCCTGCGCGCGGCCGGGTGGTACGGGGCCGACGGGCGCAGCGAGCCCGACCTGTTGAACCTGCTCGATCTGGTCGCGTTGGGCACGGTGTGCGATGTGGTCAAGCTGGAGGGCCTCAACCGGGCTTTTGTGACCCAAGGCCTGCGGGTGATGGCGCGGCGGCGCAATACCGGCTTGGCGGCGCTGGCCGACGTCGCCCGCGTCAACGAAAAGCCGAGCGAATATCACGCCGGGTTCGTCCTCGGTCCGCGGGTCAACGCCGGCGGCCGCGTCGGCGAAGCCTCGTTGGGCGCGCGCCTGTTGACCACCGGCGATGCGGACGAGGCCACCGAACTGGCTCAAGCGCTCGACAGCTTCAACGCTGAACGCCAGGCCATCGAGGCCGAGGTGCTCGAGGAGGCGCTCACCGTCGTTGCCGAGGAAGGCTCGGAGGCGCCCTTGGTGTTCGTCGCTGGCGAGGGCTGGCATGCCGGCGTCATCGGCATCGTCGCCAGCCGGTTGAAGGATAAATATGCGCGGCCCGCCTTGGTGATCGGCCTCGATGGCGACATTGGCAAAGGCTCCGGCCGCTCGGTCGACGGCGTCGATCTTGGCAGCGCGGTGATCGCGGCGCGCCAAGTCGGGCTGTTGATCAATGGCGGCGGCCACAAGATGGCGGCGGGGCTGACCGTCGAACGCGGCAAGCTTTCCGAACTCAGGGAATTTATCGGCGAGCGTATCGGCGCTGCGGTGGCGGCAGGGCAGGCGACCCCGACCTTGAACGTCGACGCCAGCGTTCGCCTGGCGGGCGCCACCGCAGCGCTGGTCGCGGCGATCCAACAGCTTGCGCCGTTCGGCGCCGGCAATCCCGAGCCGCGCTTCGTCTTGCCGTCGGTACGCGTCGCCAAGGCGGATGTGGTCGGCAAGGGACATGTGCGGTGCATCCTATCGGACGGCGGCAAGGGTCGATTGAAAGCCATCGCGTTCCGCGCCGTCGGCGAACCGCTCGGCGACGCGTTGCTCAACAC
>JAPUHN010000186.1 GCA_027297685.1 Alphaproteobacteria bacterium | reverse complement strand
TGTGCACCGGGATGCGGATGGTGTGTGCCTGGTCGGCGATCGAGCGGGTGATCGCCTGGCGGATCCACCAGGTGGCGTAGGTCAAGAACTTGTAGCCGCGGCGGTATTCGAACTTGTCGACCGCCTTCATCAGGCCGATGTTGCCTTCCTGGATGAGGTCGAGAAACTGCAGCCCGCGGTTGGTATATTTCTTGGCGATGGAGATGACGGAACGCAGATTGGCCTCGACCATTTCCTTCTTGGCCCGGCCCGCCTCGCGCTCGCCCCGCTGCACCTGACCGACCAGGCGGCGGAACTCGGGTATCGGCAGGCCGATATCCATGGCGAGATCGCCGATCGAATTCCTGAGCGCCTTGATCTCGTCCTTGTTCTTGGCGACGAACTGTTTCCAGCCGCGCTCCGAGAGATGCGAGACGCTCTGCAGCCAGCGCGGGTCCATTTCGCGTTCGAGATAGTGTTCGAGGAAGCTCTCGCGCTTGATGCGCGACTTGGTGGCCAGACGCAGCAGCTTGCCCTCGTACTCCATCAGCATCTTGTTGCAGTCGTAGAGCTCCTGCACCATGTGCTCGATGCACAGATTGTTGAGCCGGACGACGCCCATCAACTCGACCAGTTCGGCGCGGAGCTTCTCGAGCCGCCGTTCCGAGGGCCGGTTGAATTCCGGCCCGCCCTTGATCGCCTCCAGCCGCTTGGCCTGGAGCCGCTGCACCTTCATGTAGGTGGAGGTGATCCTGTCGAAGGTCTCGAGCACGTGTGGCTTGAGCGCTTCCTCCACCGCCGCCAGCGAAATGCTGATCTCGTCGCCGTCATCGCCGTCGGCCGCGCCGTTAATGGCCGATCCCCTGGAATCGCCGCCGTAGGTGGCGTCGATGTCGATCACGTAGCGCAGCAAGATATGGCCCTCGACCAGCGCATCGCGCCAGTTCATCATCGCGCGCAGCGTCAGCGGGCTCTCGCAGATCGCCCCGATCATCTTCTCGCGGCCGGCCTCGATGCGCTTGAAGATGGCGATCTCGCCCTCGCGCGACAAGAGCTCGACCGACCCCATCTCGCGCAGATACATGCGTACGGGGTCATCAGTGCGGCCCAGATCCTTGTCATCATCGGCCGCCGCAGCCGGCGCGGCCTTGGCGTCGCCGGAATCGCCGTCGGACGAATAGTCCTCGCTGTCGTCGTTCTCGACCACATTGATGCTCATCTCGGACAACGTGGCCATCGTATCCTTGATTTGCTCGGAGGAGACTTCGTCAGGCGGCAGCGCGGCATTCAGCTCGTCATAGGTGACGAAGCCGCGTTCCTTGCCGCGCGCCAGCAGCTTCTTGACCGATGCCTCGGTCGAATCGATCAGCAGCGCGTCGGAGGATTCTTCCTGGGTCTGTCCCGACCGTGTTCCGTTGATCGCTTTCGTCGCCATCTGGCTGCCTTCATGCGCGAGAACGTATTCGGCCAGCACTCCGGAATCGTCTCCCCGCACCGGCGTTCTTTGGGCGCGGTGTCTACCCTATGGTAAGGGAGGAAGGACTCGCCCCCAACGGGAGTTGGAGGCGATGCCTTGCGTGGTTAGTCGATGACGGACAGGTTCTCGGCGGAAGATTTGCCGTTCTGTCCGGGCTGAAGTTCATAGGAGACCTTCTGCCCTTCGCTAAGCGAACTCAGTCCGGCTTTCTCGACGGCTGAAATGTGGACGAATGCGTCTTTTGAGCCGTCTTCCGGCTCGATGAATCCGAAACCCTTGGCCGGGTTAAACCATTTTACAGTACCGGTAGGCATATTTTTTTCCTCTAACAGGAGCCTTGATTCCGCGCCGCACACCATGTGATGGCGCGGTCAGTTTACGCCGCCGTTTTACGGCGCTTCACTTTTGTACCCGGCTTTCTACCCAAGCCAATTTTCTTGGCCAATTTGGATCGCTGCTCCGCATAATTCGGAGCCACGATCGGATAACCGATGGGCAGTTTCCATCGCTCACGGTATGCATCCACGGTTAGGTCATGGAAAGTCCGCAGATGCCGTTTAAGCATTTTATAACTCTTCCCACACTCCAGGCAGATGATCTGATCTTTTTTGACGGACCTGCGTATAGATACTGCGGGTTCACGGTTCTGTTCTTCCCCCGTGCCGTCCAGATTGGCCAAGGTCTGGTGCAACTGATTGATCAAGTCCGGCAGTTGGTTGCTCGAAACCTGATTGTTCGCGACGTAGGACTTGGCGAGATCGGTAGTCAGAAAGAGAAGTGTGTGATCATCGGTGTCCATTTCGTCTCCTCCCCTATTTTTTAGCTCTGACAAGCTTATCGTTCTAATTCCGCCAGATCATACATCCCGATCTGGGATATGACACAAAAAAAAGGGGCTCCGGGGTACCGGGGGCAAATGAAGTTTCGGTATTGAAGGCACAACGGACGTACGCGACGGTGTCTGAGTACGGCAATTCCTGACCCACAATGGACATTCTGTGGGTTTTGAGTTTCAGCAGGTGGGTACAGAAAACCGGGGCTTACCGGTCAGGCCCGCATCAGCCCTGACCTTCGGAAATTCACCCCACCATTTAAACTTCATTAAACATCTCAGGCCAGAAATGGCATCAACGTTGCAGGTTAAATCTTCCCGCCGCACAAAGGAATTTTCATGCGCGCTCTATTGATAGAGGACGATTCGGCCACGGCAAAGTCCATCGAGATCGTTTGGTAGCGAATGAAGTGAACCCACCCGCTAGCCGCAGCGCCAAGAATAAGCGGGATCATCCCGCCTAAGATGTACGGCACCAAGCTCGCTGCTGTCGGCTTGTCCCAAATTGCTTGCAAAAATGCCAAGAGTGCCACCGCACCCCCGCCATTAAGAATGAGCAATGCCCGAAGGCCGTGAAAGGCCATCTGGTCCCGGCGCTCGGTCTGACGATGCGCGTTCTCGCGTTTTTGGTTCTCGTCCTTGTCCGCCATCAGCGCTGTAGCCTTCAGTCGCCCGACATTGGAACACCGGGATACCACAGTTTCTCGATTACGCCGATGATCGCGTGCGCATAGCAGACAAGAAGGCACGACCCGTCACCCCCACACCCCACCACGCTCCACCTCGGCACCACCACGGGCGACCGTTGGTT
>JAPUHN010000185.1 GCA_027297685.1 Alphaproteobacteria bacterium | reverse complement strand
TCGGCAGCCGAACGCGCAGATGCCCCGGCGACAAAGTACCCGATGAGTTCACGCTGAATACTTGCGCGAAGCCTGCTTTTTCGTCTCTTGCTAACCATCTGACATTCAAATGAAAAATTCCTTATCTATGTCAGCCCCTAATATTTTACTATTTGTTAAGGATTGTTTTACTAATCTGCACATAGCCCTGTATGCGCTGCCGGTTTGCGGCGTCGAGCTTTATTGGCCGGAGCCCACTGACTGCTCGAAAAGGGTGTGTTGACGCTGCGATCAAGGGCAACGGATGATCCTATTGCGTGAATGGCTTGAATATCGCCAACAAAAATGGTTGCGATAAACATGAGCACAGCTCGGCCCAGGGGCGACTTACCCTTCGGTAAACACTGTTCGAGAGCGGCAGAATGTCGGACCTGAGCACCGTTGCAAGTGAAGCAAAAAGTGATCCTTCGCCCAGTCGGAGCGAATTCGACGCTGCATTGGTTGAGCACTTCGCGTCGCGCCAACACATCGGTGCAATCGCAGCAATCGTGGCCGCCTTTGCCGTCACGGTTGTCATATGGAATCACGTCCCGAACGGCATTCTGATCGCCTGGTTGGCGGCACAAACCGTCGTTGCCTTGTATTCTTTGGCTCAAAGGAAACGCTTAAAGCGCATCATCGAACCCGCAATGAATGCGCGCACGCTTAGGGCAGAGGCTATCGCCTGTAAGTCCGTATCCGGCGCGCTGTGGGGAACACTCGCCGTATTTAGTTTTGTCTACTTACCCGAATCGCTGGATTTCTTTGCCGCGATCGCAGTCGCCGCGGTAGCTGTTGGCGGCGTCAGCACCCTGGCGGCGATACCCGCCGCCCTCTACGCCTTCATCCTATTGAGCTTTGGTCCGTTTATCTTGTTTTGGCTCTCAGGCGGCCACCCGGCGTCGGTGACGCTCGGCCTCCTGGCGATTTTGCTGCTCGCCGTGATTATGAATTCCGCCCGCACCGCACACGGTCAAATAGTGTCGGTCCTGAAGGCCGAATTCGACCTTCTGCAGTTATCCGACGAATTAAACACAGCCCGTGACACATGGTCGGAGCTCACAGATTCGACCGAGGCCTACGCCGTGTTCGATCAGCAGGAAAGACTGCTTTCATGGAACGAGCGATACGCAGAACTGATGAAAGTTCCCCAAGACCTGCTTCGCCGCGGCACGCCGCGGGAGGAATTGATCAAGCGCGCCCTGCAAGCGGTCGACGTTGCAAGCGGCAAGCTTTCGATTGAGCAGTGGCTGCAACATCGTACGAACTCCAAAAGAACCGAGCAGGTCGAAACACAATTATCGGAGTTCGAAGGCGGCGTGTGGATTCAGCGTCGCCAGCGCTACAGCAAAAACGGCAACCTGGTTGTTTCGCACGTCGATCTGACCGAGCTTGTGACGATGGAACGGGCCCTCGGGGAGAGTGAGAACCGCTACCGGCTGATCACCGAAAATTCACCAGATCCGATATTCGTTCGGGTTGAAGACGAAATTGTCTTTGTAAATCCGGCCGCTGTGAAAATGCTTCGGGCCGAGAGCGAGACAGACCTGCTGGGACTGTCACTGCTATCGCTCTTCCATCCGGGCGACCACAACGTGATTCACAAAAACAAGACCACAATGGCCCAACGCCCCGGCGAGTCCTTGCCGTTAACCCGCGTGCGCATACGGCGTCTTGACGGCACCTATGTCATGACCGAGGGTTCGGCGGCTAACCATAGCTGGCGGGATCAGCCGGCTGTGTTGATCACCCGACGTGACATTACCACCCAAATAGAGGCCGAAGAGCGCCTGCGCGAAAGCGAAAGTCGTTACCGGCGGATCACGGAGCTTTCGCCAAACGCAATCTTGATCCGCGTCGAGGATCAAATTGTATACGCCAATCCGGCCGCGGTGAAGATGTTTGGCGCCGATAGCGAGGCGGATTTGCTTTATGAATCGATGATGTCTTTCGTTCACCCCGATGACGTGCACTTGGTGTTGAACAATCGGGCCCAAATGAGCGAGGACATGCAGAGCGCAACGCCGGTAATCGAGGTGCGCCGACGGCGATTAGACGGATCTTATTTCCGTTGTGAGGGCTCCGGCGCCCCGTTTGTCTGGCAGGGACAACCGGCGGTCATGGTCATGTGGCGCGATATCACAGCGGAAAAAGAGGCCGACCGACGCTTGCGTGAAAACGAGGAACAACTTCGCGCGATTGTCGAAAATATGCCAGGAAGCCTAATTTTGAAGGATATGGACCTACGTATCCGTCTGGCATCTGGCCAAAACTACGGTGAATGGGCCGGGATGGGCAGCACCGATGTACTGGGTAAAAAGGCCTCGGATGTGGTTTCCAAGGAACTCGCTGCCGATTTGGAGCGGCACGACCGCGAGGTTCTAGAATCGGGTAAAGTGGTGGATGTTGAGATAAATACCATCACAGCCGACGGCCAAAATCGCACGTTCATGTCGACCCGTTTCCCGGTGCGTGACGATTCCGGCGCTCCAATTGGCGTCGGCATCATCAATCAGGATGTAACGAGACAGCGCAAGACCGAAGCGCAACTTCAGCAAGCCCAGAAAATGGAGGTCGTCGGCCAGCTCACCGGTGGTATCGCTCATGATTTCAACAATCTGCTGACCGTTATTCTGGGCAACGCGGAATTGCTGTCGGAGTATGTCCAGGGTGAACCAGACGCCGAACGGCTGCTGCAAACTGCTCTCAAAAGTGCCCAGCGCGGTGCCGATCTGACCCAAAGATTGCTGGCATTTTCGCGCCAGCAAGACCTCAACCCGGAACCCGTCGATATAAACATCCGGATAGTCGATATGGTGCCGTTGCTACAGCGCACCATGCCGGCAACAATATCTTTGCAAACCGAGATTGCGGACAATCTTCCTTTTGTGCACATCGACCCGACACATCTTGAATCGGCAATCATGAATTTGGTGGTCAATGCGCGAGACGCCGTTTCAAACGAAGGGAAAATTGTACTGGCGACAAGCGTTGTCCAAGCGCACGAAGTTCCCGACTTTCAACACTCCGATCACAATGCAGAAAAGTATGTTCTGGTCACGGTGACGGACACCGGCGCCGGAATGGCAGAGGACGTCCGTGATCATGCGTTCGAACCCTTCTTCACCACCAAACCGGTCGGCACCGGCAGTGGTCTGGGTTTGAGTATGGTTTACGGTTTTGTGTCGCAGTCGGGCGGCCACGTCGCAATCGACAGCGTGCAAGGCAGAGGTACTTCGGTAAAACTATACCTGCCGATCACCGAACGCGCCGCAATAGTCAAACCGGCGCCACAGCCAGAAAAAGCTCCGATCGACGGTGGCAATGAAACAATTCTCGTCGTCGAAGACGATGAGGATGTTCGCGCGCTGGTCGTTGGTTCGCTCACCAAGTTGGGTTATCAGGTTGTATCCGCCGGCAATGGACCCGAGGCCGTGGCGGCGGTCGCCGAGCTCGATACCGTTGATATGTTACTAACGGACGTGGTGTTACCCGGCGGAATGCAGGGACCGGAAATCGCTCGAGAGGTATCGAAGCAGCATCGAGACGTACGGGTGCTTCTGATGTCTGGATACACGCGAGGTATCGATACGGCGGCCGGCGAACTCGATGAAACCTACGATCTCATTCAAAAACCGTTCACACGGGCGGAGCTTGGCGCCCGCGTGCGCCAGGTGATCGATATCGCGGATCAGACCCCAACGACGGTTGCACAGGCATAATTCTACCGAGAGCAAACGCCTATGCGTTCTTTGCCCTCTACTTGCCTAGCACCCCAGGATATTATTTTCCGGTGACAAGGCGGCGCGCAGTTGGTTGGGCGTCATCGGCTTGTTCAAAACAGTGCCCAGGTCCTCCACGACGCACTAGCGCACTAATTTATGGCGGACAATGGGAGTGTGGAATTTTCCGCACACCTCTACAAAGCGTTGCCCGCATTCTCCGAACGTCGGCGCGACCTCTCGTGCAATAAAATATAGAATCCGCTGCCGACCACTAGCGGCGTTCCCGCCAGAACCCAAATGCTCGGCAGTTCGCCCCACAGCAGAAACCCTAAAAGCACCGCCCAGATCAGATTTGCATAACGGTAGGGCGACACCACGCTGGCCTCGGCGTAGCGGTAGCCTTCGATTATGAGATAGTGCCCGAGCCCAAACATGGTGCCGGACAGGACAGCGATGGCGAGATCGGTCACGTCCATCGGTTGCCAGCCGAACGGCGCCGTGGCAAGCCCTACCAAGGTCAGCGCGACCGTTGAATAAAACAATATAGCGGTTGACGATTCGCTGGCGCTGATCCGTCGGGTCACGATATCGCGGGTCGCCGACACCAGCGCCGCGACGACCGGCAGGATTGCGGCAAGCTGAAACGCATTGCTGCCTGGGCGCACAATGATCAGCATGCCGGTGAAACCGATCAGCACCGCCAGCCAGCGGTGTACGCTGACCCGTTCGCCGAGCAGTGGCCCTGCAAGTACTGCAACGAATAGTGGCCCAACGAACAAGATCGCGATCACTTCGCTCAGCGGCAGTCGAGACAGCGAGGCAACGATTAAGAAAGTCGAGCAAACCGCCAGCAACGCGCGGATTCCCTGGTTGCGCAAGCTGGCAACACGCAACCCGCCGGCGGTGCCGCTGCGCCACACGATCAACCAGATCGCGACCGAAACGAAAAGCGCGCGGACAAACAGAATTTCACCGATCGGCAAAGACGCGGTCAGCCACTTGGTGGCGGCGTCACTCATGGTCAACGCGGCGCCACCCGCGATCATGCTCAGGATTCCGCGGATCGTATTCGAACCCGCCGGAGACAACGGAGCCATCGGTCGACACCCTTTTGTGTTAAGCGCAGGTACGCACCGCCAGCCGTCAAGCGCACCTACCTTAGCCCGGTTTCTACCGTTCGCATTTCCGGGTCAACTGTCCGGCGCGTATTTCCCAGTCAGTTGCGGCGTGAAGCGGCCTTCGAGCCCGCTTTCGGCATGCTCGAAGCGGGTGATACGCGCCCAGGTACGCTTGAGATCGTCCCTGATGTTGAAGGTCAACCGGCCCATTCCCTCGATCTCCAATTCGACCACGTCGCCGTCTTGGAACGGGTTGAGGCCGCGATGGTTGGTACCGCTGGCGATGATATCGCCCGGGTCCAGGGCATGAATCGAACTCAGCCATTCGATGCAGCGGGCAATGCTGTGGGCCATGTCGTCGGAGTTGAAATTCTGCATCAGGTCGCCGTTGACCCAGAGTTGGATCTGCAGCTTCTGCGGATCGTCGATCTCGTCGGCGGTCACCAGATAGGGGCCGATCGGCGCGAAGGTATCGCGCGACTTCATCTGATGGAACACATTGGTGTCGGGCGGCATGCCGCGCGCCGAGCCATCGACGAAATTGACGTAGCCGAACACATAATCCATCGCCTCGGCCTCGCTCACCCAGCTCGCCCGTTTGCCGATGACGACGCCGAGCTCGGCCTCGCCCTCGAAAATGCTCGCGGGAATATCGGGCAGCACCATATCGTCGCCGGGACCGATCACGGAATTGGTCGCTTTGTGAAAGGCGTTGATGGGGGCCGGCGCGGGCAGGGTGCCGTCCTCCATATAGTTGACCGCCATGGCGTCTATGTTGCCCGGCCGGGGCAGCGGCGAGCGAATGCGCACGTCGGCGACCGAAATCCTCGGTCCGGCGGCGGCAGCGGCTTCGAGGCGCTCGCGATAATTGTCGAAATGCTCGATCAGGCCGTTCATCAGGTCACCTGGCCCCGTGTGCGGAATGTCTTGCACCTCCGCCGATACGTCCACCACCTCGTCGCCACGCAGGACGCCCAGCCTAAAATCATCGAAATACAGCAGCTTCATTCCATCCTCCCGTGTCGCCGGCGGACTGTCGTCGACCGGCACAGTCTTTGGTGCTGTGTCTATGAAGAGGTCTTCTAACGTGTATCACCCGCCGTTTCCAACCCGTGAGCGCGCGTATATCATTTTGCCGCAATGACCCGACCGGGAGAGCTAGTTGTGCAATACGAACTTTATTACTGGCCGAGCATTCAGGGCCGCGGCGAATTTATCCGCCTGGCGCTCGAAGAGGCCGCCGCCGATTATATCGACGTGGTTCGCACGCCCAAAAGGGCCAGTGGCGGCGTCCCGGCGATGTTGGAATTGCTGGATGGCGAGGATATCGACCATCCACCGTTTGCCCCGCCGATCCTAAAAGCCGGCAAACGGGTGATCGCCCAGACCGCGAATATTTTGATGTTCCTCGGCGCCCGCCATAAATTGGCGCCGGCGGGCGAAGACGGCCGCATGTGGACCCACCAGCTTCAGCTCACCATCGAAGATTTCCTGGTCGAGGTTCACGACGTCCACCACCCGCTGGCGAAAAGCCTTTACTACGAGGACCAACGCAAGGAAGCGCGCCGCCGCGCCACCGATTTCGTGCCCGCGCGCCTGCCCAAATTTCTCGGCTATATGGAGCGGGTGCTGACGCAGAACCCGTCGGGGGCCGAACACCTGGTCGGCGCGCGGCTTAGCTACCCCGATCTTTCGCTGTTTCAGATCGTCGAGGGCCTACGCTATGCGTTCCCCAACGCCATGGCGCGAATCGAGCCCAATTATCCGCAGGTGGCGGCGCTGCACGGGCGGGTCGCCGAACGTCCCCGCATCCTCGCCTATGCCGCTTCGGACCGGCGCATACCGTTCAACGAGGACGGTATTTTCCGCCACTACAAGGAACTCGACGGCTAGAGAAGGATCGCGTCGGCTCTTCACCGGGCCCGCCTGGTTGACGGCGCCGGGGCACTTGCCCAAAGATATCAGCCAAACATGCCACGTGACAAAGAGAAGGCTCACGCCATGACGAAACAACGCATTAGCTATGTCGATCCGGCCACTATCGACGATCCGGACATGCTGGCGGAATTTGAGCGCTGCCGCACTGTTGGCACACCGCGTCCGGAAAGCCAGGCTATCCGCGCCCATGTGCCGGCCACGTTTTGGTCGTTCGCCAACACCTGGCGCGAGGTTTTCCACAATGGTGTGTGCGAACACACGATCAAGGAATTGTGCCGCGTCTACGTCTCGCACTCGGTGAAATGCGAATTCTGCGGCAATCAACGCTCGATCCAGTCGGCGAACAAGGGTTTGATCGAAGACGATTATTTCGATCTGCTGAACTTCGAAAAATCGACCCGCTATGACAACCGCCAAAAAGCGGCCCTACGCTACACTGAAGCCATCGTTTGGGACCTGGCGACCGACGATGCCCTGTGGGCAGCGTTGAACGAACACTTCAGCGAGCCGGAAATCGTAGAGTTGGGATACTTCGTCGCCATCACCATGGGTCAGCAGCGCTGGCTGCGCACCTTGAACATCGACCACCACCAAGTGCTGGCTGGCACCGATGCGTCCATGCGACCGGGATCGGAAACGCCCGAGGCGCACGCCGCGTCCAAACAATCCCCCGACTACTGGGCCAAGAAAGACGCCGCTGCCGCGCGCAAGGCCGACGCCGCTTAAAGCCCGCAGGGAGCGTCTCGCTTTACCCGGCGTGGCGGCCCATGAAGCCGGTGAACACACGGGTGATCTCGGGCTCGTGCGGCGCCCAGTCCTCGAACGGCACCAGCGGTAAGTCCTGATCCTCGATCGGCAATTGGTGCAACTCGCTGCCGGGGATCATCTCGTGGACAATCCGGCCGGCGGTCGAATCGTGGGTCTTGTCGTTACCGGGGATGATGGTCACCGGCATTTTCATCGAGTTGAGTTCCGTTTCGCTAACGCCGAACACCGGCAAATCCTTACCGGCGACGAACAGGTCGCGCCAGCGCGTCAATGCGGCGATGAAGTCCTGCGGGTCCATGTTCGCCAGCTTGTCGCCATTGGCCGGATTGGCGGCGATGCGCTCGGCATATTGTTCGTCGGCGCAAATCGCGGCCATGCCGCCCGCCTCGGCCATACGGATGAACTGGTTGTAGTAGTTCTCGGGCAGGCGTTCGGCGGCAAACGCTCCGCCGGTAACCCGGAACAACAACAACCCGCGCGCCGCTTGCGGGTGGCGCAGACCAAACAGGATCGCCGTGCGCGCGCCCGACGAGGCGCCGCCGATAAACGCCGGCAGGGCGTCGAGCTGGGAGAGCAGTTCGTGCAGATCGTCGGCCCAGGTCGCCTCTTCGACATCCTCGCCATCGAACGATATATCCGACGCCCCCGTATTGCGCCGGTCGTGCATTAAGACACGGTAGCCCTCGGCGGCGATCTTGCGGGCCAGCGGGACGAACTCGGCATAGCCACGCCGTCCGCCGGTGATCAGCGTCACCCACAGCCCGTCATCGCCGATGACTTCGTAATTGATATTGAGGCCGTGTACCTGAGCGATCGGCATCTTTTTTACTCTCCCCTACAGCCGGTTTCTATGGCCAATTAACAAGTTCACCTCAGTCTAGCGTGTTTTCCATATAGATAGAATCACGTCGCGCAGCCGATCATTTTGCCCTCTCCCACAGGAAGAATGTATTTGCGCTCCACCAGCCTTAATGGATCGGCGTCTCTTCACGCACCATGGTCGCGGTCGCCTCTTGCGACAGCACCAAGTCGCTGCCGGCCAGCAGCCCCTCCATAACTTTCGGCACGGTCACTGCAAGGTCGAGGATCGGCAGGCCGTGGGTCGGCGCGATCACCGCGACCTCGAGCTCGGCGAGCAACCGCTCGAGCCGGTCGGCGTAGATGTCCATATCGGCGAACATGGTCCAGTACAGAGCCCGCTCGGCAAACACCGCCGAGACGTCGACCAGATCGAGCGATTCCGCTTCTTCGGCGACCTTTCCGCAATGGCCGTCCCAGTGATAGTGGCTGTAGGCGAAACCATCGCCGGGAAACAGCACCCGCTGGCCGGTATCGAAGCCCCACAGACTTGTGCGCAGATCGCGGATGACCGGTTCGACAGCGACGAACTGGCGGCCGCCAAGATCGATCGCATCGCCGACTTCCATGGGTCGAAGCAGGTGCACGTGCTCGGGAAACGCCAGATGGTAGTCGCTTATATCGCCGTGGATCGTCAGATCGGGATAGCGGCGCAGGACCCGGCCCAGGCCGCCCGAGTGCGGCGTTTCCTGGTGGGTGATGAATAAATGCCTGAGCGGCGGGCCACCGCGCGCCAGAACATCGGCCATCTGCGCCTCGATGACGGGGAAATCTTTCGGGTGGCCGGTCTCGACCAGCATCGACGCGCTCGTGCCGATGATCAGGAACGCCGCGTTGTAGGAATGGTAGACCTTGCCACGGAACGGTTGCTCCAGGCAGTCGCCCAGCCAGAAGACGCCAGGGGCCAATTCGCGGGGCAGTGAGTTCTTGGTTGCCATGACCCTATCGCTCCATGCCGCGGGCGATGTATTGCGTCGTCGCCTTCGACTTATCGAGGCTGCGTAAAACATCGTCGAGCACGGTGAATTCGCGCTCGACAAGATCGCGGCCCTGCAGGATGCAGCCATAGCCGGGCGCGATGGTCTCGATGTCGTAGCGCTCGAACACGGCGGCGACTTCGCGGCGCAACGGATCGATCGCCGCCCCCTCCAGCCACCAGTAGCGCGTGTTGAGCAGGAACGAGCGCACCCAGTCGTGCGTCGTCGCATCGTCGTTGCCGGCAACGATCCAGGGGCCGTCCGGGTTGTCGCGCCACGTATGGGTGAACATGTCGGAAGAAAATAGCGTGCGGGTGGCGCCGTCGTAGATCCAGCTGGTGTTGATCAGGCGGATTGGCGCACTGAACGCCTCGATCGGCCGCGCACCGCCCGCCCCGACCTGGAGTTGCCCTTTGGGATCGAGCAAGGCCGTCTCGACGCTCAGCGGCGCGGCGGTGTCGCCGTCCCTGCCATCCCAGTTGAAATCGAGCCAGCAGGCGACATCGGGAAACGGCGCGTAACACGCGATGACATTGAACCGTTCGGCGATCGGCATGGCGTTGCATACCGACATGAATTCGTTGAGCCGCATCGGGAACAGGTGCAGCGGCAATTCGGGGTCGAGCAGCGCGTCGAGCTGCTCCAGGATGGCGCCCTCGTGCGCCGCGTAACCCGTATCGAGCAACAGCGCGCCGTCTTCCTGCTTCAGCAGATAGCAATTCGACGCGCTAAACCCGCGCGCGCTGTTGGGATAGGAACTGATCCGCCCATCGAGTTCGTAGGCGTTCTGCAGCGCGTACAGCTTGCCCTCGGCGAGGGTGGTGATAGAGCTTCCAGACATCGGCGACAATGAACCGGCCTGGAGGCGATTTGTCAATTTGTAGCGGAGAAGAAGGTGGCGGCGTGGGTTCAGCTACGGCTTTCGGACGGCGCTTCGAATGTCCGCTTTCGAAGGAAAAGCGGTCGCAATTGACGGCTGGAATAGCCATGTAGTCTTGCCCCGGTACAGCGGACGGTTCAAAAAGATCCGGCGGACCGTGTCGTTAAACGGCTTAACGGAACAGTGACAGAACTGACTGCTCGCTGTTACCCGCGAACGACAGAGACGAGATACCCAACTGCTGACGTGTCTGTAACGCCACCAGGTTGGCACCTTCTTCGGTGATGTTGGCCAGGGTCAGCTTGTCGGCGCCGCCCTGTAGTTCGTTGGCATAGGCCGCCGAGAAGTCCAAACGCGTCTGCAACAGCGCGACGTTCGAACCCAAAGTTTTCGCCTTGGCGTCCAACGTGGCGAT
>JAPUHN010000184.1 GCA_027297685.1 Alphaproteobacteria bacterium | reverse complement strand
CTGCTGGTGACCGGCGTGTTTTTAGGCTCGGCGCTTTGGTGGTTTGCCTTGGCATTTACGGCTAACCTGGCGCGGCCCTATCTCGACGGCGGTTACCAAACATGGGTTTCGCGCATTTCCGCCGCGATTTTGATTGGCTTCGCAGCCTATGCCCTAATCACCGCCCAGTTCTACTAATCGGAAAAAGGTTTAGCCTTTAGTGGGCTGCCAACCGGGCGGCGCCATTTCGAAGCTTGCGAATTCGAACCCCGGCGCCACCGTGCAGCCCACCAGCGTCCATGCGCCGAGCGGTTCCGCCGATTGCCAGTGGCCGGCCTCGACAACTTTTTGTGGGCGCTCGCCCGACGGCAGATCGGGCCCAAGCCGAACTTCGGCAGTTTGCTCACCGTCTGGCGATGTGCGCAGCGCCAGCGGCGCGCCGGCATACCAATGCCAAATTTCGCTGGCATCGGTGACCCTGTGCCACGCTGACATTTCACCGGCCTGCAGCAGATAGTAAATTGCGGTGCAAGCGCTGCGCGTGTCGCCGCTGGACTGGGTGGTGTCGCGAAATGTTTCGACGAAGTGGCCGCCTTCGGGGTGGGGCTTCAGGGACAGCAGGTCGATAATTTGTGCGGCCGAGAGGGTTTGCATGACGCCCACTGGGTCAACTTGTGGGCTTGGTTGCGGTCATCGAAGGGCGATCGGCGAACGCCGCAAACCAGTCGGTAAGCTTGGGTTGCGCTGAGCGCCAATCGACATCGGTGAATCGGAAATCGCGATAGCTGAGTGCGCAGGCGACGGCGATCTGACCGATCGTAACCGGGCCGCCGAGCGCCTCCGCTTCGCTTTCCAACGTGTCGAGCGCCCGCGCCACCGACAATTCCTGGCGCTCGACCAATTTCTGGGAAATCTGGTCGGGCTCGTGAAACGTCAATTCCATGCGCACGGTGACCGATGCATCGAGGATGCCGTCGGACAGGGCGAGCTGGCGTAACGCAGTCCATCGGCTTGGGCCGTCGTCGGGATAGAGATGTGCACTCCCCACAGCGTTCAGGTATTCGCACACCGCGTTCGACTGAAACACCGTCGGGCCATCGTCGCGGACAAGTGTGGGGACCTTGCCCAGGGGATTGTTGTCACGAAATCCCGGCGGGTCGGCCCACGGGTCGATCGCTTCGGTCTCGACTTGGCCCTCAAGCCGCGCCTCGATCAGGACCATGCGGGCTTTACGCGCATAAGGCGACGGTACGGAATAAAAGAGTTTCATGTCTCCGATCTCCGCTGATGTGCTATCCGGCGTTTCATCGTCGGTCGCGCCAACTATAGGTCACTGGCGCTGTTCCGTCATCGCTGCGCCATTACCGGACCACTGTGGTAAGTTGGCGCCATGTGGCCAGATGTTGTCGATCTTCGGGATTTCTATGCGTCGAGCCTGGGCCAGGTGACGTGCCGGCTGGTGCGTCGCCAAATCCGAACCTATTGGTCCGACACAACCGGCATGAATGTGTTGGGCATTGGGTTTGCGACCCCCTATATGCTGCCGTTTTGCGATGAAGCTTCACACGTGACGGCGGTCATGCCGGCGCGGATGGGTGTGCTCGCGTGGTCGGCACCGGACGGCGGTGCGCGCAACGCTGTGTGCCTGGCGGACGAAGGCGCGCTGCCGTTTCCCGATCTCTCGATGGATCGAATTTTGCTCGTCCACGGCCTGGAATACACTGAGCAAGTGAACGGTTTGTTACGCGAACTCTGGCGTGTGCTGGCCGACGGCGGACGTTTGCTGGTTGTCGCGCCGAACCGGCGCGGTACTTGGGCGCACGCCGACGATACGCCGTTTGGACACGGCCATCCCTACTCGCTCGATCAGTTAAATCGAACGCTTCGGCAAGCGATGTTCACACCGGTCCATGGCACCCGCGCATTATTTCTGCCGCCGACCCGCCGGCGCTTCTGGCTGGCGGCGGCGCCGGCCTGGGAAAAATTGGGGTCTCGTTGGTTTCGGGTGCTCGGCGGAGTCGTCATGGTCGAGGCGGCGAAACAAATCTATGCCGGCACCACAACCGGTGAGCGCCAACGTCGGCGCGGTTACGTCACTGTTCCGCAGGGAGCGGCGCTTCCGCGGACCCCTGCGACGCAGAATCAGGTGATACCTCGCGGCTCAACAGATAAATAGCTTCTTCAGCTAACCAGTTGGTCCACCGGCCGACCGTATCGCGCGGCATTGCCCGGCCCGAATGGTCGATGCTGATAATCCGGTCAATTACAAAGCCCATTTCGCCGGCCAGGGTGACGAAGTCGGTCAGCGTACAAAATCGTATATTGGGCGAATCGCACCAAATATACGGCAATTTTTCCGACATCGGGCTGCGGCCCCGCACCAACAAGTCGAAGCGCACGCGCCAATAGCCGAGATTGGGAAAACTGACGATCGCGTGGCGGCTGATCCGCAATAGCTCGCGCAAGGTGCCCCGGACATCGTAGATCGACTGCAGGGTCTGCGACAGAATCACATAGTCGAAGGCATCGGACGGGTAGTGTTGCAAATCGATTTCCGCATCGCCTTGAACGACCGCTAGACCGAGGCTGACCGACCGGTTGACGCCCTCTTGGCTGAGTTCGATGCCACGACCGTCGACCTGTTTGAAGTGGACAAGATAATCTAACAACGCACCGTCGCCGCAGCCGACATCGAGGACACGGCTGCCGGGCTCGATCATATCGGCAACGCGCTGCAGGTCGATCCGGTTCTGAATTTGCGGAGACGATTGGATCCGGTTCATGACGTCTCTCGTCCAGTGCGGCCGGACGCGTCGCCGTCCAAGCCGCGCAGTTCCGCGGCGCCGGCGAGGAAGCCCGACAAAATGCCGAAAAACTCCGGCTCGTCGAGCAAGAACGCATCGTGTCCGGCGTCGGTTTCGATTTCGACGAAACTGACCGACGCGGCAACCGCGTTGAGGGCGTGAACGATTTGCCGTGATTCCGTGGTTGGAAACAACCAGTCCGACGTAAAACTGATCAGGCAAAACCGAACCTGGCTATCCTCGAAGGCGTTGGCGAGGATAGCTTCATGTTCGGCCGCCAGATCGAAATAGTCCATCGCGCGGGTCATATAGAGGTACGAGTTGGCGTCGAACCGTTCGACGAACGTGCTCCCCTGGTGACGCAAATAGCTCTCGATCTGGAAATCGGCGTCGAAGCCGTAGCTGACATCGGTGCGGTCCTGCAGTTCCCGGCCAAATTTCTGGTGCAGCGCCGAATCCGAAAGATAGGTGATGTGCGCGGCCATGCGCGCCACTGCGAGGCCACGGTGGGGCTGCTCCGCATGGTCGTAGTAGTTACCGCCGTGCCAGTTGGGATCGGCCATGATCGCCTGGCGACCGACTTCGTGGAAGGCAATATTTTGCGCCGAATGGCGTGCCGCGCCGGCAATTGGAATGGCGCAGAATACACGTTGGGGGTATCGCGACGCCCACTCCAGCACCTGCATGGCGCCCATGGAGCCGCCGGTCACACAGAATAGTTTGTCGATGCCGAGATGATCGATCACCAGTTTCTGCGCGGCGACCATGTCGGTGATGGTAATAATGGGAAAGTCCAATCCGAACCGCTTGCCGGTTTGCGGATTGATATCCTTCGGCCCGGCGGTTCCCATACACCCGCCTAGTACATTGATGCAGATGACGAAATAGCGGTCGATGTCGATCGGCAGTCCGGATCCGATCACTGTCTCCCACCATCCCGGTTTACCGGTTATCGGATGCGGATCGATGGCGAACTGATCGCCGCTTAGCGCATGGCAGACCAGGATCGCATTCGATCGGTTGGCATTCAGGCTGCCGTAGGTCTGGTAGGCGACGGTAAAAGGACCGAGGCGTTGGCCCGAGACAAGTGCAAGGGGTACTGTGTCGCCCAGCACGATAGTGTGCCCGGGCAGACCGGTGACCACTGGTTCGACGGCGATCGAACCTGTCGTCGTGGCGCCAGATTTGGAAACGACAGTCATGGGCGAGCGCGGTTTGTATTTTGTCCTCAGTATCAACGGCCAATGCGGCCGAACATATATCTGGAACCTGCTCTAGGTTGGGCGGCGCGCAGGAGTCAACGTTTTCTTTGCCAAAACGCCGCCGCCGCACTACAAAGTGGCCGATTTCCCGGGAAGAAACTAAAGATGAACGACGCGTCCCAAAGCCTCGATGCGCTTCGTCGCGAGATTGATACCGTCGACGACGCGCTGCACGATTTATTGATGCGGCGCGCGGCGTTGGTGGCCGATATCGGCGTGCTGAAGAACAGCGAGCAGGTCGCTGTCTTCCGGCCGGCGCGCGAAGCCGTGTTGTTACGGCGATTGCTGGCGCGCAATGACGGCAATTTGTCGGTTTCTGCCGTGGTGCGTATTTGGCGGGAGGTCATAGCGGCTTCCACGCTCATCCAGGGTGGCCTGACGGTCGCCTATTGCCCGATCGGCGACGTTGTGGCGGGCGACCGGCTGGCGCGCGGACGCTTCGGCGCTGGTGCCGCAGTGGTGCCGGTTTCGACGCCGGCGCAGGTTGTCACCGCCGTCGCCAGCGGCGAAGCGTCGGTTGGACTGGTTCCGGTACCGCGCCAGGACGACAAGGCGCCATGGTGGCCCTTGCTATACGGCCGCACAGGCGATGCGGCGATCCAGGTCGTCGCCGACGTGCCGTTCGTCCTGAGTGAAGGTGGCGGGGAATTGAGCGCTTTTATTATCGCTCGCGGTCAAGCGGAACCGTCAGGCGACGACCGTAGCCTGGTTGTGCTGGAATGTGGCGAGCCCATCAGCCGCGACCGTGTTTGTGAGGTCCTTGCAGAGAACGGGTTTGATCCCGCGCATACGGTCTCGTATGACGACCCGGGCCGGCCGGGAACGCATCTGCACATGGCAGACCTTGCCGGACACGTGGCGTTAGATGACCCGCGGCTGAGCAATGTGCGGCAGGCTTTACCCGCGATGACCGTGTGGCAGGTTGGTGTGTACGCCGCGCCGATGGGCGAAAACGGCTGACCGCCGGTGCGGACAAGGAGCACGAAAGAGGTGGCGCGACCACAAGCGAAAGAAGGCGTTCTGAGGGTTACACCGTATGTCGGCAGCGAGGCCAAGGCAGACGGGGGCCAACTCATCAACATCAGCTCGAACGAAAGTGCGTTCGAGGCGAGCGCGCGCGCGCGCGAGGCCTACGCCAATGCCGCCGCCAATCTCCGCCGCTATCCGGAGATCGATGCCAGATCGTTGCGCCAGGCCTTGGCCGCGCATTACGGCCTCGAGCCTGAACGGATCATTTGCGGCACCGGGTCCGACCAAATCATCGACCTGATCGCGCTGGCTTTTGCCGGTGTCGGCGACGAAGTCGTCTATAGCGCGCACGGGTTCCAGATGTATCCGATAGCCGCCCACGCCGTTGGCGCGATGCCGGTAGCGGCCCCGGAGGTGAATTTAACCGCCGATGTCGACGCGCTTCTCGACAGGGTCAACGAGCGTACCCGAATCGTATTTCTCGCCAACCCCAACAATCCGACCGGCACTTTCGTGACCCGGGACGAACTTGCGCGCCTGCACGCCGGGTTGCCTGGTGAAGTGCTGTTGGTGATCGACGCGGCCTATGCGGAATATGTCACCCAAGCGGACTACGAGCCCGGCGTGGAGCTGGCGCGCGCGCACGAAAATGTCGTGATGACCCGGACGTTTTCAAAAATTTATGCGCTCGCTAGCTTGCGTGTCGGATGGGCCTACGGGCCGCGCGACATCATCGGGATTCTCGATCGCATCCGGCCGCCGTTCAACGTCAACGCACCGGCCATCGCCGGTGCAATCGCGGCGCTCGCCGACCGTGACCACACCGAGAACGCGCGCCGCCACAATAGCGAGGTTTTGCCTTGGTTCGCCGACCAGGTTGCTGCGTTGGGTCTGACGGTTAATCCGTCGGCCGCCAACTTCGTGATCGTCCATTTCGATCCCGAGACGCCCAAGGACGCGGAATCGGCTTACCAACATCTCTTTAGTAAGGGCATCGTAACCCGTCGTGTCGGCGGTTATGGACTGCCCGATTGGGTGCGCATGTCGATCGGCACGCGCGAGGAAATGACGACTGTGCTCGATGCGCTCAAAGAGTTCTTGGAAAAAAAATGACTGACACTCCGCTATTCGAACGTGTGACGATCATCGGCATTGGCCTGATCGGGTCGTCGCTTGCCCGCGCGCTCAAAGCTGGCGGTCTTGCCGGCCATGTCGCCGCCCATGACATCGACGCCGGCGTGCGCGCGACCGCCGAAAAACTCGGTTTCGCCGATAGCGTCCACGCGGCGCTAGATGAGGCGGTCGCCGGCGCCGATCTGGTGGTCTTGGCCGTCCCCGTCGGCGTTTATCGCGCTACCGCGACGGCGATGAGCCCGCACCTTGCCGCCGGTGCGATCGTGACCGACGTGGGGTCGGTCAAGGCAGAGGTTTTTCGTGCGGTCAAACCCGTGCTTCCCGCCGGCGTCCATTTGGTACCGGGCCATCCGGTCGCCGGTACCGAACATTCGGGCCCGGAAGCGGGATTTGCCGACTTGTTCAGGGATCGCTGGGCGATTCTAACCCCGGAGAAGGGCACCGACGAAAAGGCGGTTGCGCGGGTCGCCGAGATGTGGCGCCAGGTTGGCAGCGATGTCGAAATCATGGAAGCGTCCCACCACGACCGGGTCTTGGCGATCACCAGTCATCTGCCCCATTTGATCGCCTATACGATCGTCGCCACGGCGGCCGATCTCGAGAGCCAGTTGCAAGGCGAACGCAAGGGCGACGACGTCGTCACCACCGCCGAAGTGATCAAATATTCCGCTGGCGGGTTTCGAGATTTCACCCGCATCGCCGGATCCAATCCGGTGATGTGGCGCGACGTGTTCTTGACCAACAAGGAGGCCGTGCTGGAAATGCTCGGCCGCTTCAGTGAGGATCTAACCGCGTTGCAGCGGGCGATTCGCTGGGAAGACGGCGACCAACTTGAACAGTTGTTCACGCGCACCCGTGACATTCGCCGGGGTGTCGTCGAAGCGCGTCAAGCCGGCCGGTTCCAATACACCGAAAATGGCGACGACGAGGCGAAGGAATAGGCCGCACCCTTCGCCGGTGGCTGGTCATTCCCAGACAATTGGCGGTAATTCGATCAGCGCGACCGGTCCCAGCCGCAGGATTCTACTCTGCAAAGTAATCGGGATTTCGGCCCTGTTCGGGCCGCCATCCTCCGCCGGCCGGGTCAGAACTGCCAAGGTGATTCGCGCGATTGCGGCGTCGCTTGGCGACAGGACACCGCCAGTTTCCATTGCCGATATGAATTGCTGGAGACCGGCGATTCGTGTCGCGAAGGAACCGACGGGTTGGAGATCGCCATCGAGCGCCAGAGTGCCGTCGGCGGTGATGCGAAGCGGACCCCACTGCAACTCGATCGAGGTGATTTCCACCGTACCGCCGCCGTCGCGCCAAGCGGTGAGGGTGTCAATGTCGGCCGATCCGATTGCCAACTCGCCTTTGACCAGAACTTCAGTTGAAAACTCGCTGATCAGGGGACCCAGGGCTGCCAAGGCGTAGCCGTCCAGCAAGTCCTTGGGCAGGCCGATATCGCGCGCCGCCAAAGCGAACTCGAACGAATTCCCCCGAGGATGAACGGCATCGGGATCGATCGGGGTTGCGGCGCGTAAAGTGGCTTCGAAATTGCCTTGCTCGATAGTCACCGGATCGACCCAGGCAAAGGGCGTCACGCGTACACCAGCGAACTGACCGACGAGTTGCTCGATCCGCTGGTAGCCGTCGGGTGGAAATTTCGCTTGTCCCTCCAGGGTTTCGGCCTCGATGACTGCCGACCATGCCGCGTTGTCGGAAGCGAATTGCAGATCATGCGCGCCAGGGCTAACGAAATCGATTACATGGGGGGTGATCGAAGATAATTTGAAGGTTAGCAACGATGGTTCCCAGATGACCCGGCGATTGCGCTGGCGAACGATCATCTGGGGCGTGCCGATCTGTACGTCGATCCGCAACGGGTAGCCGGTAAACCGCAGGTCCTGCCAAGTTATATCAACACCGTTTTCGCGTTGGATTTCCGCCCATTGGATGATGGCGCGTTGCGTCTGGAGGACGAAAAAGAACCATGCAGCGGTAACCACGATGGCAACCGCGACGGTAGAAATTCCGGCGATCACAATGATACGACGGCGCATTCGGTCGATCGCTCCCTAAGGACTGTGGCGAAATCCATATATACGCAGCGGCGCGACTCGGTCGAGCCGTAGCGTTTGCCTATTGCATGCGCGAGCTCAGACCAGTATCTGGCCGGCATGGTTCAATCCCAGCCCGATCTACGCCACCTCACCGATCAGTATGAGCTGACCGAGGAAGAGTTGGCCAAAACCGTGCGCGCGGTCATGGCGTCGCATGGCAGCCAGGACGATCTTTGGGTGTTTGGCTACGGCTCGCTGATGTGGCGGCCCGGCTTTCCACACCTGGAACGGCATTTCGGCGTCGTTCATGGGTTTCACCGCGCCTTTTGCATCTATTCCCACGTCCATCGCGGTACGCGCGAGCAGCCGGGCCTGGTGTTGGGGCTGGACAATGGCGGCAGTTGCAAGGGGGCTGCCTACCGGGTGCGGGCGGCCGACGCTGAAACCGTCGTCAAGTATCTTGTTCGCCGCGAGATGGTGACCAGGGTCTATACGCCGCGTTGGGTAACGGTGCGGATCGATGGCCAAACGGTGCGAGCCCACACCTACACCGCCGCCCACAACCATGTACAGTATGCCGGTAAACTGCCGCCCGATCAGGCGGCCAGCTACATCAGAAACAGCAATGGCCGTAGCGGCAATAATGTCGATTATCTGCGTAATACCGTGGACCACTTGGAAGATTTAGGTATCGATACGGCTCCGTTTCGGCGCTTACAGCAGTTGGTGGCGCCAGCTCAGCTACATTTGGAATAGTCGCACGCGGTGCAGACGTCGCAGTTTTCCTGGCGGATCAAGGCGAATTCTCCGCACTTCGGGCAGGCGCGGCCAGCACGCGGGCTGATATGCACTTGCGGGTCGCCGACAGCTTTGGAGAACTCGTGGAGAACGCGTTGGCGCTCTTCGTGCGATTCCGGCAGAAAGCCAATATCGACCATGTGCTGTTCGATCACTTCGCCGATCGCCGCCAGGAGCGATGGCACATAGTGCCCGTCCATCCATTGTCCGCCACGCGGATCGAACACCGCCTTAAGTTCCTCCACGACGAACGAAACGTCGCCGCCGCGCCGGAAAACTGCGCTGATCATCCGCGTGAGCGCCACCGTCCAGGCATAGTGCTCCATGTTCTTCGAGTTGATAAACACTTCGAAAGGAACCGGACGGTTGGCGCGGACAATATCGTTGAGGGTGATGTAAATCGCATGATCGCTGTCGGGCCAACGAATCTTGTAGGTCTTGCCTGGCAATGATTCGGGACGTTCCAGGGGCTGCGTCATATAGACCACCCCGCCGGACTCGCCACCGTACTCGGGCGTGGTGGTTTTTGGCGCTGCCGCGCTCGCATCAGCGTCCGACACAAGCGGCTCCAATACCGCACCGCGCACCGCCGAGGGCCGATAAGTCGTACAGCCTTTGCAGCCGGTTTCGTAGGCGAGCCGGTAGATTGCCTGGAAGTCGTCGAACGGAATGTCTTCCGGGCAGTTGATGGTTTTCGATATCGAGCTGTCGATATATTTCTGCGCCACCGCCTGCATCGCCAGATGATCGCGCGGGTTGAGCTGGCCGGTATCGACGAAGGCGTCCGGCAGCGCGCTGTTGCCGAAGCTGTCGCGGAAAATACGGTAGGCGTAGTCGGCGATTTCGACGGAATTGCGGCTGCCGTCCGGTTGCAGAATGTGACGGGTGTGTTCGAAGCTGTAGACCGGCTCGATGCCCGACGACACGTTACCGGCCAACAGCGATATCGTTCCGGTGGGCGCGATCGATGTGAGCAGGCCGTTGCGAAGGCCATGTTTTCCGATCGCCTCACGGACATCGTCGTCGAGATCGGCGACAAAGGGACTGGCGAGATAGGCATCGCGTTCGAACAGCGGGAAGGGACCCTTCTCCGCCGCCAGATGAGCAGACGCCAGATAGGCCTCGCGTACCAGAATGCGCAGCCAGTCCCCGGTTTGCGAAACCGCCTCATCGCTGCCATACCGCAGGCCACACATGATCAGCGCGTCGGCCAGCCCGGTTACGCCGAGGCCGATGCGTCGCTTGGCGATTGCTTCGTGTTGCTGCTGCGGTAAGGAAAAACGCGATACGTCGATGGCGTTGTCGAGCATCCGCACCGCGGTGCGCACCAAATCGGCAAGAGCTTGCGAGTCGATATGAGCTTCGGCGGAGAACGGTGCTTCGACCAGGGCGGCGAGATTTACCGATCCCAGCAGACACGCGCCATAGGGCGGCAAGGGTTGCTCGCCACAGGGGTTGGTCGAAAATATGGTTTCGCAGTAATTGAGACTGTTCAGCGCGTTTATGCGGTCGATGAACAGGACCCCCGGTTCGGCGTAGGCGTAAGTGGCCTGCATGATCTGCTGCCACAGGTCGCGCGCCGCAAGGGTTTTGTAGGTAACGCCATCGAACGTCAGCGGCCACGGTTGGTCATCGCGAACCGCGTCCATGAACGCGTCGGTCGCCAGCACCGACAAATTGAACATGGCGAGACGCCCTGCCGTCTGCTTGGCGTTTATGAATTCCTCGATATCCGGGTGGTCGCAGCGCAGCGTCGCCATCATCGCGCCGCGCCGATGACCCGCCGACATGATGGTGCGGCACATGGCGTCCCAGACATCCATGAAACTGATCGGTCCGGAAGCATCCGCACCCACTCCCGCTACCAGCGCGCCTTTTGGCCGCAACGTGGAGAAGTCGTAACCGATCCCGCCACCGTATTGCATGGTGAGCGCCGCCTCGCGCAAATGCTCGAAAATGCCCCCCATGTCATCGGGAATCGTTCCCATGACAAAGCAGTTAAACAGCGTGACATTCCGTTCCGTTCCGGCGCCGGCAAGAATGCGTCCGGCGGGCAGAAATCGGAAATCGGTTAGCGCGTTGGCGAAAACCGACGACCAATGGTCGCTGTCGGATTCGTCGACCGCCAATGCTTTGGCGACCCGGTGCCAAGTGTCTGCGACAGATTTATCCACAGGAGCGCCATCGGCGTCTTTTAAACGGTATTTGATGTCCCAAATGTGCTCGGCGATAGGAATCACGACCATCATCCAAATGAAATATTATTTATAGTTAACGTTCAGACTATAAGAAAAATATAGCACCAAGTTGGTTTATTAGGGGTTGCTATCGTCTATATAGGTCACAACTTTGCGCATGCCATCGGATTGGCGCCGCCACATAATTTATCGAGTACGTTTACTTCGTCTTAGCTGCGGATACTCGGCACCGGGCGTGGAAATGTTTAACTCCACAAGGTTATCCACAACCTTGAGTCGGGTCGTCCGGAGCTGCTGATTTTTCAGGAAAATATTGAAGTATCGCTTCGTCGTAGAGTTTTTCGGCTGTCACTTCAATGGAACCTTCGAGTTCGCTCATGAAACGCCGCCGATCGTGTCCGGGCGCAATCGGCGGCAAATATTCGACAGTGATCGTGCCAGGATGCATCTGAAGCGAGCGGCGTGGCCAGAACAAGCCAGAATTGAGCGCAACCGGTACAACAGGGAGATCGAGGGCGCCATATAGCGCGGCGACACCGGGATGATAGGGGTGGCGGGTGCCGGGTTTGGTCCTTGTACCTTCCGGATAGATGACGATGGGACGCCCTTCGGCCGCACGTGCACGTGTTTGTTCCACCATTCGTTTGAGCGCTGCGCTGCCGCCCTGCCGGTCGACGGCGATATGCCGGGCGCGCCACAGGCACCAGCCAAATACCGGAATGGACAAGAGCTCCCTTTTTAAAACGATCGCCGGGTCGCGTACCAAAAGATTTATCGCCAAGGTGTCCCACGCCGATTGATGTTTTACCGCAAGGATCATCGGCCCGTCGGGCAACAGGTGCTGGCCACGTACCTGATGAGTTATGCCGGCGGTCACGCGAAGAATACCGAGAACTCCCCGGGTCCAAAAGCGGCCGTATGCCAACATGGCGGGCGGCGGGCCGAGCAACAACGGCAATACCGCGATGCCGACAAGCGTTGTCCAGCCGTAAAACAAAATCGTAAATGTGAGAGCACGAATGGTTTGCATATGATGACGCACCGGCAACGATGGTTACGGCGTCAGCAATGCGCGCGCGCGGGCGGCAAGATATTTCGTGTATTCGGCCGCCAGAAGTTGGATCGTTCCGGGCCAGCGCCACCAGTTCTCGAGGTGAACATTGTTCGGATGCACAACCCGCGGCGTAAGTTTAGCCTCGGGCAGCGCTGCGCGGAATTCGACCATGCTGCGCGGCATGTGGTAATTGGCGGTCACGATGTAGAGCGACGTATATCCTTGCGACACCATCCAGCGGGCCGTTTCGGTGGCATTTCCGAACGTGTCGTCGGCGTTATGGCCCAGCTTGATGCAGCAATCCAAGGTGGCGCCGTCCATCTGCCGATTCTGCAGCAGCGTCGATTTGTCAATGCCGGGGTCCACCCCGGAGATAAACAGCATTGCCGCGTCACCGCGCGCAAGCAAGCGAAGGCCCAAATCTAGCCGCCCCCCGCCGCCGGTTAAGACGACGATGGCGTCGGCTTTATCTGCGCTTGCGTCCGATGTCTGGGCGCGCGGAATTTTGTCCAAATATACCAAAAAACCGGCACCCCACCAGCCAGCCAGCAAAATCAACACAATAACCAGCTTTGCAGCGCGCCGCCGAGAACGGCGTCGTTTTCTGCGGTGTCTCATTTTCGAGAGATCATGGCATTTCAGCCAGCGCGCGCAGAACAGTCACTCGCGCAGTTGCCATGGTGATAATGACTGCGGTGACCGGCACGATAATCAGCAAGGGCCATTGTGCCGGCGAGAGCGGCGCGGACGGCAATAGGGCCACGTCGATGCCGGCACTCATGGTTGTCAGGACAGCGAGAACAACGATCGCGGCGAGGCTGCCGATAATGCCGCCGCGAATTCCCAGCATCATCGCTTGCATTTGAAACTGCCGGGCGATGTAAGCGTCGCGGGCGCCCATTACGTGCAAAAGATTGATAATTGCCGCGTGCACAGCGAGACCGCTGCGCGTTGCGAATATAACCGCAGCGATCGCCGTTAATCCGATCAATGCCAGTATCGCGAAGGCGACCAATTCGACCGTGCGCGCCGCGCGAATGAGTTGCGCCAGCCACACCCGATGATCGTCGACTATGACGCCCGGCGCAATATTCGCTAGCCGGCCGGCCAGCAGATTAACGTCGAATACGGCGCCAACTGCCGTTTCAACGTCGATCACGGCGGGAAGCGGCAGCTCAAGGTCCGCGTCCAGCGTGCCGAGCCAGGGTTCGACCAGGGCACGTGTGGCCTCGGCGCTCAACGTTTCGGCCTGCGCAATGCCCGGCGTTGCTGTCAGAGCATCAACCAATCGCGACAGTGCTTTCGGGCTCGCTTCGTCGGCCGGCACCTGCACCGTAATACGGCCGGTCAGGTTGTTATCCCAACCGTCGATGGCGCCGCCAACAGCGGTTGCCGCGGCCAGCGCAAGGGCGCCCAGAAAAACCATCAACGCGACGATCCAGGGCACGAATCGCGTCGCTTGATCTTGTTCGAAGGGCAGGTCTGCGCGAAATCGGATCATGAGGCCGCCACCAGACGGTCCGAACGGGCCGCAACGGCATCAATCTGGCCGTCGTTCAGCCGAAGCAAGGGGTGGCTGAATTTTTGTAACAACGCTTCGTTATGGGTGGCGATGATGATCGTCGTGCCCGTTTTGTTGAGCTCTTCAAACAAATACATCAACCGCAATGCAATATGATCGTCGACATTTCCCGTCGGTTCGTCGGCAAGCAATAATCGCGGTCGATTGATGATCGCCCGGGCGATAGCCACACGCTGTTGCTGTCCACCGGACAATGTGGGCGGTTTCGCATCCAAATGGTCGCCCAAACCCACCCAACTGAGCAATTCTCGAACGTGGTCGTCGATGGTGCTTTGTTTGATATTGGCGACGCGCAACGGCAAGGCGACGTTTTCGACGGCGCTCAAATGATCGATCAACCGGAATTCTTGAAAGACAACGCCAATTTGGCGGCGCAGTTCGGGCAACTCCGATCGCGGCGTCAGCGAAATATCGCGGCCGAGAAGGTGGACCAGACCGCGGGTCGGGCGCAGCGCCAAATACATTAACTTGAGAAGGGTCGTTTTCCCCGCACCGCTGGGGCCGGTAAGAAAGTGGAACGAACCGGGCTCGAGCGCGAAATTTATATCGCGAAGAATCTCCGGTCCGATTCCGTAGCGCATACCGACATTTTCAAAACGCAACACGGCAATGCCCGCTCCCTAATTGCCGGCGTCGAAGCGAAAGCCAATCCCGAAAATGGGCCGACTCGGAGCCTCAATGTGGCTCAAGTTGGCACGTCGCCAAGCCTCCGTAAAGACGGTGCAGGAGGTGGTAAGCGCGCCCATGCTTGCTCAGAATGTCGGTCCAAAAAATTTGGTCCTTGCGGTGCGCGTCTATTTGCTCGAAATTCCCAACGTTACGGTGGAACCGTGCGGCGCGCGAGCGTGCGTTGCGCGCTGCTTGGCGGAATCTTTATGATCCTCGGTTGTCCAGAGTGCCACACACGATTTGCGATTGACGCGCAGGCTCTTCGGCCAGACGGGCGGCGCGTCAAATGCGGCAAATGCGACCATGTTTGGTTCGAAGAACCGCCGCCGCCGAACGCGTCGGAACCGATCAGCGTTACACCGCTGGAACCCGAAGAACAGTCGTCGATTCCGGTCCCGAATTTGCCGGCAATCTCGCGGGCGGACCAAAAACGCACCGCCAGTGCGGCGTGGATTTTGGTATGCTTTTTGTTCGTGGTCGTTATGGCTCTCGCGTGGTTTGGCCGCGAATCGATTGCGCGGGCATGGCCAGCCGCTGAGACAATCTATGCCTCGATTGGTATCGACGCGTTCGCACCGCCTGGTGACGGCCTGAGTGTTGATATGGAAGTAAAACGCGTCGGCGAGAAACTGCAGCTCGTCGGCGAGGTGTTGAACACCACCGATGAAAGCCGCTCCCTCCCGCCAATTTATATGGTCCTGCAAGATGCCAACGGTAAACGGCTGCTGCATTGGCAGCTGGCCGTCGACGTAAAGGTGCTTGGTCCCGGCGAAAAGGTGCCCTTTTCTCGGGAAATCGAAACGATTCCGGAAGGTACCGCGAACGTTAGTGTTTTGTTTACCAATCCTGCCGACAATCCATAACTCGTGGATCGTCGCGCGATTCGCGCCCGCATAGGGCTAAATCATCGCGCTACGATCAGGTAAGTACCCGCGACCGCATTGGTTCGTAGTGGATCGTGCTGACGCCCAAATTCTTGGTGTTGGCTCCTGTTGGCCCCCTAGGGGAAGAGGATCGAAGTCTGTGGCTCGAGTTTTAATTGCTGAAGACGATGCGGCCGTGCGCGAGTTCGTCAGCCGTGCCTTATCCCACGGTGGCCATGAGGTGGCGACCGCGAACGACGGTTTGGAGGCCTTGGGCGTATTGGACGACGAGTCCTTCGATTTGTTGGTGACCGATATTGTCATGCCAAACTTGGACGGTATTGCCTTGGCCTTAAAAGTCGCCAAGGAATACCCCGCAATGCCGGTTCTATTGATGACCGGTTATGCCGCCGAGCGCCAGCGGGCACACAATCTCGATGTGCTGATCCATGACGTCATCACCAAGCCGTTTACATTGCGCCAGATTTGTGAGGCCGCCGACGAGGCCCTGGCTTTCCGCGCGCTTCCAACAGCCCACTAAAAGCGCCGCAACAGCCGCAGATAATATTCAATTTCGATCGGAGACCGGCCCTCGTCGCGCAGACGCTGACGTAATTCCTGCTGGATACGCAGTGCGCGCTCCGCACCGAGAGTGCCCTCGATGTTTTGTCTTCGACCATCGGGAGTGAGACCACCGATGCTGTCGCGTTGGTTTAGCGGACGGCCGAGCGGATCGCGGCCATCCTGTCCGGGGACTTGCATAAATCCTCCGCGCGGCACTTGGCCTTGACCGGGGCCGGGCAGGAAAAATTGTGCCGCCATTCTCCTGCCCGCTTGGCGTAATTCTTCAAGCGCTTGGGCCTGGGACGACAGCGCCCCTTCCGTTTGACCTTGGCTGAGCGCACTTTCGGCATCGCGCATGGCGCGTTCGGCGTCGCCGAGATTCTGCGGTATTCGACCGGTGCGTTCGCCGAGCAGGCGCATCAACTCGCCAAGCTGTCGGCGCAGGGCATTTTGTTCCGCTGCGTCGGCAGCCGATAGCCGCGGATTTTCCGTACCCTGCTGGCGCCGCCGGAAGGTTTGGTCGTAGAGTTCCTGCTGACGGCGCACGATGTCCTGCAACTCGCGCATCATTTCTTGCGACTGCGACGGACCTTGAGGCCGGCCGGCGAAAGGCTGATTCTGCAGATTCTCCAACATCTGCTGCAACTGACTCAACAATTGTTGGGCGGCCTCGCGGTCGCCGGTACGTGCCAGTTCCTCGATCCGGTCGAGCATTTGCTGCAACGCTTCGTTATCGATCGTGTCGAGGTTGCTGTCCATCAAGGGCAGGTTGGATAAATCAAGGCCTTGCAACTGCTCCCGCAAGTTCTCCGCGAACGCCTCCAGGAACCGATCGAGCGCGTCGCGAAGTTCGTCCATCAACTGACTTATTTCTTCCTCGTCGGCGTTCCTGGCGATGGCTTCTTGCAGACGTCGCTGGGCTTCCCGCAAATCGCGCTCGGCAAGGGATAAAGTGCCATCTTCGACCCGCAACGCAGTATCCCAAAGTAACGTTTGTACCGAACCGACGGCGTCGTCTCGACTGTTGTGCACCAACCGTGCGCGGGCCGTTATCAGACCGAGGAATACGCGTATATCGTTGCCGTACTGATCGGATCTGGCAGCGATGCCATGCAATTCCCGCGCAATTCGCAGGCGTTGGTTGGTCGCCAAGGCGAGCGCGCGCCGCTGGGCAATGATCGCGAGCGCAACCGGGTGATTAAAAACGCGCTCCGGTAATTTGACCGACAACCGGTCGGAGCGCCCCTCCTGTCCCGGACCGTCGGTAGCGACCAATTGGACTGAGACATCGAGGCCGGCCCATGGATGCGCGGTCAAATCGTGAAAGCTTGCCGTTTCGCCGTCGCGCGGATCGCCGACCGGCGGTGGTAGTTCAACGACCAGTGGAGTGGAACCAATGGTGCCCAATCCCGACGGCCCGAATATCTCGGCGCGAACCGCGACAACACCGTAGTCGTCGAGGGCATGGTAGGCGAGGCGCAACGCGTTCCGGCGGCTGCCCTCAGGCGGCTCGGCAAACGTGATTTCAGGCGCCTTGTCACCGGCGATGTCGAAGGTCCAACTGCCAAGGGTCTTTCCTGACTGGATGACGGCGACGGTGCGGCTGCCCGCGTCGGCCAGTGGCACATCGGCCCGCCACGCATCCTCGCCCGCAGGCTCTAGGTCGTTGGTCACGTCGCCAACGTGCAGTTGCGGCGTGCCGTTGCCTTGGTTGACCAAGGCCAACAGCCGGCTGCCAACCGGCACGTGGACGGTTGCGCTGGGGTTCGCAGTGTCGATCGCCGATTCATCTGCGGACGCAAGCAGGCGCGGTGGCAGATCTGTGTAGGACGGCGGTGTTACCCAAAGCTCCAGGGTCGCCGAACGAACCGTCGAAAAATTCTGAAGGTCGGGGCTGACTGCGCGGACCAACCTCCGCTCGGCATCGCCACCTGCGACCGCAAAACCAACGATAATTGCGATGACGACCGCAAGGCGCAGGGCGCGCGGATCGCGCCTGGCAAGTCCAGGTTGGGGCGGGCGGACATGCAAATTTTGCACCGACGCCACGGCGCGCGCCAGATGAATTTGCCACAAAGCTGTGGTGCTGGAATCGCCGTCAATACCCGAAGGCACGTCGATGAGCGCGGTGAGCGGGCGGTGCGCGATGCCGCTATCTTGCTCGAGCCGCCGTTCGACTTCGTTGGTGCGTGGCAAGCGGAAATTGCGCACGCCACGCCAAAGCGCCCACAATAGAGCGATGGCGTTGACGAACAGTGTTAGGGCGTGGAGCCAACCCGGCAAAAGCGGCAGAACATCGAACAGTACCAACGCTGCGAATATCCCAGCAACACCGAGAATCGGCCACAAATTGGGCCACAAGGCCTCCCACAGCAACGCGAGGCGCGCCAATATCAAGCGCCGGCCAACACCCGGTATTCGCGTCATCCGCTTGGTTCGGGCACTTCTGCGTACTGAATCTGTCAAACCTCGGCCACCGTTCCGTTGATCTATGTCTGACCCGTTCGCTCTCAGTCCTGCCAATCCGCGAAACGTTCGCGGTCTAGTTGCTGCTGTAAAGTCTCGCGCGGTCGCACCACGGCGTAGTCGGCGCCGTTAACCAAAACCTCCGGCACCAACGGGCGGCTATTGTAACCCGAAGCCATCACCGCGCCATAGGCGCCAGTGTCGCGAATCACGAGAAATTCACCGGCCGGTATATTGGTTAACGCGCAGGCGGTGGCGAAGGTATCACCGGACTCGCAAACTGGGCCGACGATGTCGGCTTCGCCAAGCGCAGCGTCGGACGCGGGCTCGCGCACCGATTGGATGGCGTGGACGGCGCCATATAGGGCAGGGCGTATCAAATCGTTCATTGCGCCATCGACAATGACAAAACGACGCTCACCGGAGTGCTTAACGAAGATTATGCGGGTCAACAGAATGCCGGCGTGCCCGGTCAGAAAACGGCCGGGCTCGAATATGAGATCGCAATCCAAGTCGCCGACCGTTTCCGCAACCATGGCGGAATACTCGGCGGAGGTCGGCACGGTTTCGTCGCCATAGGCGATGCCGAGCCCGCCGCCGAGATCGAGACGGCTGATCGCGATTCCGCCGGCGCGCAGTTGTCGGGTAAGCTCTGCGACGTGCGTAAACGCTGTGCGAAATGGCGCTATATCGGTCAACTGGCTGCCAATATGCACCGCCACCGATACCGGCGTCAGGCCGGGTAGCGCGGTTGCCTGGGCGAACGCCTGGGGTGCATGCTCGATGTTGATGCCGAACTTGTCCGTCTTGCGGCCGGTGGCGATTTTTTCGTGGGTGGCGGCATCGATGTCGGGATTGATGCGGATCGCTATTTCCACATCGGCGTTTTTAGCGGCCGCGACTTCGGACAGCGCTGTCAATTCGGGCAGGGATTCGACATTGAATTGCAGAATGCCGGCGTCGATGCCAGCGGCCATATCTTCGCGGGTCTTGCCGACCCCCGAGTAGACGATACGGTTGGCTGGTATTCCCGCCATCAGGGCGCGCGCCAGTTCGCCGTCCGAGACCACGTCGGCACCGGCGCCAAGCGCGGCGAAGGTGCGGATCACCGCCACATTGGAATTGGCCTTCATGGCGTAACACACCTGCGCGCGCTGGCCCGACAGCGCGTCGACGAACAGCCGGTAGGCATCGGTCATGACGGCGACCGAATACACGTAAACGGGGGTTCCCACGTCGGCTGCGATTGCCGACAGGGCGACGTCCTCGGCGTATAATTCGCCGTTCTTGTAGGGGAACGCATTCATGGCGCCGGCCTCGGTTCAGCGCCAGGAATATGCACGGCGCGAGCGCTTTTTAGCGCGACGGATAGGTTCGGGGATAGGTAACTTTTTCGTCTTCCGGCGGCTCCGGTGGGCCCTTTTTGCCACACGCCGTCAGCGCCAATGCCAACGCTAGAGCGATTAGGACTGATGTCGACCTGCGTCGCACGTCACGTCTCCAAAAATCGTTCGCGCGCCGCCGCTACCGCGGCACGAACATTGTCGGGCGCCGTCCCGCCTTCGCTGGTCCGGCGTGCCAGGGCGGCATCGATGGATAATACAGAAAGAACGTCCTCGGTAATACGCGCATCGATCGCCTGCATATCGCTCACCGGGAACTGGTCGAGCATGACGCCGCGCGCTTCCGCCGCTTTTACAATTTCGCCGGTCACGCGGTGGGCCTCGCGGAACGGCAACCCGGCGACGCTGACCAACCAGTCGGCGAGGTCGGTCGCGGTCGGGTAGCCTTGTGCGGCAGCGTCGCGCATGGCGTCGGGAATCGGCTCGAGGTCGCCGACCATGCCCGCCGTGGCAGCCAGCGCCAGCGCCAGCGAATCGTTGGCGTCGAATACCGGTTCCTTGTCTTCCTGCATGTCCTTGCTATAGGCGAGCGGCAGACCCTTCATCACCGTGAGTAATGTCATCAGATCGCCAAATACGCGTCCAGCCTTTGCGCGCGACAGTTCGGCGGCGTCGGGATTGCGTTTTTGCGGCATCATCGAACTACCCGTCGTATAAGCGTCGGAGAGCCGCACGAAGCCAAAACCATCGCTGCACCAAATAACGATCTCTTCCGACAGTCGCGAGACATGGGTCATGGCGATCGCCGCCGCGGCGAGGAATTCGAGCGCGAAGTCACGGTCGGAAACCGCATCGAGGGAATTCGCCATTGGCCGATCGAAGCCGAGCGCCGCGGCCGTATGCTGGCGATCTATAGGAAACGAGGTGCCGGCTAGCGCGCCGGCGCCGAGCGGTGATTCGTTTAGCCGCCGGCGGCAGTCGGCGAAGCGCCCGCGGTCGCGGCCGAACATTTCCACATAGGCCAACAGGTGGTGTCCGAAGGTTACCGGTTGCGCGGTCTGTAAATGAGTGAAGCCCGGCATGATCAGCGCGGCGTGCTGTTCCGCGCGGTCGATCAATACGGTCTGTAATTCGCGCAATTGTTCGTCGAGGCCGTCGACGGCGTCGCGCACCCACAGGCGGAAATCCGTCGCAACCTGATCGTTGCGCGAGCGCGCCGTGTGCAGGCGTCCAGCCGGCTCGCCAATAAGCTTATGCAGGCGCGCTTCGATATTCATGTGAATGTCTTCAAGTGCTTGAGAAAATTTGAATTTTCCGGCCTCGAATTCTCGCGAAATTGTGTCTAGACCGTCAGCGATCGCCTGCCCATCTTCAGGGGATAGGATGCCCTGTGCAACCAGCATATCGGCATGAGCAAGCGATCCGGCGATGTCCTGCGCGAATAGGCGTTGGTCAAAACCAATGGAAGCATTGATTTTTTCCATTATTTCCGCCGGGCCACCGCTGAAGCGTCCGCCCCACTGGGCACTGGCGGGTTTGCTGGTATCGTTTGGGCTCATTGTGGTGTAACGACCTGTATCGAAGAGGTGGCAACGTGCGAAATACCTTCCTCACGCTAATCGGAGCAATTGCCTTCATTGCGGTGGCGATGCCGGCCATTGCCGGGGATGGCGAACCGCCGATCGAAGGCACGGTGCAAAATTTTATCCCGTTGGACAAACCTCTGCCAATGCCGTCCACCCCAGTGGTATCCAAGGACGAAGGCCCAATAACCCTAGATCGCTTTCAAGGCAAGTTCATCGTGCTGAACTTCTGGGCGACCTGGTGTGGTCCTTGTATCCGTGAGCTGCCCTCGTTGAACCGCCTGAACGGACAATTTGGCGGCGACGATTTCGCTGTCGTCCTGATCAGTCAGGACCGCGGCGGGTTCAAACAGACCGCCCGATTTTTGAAAAAGCTCAAGGTCGACATTGCCGATAACTATATCGATGAGAAGCTCAAATTTTCCCGCGCCATTGGCGTGCGGTCCCTACCGACGACGATCCTGCTGGGCCCCGACGGTAACGAGATCGGCCGCCTGGTCGGATCTACCGAGTGGGATGAGCCCGAGGCCATCGCGCTGATCGACTTCTACCGGGAGCACACGGAAAAAGCTGCTAAAACGGGTAGTCTGATAAAGTAAAAACCCGACACCTCGGGCTAGCGTCAGCGCGTCGCGACCGGGGTGTCGCCGGAGTAATCGTAGAACCCGCGGCCCACTTTGCGGCCGAGCCAGCCGGCCTCGACATATTTCACCAGGAGTGGGCACGGCCGGTACTTGGAATCGGCCAAGCCTTCATAGAGCACCTGCATCACCGACAGGCAGGTATCGAGACCAATGAAATCGGCCAGTTCGAGCGGGCCCATCGGATGGTTGGCGCCAAGCCGCAACGATGTATCGATGGCCTCCACATTGCCGACGCCCTCATACAGCGTATAGACCGCCTCGTTGATCATCGGCAGCAGAATGCGGTTGACGATGAAGGCGGGAAAATCTTCCGACACCGTGCCGATTTTACCCAGGGTCTTGGTGAGTTCCTGAACTTCTTTGAACGTAGCCTCATCGGTGGCCAGCCCGCGAATCAGTTCGACCAGCTTCATCACCGGCACCGGGTTCATGAAGTGTATACCCATAAATTTTTCCGGCCGGTCGGTGGCCGAGGCCAGACGCGTGATCGAGATCGACGACGTGTTCGACGCGATAATCGCGGCCGGCGTCAAATGCGGGCAAAGCTCTTTGAATATCGCCACCTTGGTTTGCTCGTTCTCGGTCGCCGCTTCGATGACCAGGTCGCAATCGGACAGAAAATCCAAGCTGCCGCCCGTTGTAATGCGCGCCAGCGCCGCCGTTTTGTCTTCGTCCTGAATCAGGCTGCGCTTGATCTGCCGGTCCATGTTGGCGCTGATGCCCTCGATCGATTTGTCGAGTTGTTCGAGCGACACATCCGTCAGTTTGACGTCGAATTCCGCCAGCGCGCAGACATGGGCGATGCCGCTGCCCATTTGTCCGGCGCCGATCACCCCGATTGTCTTCAACATATTTGAATTATCCTAATGCTACAGGTTGTCCGGAATTATCAGAGGACTTTTGCTAATTCGGCGTCGAGCTCTGGCAGCGCCTGGAATAGGTCGGCGACCAGGCCGTAGTCGGCGACCTGAAAAATCGGCGCTTCCTCGTCTTTGTTGATCGCCACGATGACTTTGGAGTCCTTCATACCGGCGAGGTGCTGGATGGCGCCGGATATGCCGATGGCGATGTAGAGCTCGGGCGCAACGACTTTGCCGGTTTGCCCAACTTGCCAGTCGTTGGGAACGAAGCCAGCGTCGACGGCGGCGCGCGAAGCGCCCATGGCGGCGCCGAGCTTATCGGCGATCGGCTCGATCAAGTTGAAGTTTTCGGCCGAGCCCATGCCCCGCCCACCGGAAATTATCACCCTCGCTGTCGTCAGCTCGGGGCGATCGCCGCTGGATTCAGATATTTCGATAAAGCGCGACTGTTCAGAATCGCTGCCGCCGCCAACTAGCTCGACCGCGCCGCTGCCGCCTTCGGCCGGCGCGGGGTCGAATGTCGTCGTGCGGACGGTAATGACCTTGGTCGGGTCGGCCGACCTGACCGTCGCCATGGCGTTGCCGGCATAGATCGGCCGGACGAAGGTCTCGGCATCGACGACCGCCGAGATTTCCGACACCTGCTGGACATCGAGCACCGCGGCGACGCGGGGCAGGAAGTTTTTCCCAAAGGTCGAGGCCGGCGCCAGAATGTGGCTGTAATCGCCGGCCAAACCGACCACCAGGCTAGCCAGATTCTCCGCCAACGCGTGCTCTTGCGCGGGGTCGTCCGCCACTAACACTTTCGATACGCCGGCGACTTGCGCGGCCGCTTCGCCCACCGGCGCACAACCGCTGCCGGCGACCAGTATCACGACGTCGCCGGCGCCGTGGCCTGACAGTTCGACCGCTGCCGTCACCGTGTTCAGCGTCGATGCTTGGAGCGCCGTGTTGTCGTGTTCGGCGATAACGAGAATGGCCATTAGATTATTCTCGCTTCGTTTTTCAGCTTGTCGACCAGCGCCGCCACCGAATCGACTATCACGCCGGCTTGGCGCACCGGCGGCTCTACCACCTTCAGCGTCTGCAGCCGCGGCGCGGTATCGACGCCCAGATCGGCCGGCGTCACTTCGTCTATCGGCTTTTTCTTCGCCTTCATGATATTGGGCAGCGACGCGTAGCGCGGTTCGTTGAGGCGTAAATCGACCGTCACGATGGTCGGTAGGCCGACTTCGATGATCTCCAATCCGCTGTCGACTTCGCGGGTGACTTTAACCCCGCCATCGCCCAATTCGATATTCGACACAAACGTGCCTTGCGACCAACCCAACAGCGCGGCCAGCATTTGCCCGGTTTGGTTGGAATCGTCGTCGATCGCCTGCTTGCCCAGGATCACCAGTTTCGGCGCTTCTTTCTCGACCAGCGCCTTGAGCAATTTGGCCACCGCCAACGGCTCCAAATCCTCGTCGGATTTCACGTGGATGCCCCGGTCGGCCCCCATGGCGAGCGCGGTGCGGATGGTTTCCTGGCACTGCTGGACGCCGATGGAAACAACGATGATTTCGTCGACGGTGCCGGCTTCCTTCATCCGGATGGCTTCCTCGACGGATATTTCGTCGAAGGGATTCATCGACATCTTGACGTTCGCGGTCTCGACGCCGGTTTGGTCCGACTTGACGCGAATTTTAACGTTGTAGTCGATGACCCGTTTTACGGGGACGAGCACCTTCATGACTGAATTCGCCTACGTGTATTGGGTTGGAAAAAGTTGGCCTTGTGGCCGGGACATATGGTGTCCACGATCTGACAACTCCTGGTTCGCGTCAACCGGAGACGTTCTTATTGCGCTGCAACATGCCGAAACGGGGGAAGCGAGTCAATTGTCTCCGGCAGTGACAGCAGCCGCGTCGGCGGTCAGGTCAGCGCGTGTCGCCAGGCACCCAGAGAACGTCAGCCGAACCGCCATCGTTGAGGTGGCGTGCCAACACGAACAAATGGTCGGAAAGTCGGTTTATGTACTGCAGCGCGGCGGGGTTAAGAGGTTGTGAGGCCGCGAGCTCGACCATCAGCCGTTCCGCTCGCCGCGCGATCGTCCGGGCCAGATGCAGATGGGCCGCCGCTGCTGTCCCGCCGGGCAAAATGAACGAGCTCAACGGCGCCAAGTTTGCATTGAGGGCGTCGATCTCGGTTTCCAGCCGCGTGACCTGTGCGGCGACGATTCGTAGCGCGCCCTCCTGCTTCGAAGCGGCCCGCGCGTCGCCTTCGGGCGTGCATAGGTCCGCGCCCAGGTCGAAAAGATCGTTTTGAACGCGTGCCAGCATCGCGTCGATGTCGGGGTTGTCGGCCGTTTGCAGACGGGCGATGCCGATGACCGCGTTTGTCTCGTCAACCGTGCCGTAGGCGGCGACGCGGAGGTCGTGCTTGGCGACCCGCTGGCCCGATCCCAGCGAAGTTTCGCCGGCATCGCCGCCGCGCGTGTAGATACGTGTCAATTCGACCATCGCCTCACCCCCGGCTCGCAGTTACAACAAACAGCAGAAACAGCACGATCGCCAATCCCTGCAATAAGACCCGCCAGCGCATGAGTTTGTTGCCGTACTTGGCGTTAAAGTCGCCGCCCCGGGCCATGCCCACGACGCCGGTTATCAGAACAATCACGACTGCTGCCAGGGTAACTGCCAACAGAATTATAATCACAGTGTTCATCGCTGCGATCATATCCGGCGGTTAGAGCAGTTTCTAG
>JAPUHN010000183.1 GCA_027297685.1 Alphaproteobacteria bacterium | reverse complement strand
GGGTCGGCAAGCGTTTCGAGACGCGCCGCAATATTCACACCATCGCCAAGCAGGTTATCGCCCTCGACCATCACGTCACCGAGGTTGACACCGATGCGAAGGCGCATGCGCCGGTCTTCAGCTAGATCGACATTTTGAGTTTCAAGTTCGCGCTGAATAGCGACCGCACAACGCACGGCCTCGACCGGGCTCGCGAACTCGGCGACGACGCTGTCGCCGGCACTACCGAACACCCGGCCATGATGGCTCACGACCAGCCCTTCTATGATCTCTCGGTAGGTGCTTAGCGTGCGGGCAGTCGCTTCCTCGTCAGCCTCCATGAGGCGACTGTAGCCGACCACGTCGGCGGCCAGGATCGCGGCCAGACGGCGTTCCATTTGCTGTACCTCCGGAACGGGATACTATCGAACTGCCCTGCGAAAATCTATGCGGCAAGAGAATGCCTGAATGTCGCCTCTTGGCTACAAACAGACATGCAGCCGCCCGAAATCGACTTCCGCTTTACCCCCGAAAGCGGACATTCCCACGACCTTGGCTGACTTCCGGTTGTGACCCGAAGCCGACATTCGGCATCGGCTAATTCGCTCCATCGGAACGTCGAAAATCCTTCAAGAAATTCGACAGCCTTGCGTCATCGGGATTGGCCGCGACGGCATCGCGAAGCGCCTTCGTCGCCCCTGCTGTATCACCTTGCGCCGCTCTAAGCCGCGCGATCATCATCCAGGCATCGACCCGTTGCGGGTCCAGTCGAACGGCTTCGGAAAACGCCTGTTCGGCGGCGCTGAATTTCTTGAAAACCATGGCCGTTCCCGCGATCGCCATCTGTATTGCGGGAAAATCCGCTTTCGAGGTCAGGGAGTGCTGATACTCTTCGATGGCCTGGCGCCCAAAACGGGAGAGCATGGGTGAGCCTTCCTCGGCGAGGATATCGAGTAAAGCACGTACCGCTGCGATTCGAACCGATCTGCGCTGATCCCTTAGAAGCGGGCCAAGGCGCTTTACGCGGACGGCCGGGGGCGCGGTGCGCTGAAGCGGTATTGCCGCGGCCCGTAAAACCGGATCGGGATCCCGCAGCAGACCGGTTGCCCCGTCAGCTGTTCCTTGCGTCGCGTATCGCCCGAGCAGGTCGAGCGCCGTTGCACGCACGATTCCCGATTGACCGCTCGACAGTGCTGTTTCCAGCAATGACCTGGCGATGTCGGGATCGCTTCTGCCCTCGCGTGCATGCGAAAAAAGTATCGTATGGTTCGGTGGCCGGTTCAATGTGTCTGGGAAAATCGTCGTCACTTTCGCGGCAGCCCACGACGGCGGTTTGTCCTTGTGGCAATCCGTGCAGGCGTTGGGGGTTCCCGATGCCTCCGAGAGATCTGGCCGTGGCACCCGGAAGCTGTGATCGCGTCGGCCGTCTATGCCCATGTAGACTCGCTCGATCATGTGGCAGCTCTTGCACTGGGCAGCGTCCGAACCAGGTTTGTGGAAGTGATGTGCCGGTGAGTCGTACTCGGACCTCCGCAGCGTTGGAAAAGCGGCATTGCCGACGGGGTTATGGCACTGAGTGCAGACGGCGTTGCCTTTCGCCTTGAGCGCGCCAGAATGCGGGTCGTGGCAATTCGTGCAACGGACACCACGGACATACATTTTCGACTGCAGGAACGAGCCGTAGACATATACCTCGTCACGAATTTGCCCGCCGGCGTGATAGAGCCCGTCACGCAGCAGCGCCAACCGGTAGCTATCGTGGAACGGCGTCCCGGGCACCGGGCTCGACGTGTCGAACGCCTCGCGGCGCGAATGGCAGCCGGCGCATTGCTGGATTTCCGTTTCCGGGCTTTTCCGGCCGAAACCTATCGTTAACCCGGCCGCGTTTACGCCGGACCATGCCGCCCGATCAAAGCTCTTGCTGTCGCGCGCTCTAGTCACATGTGCCGAGCCGGGGCCATGGCAGGCCTCGCAGCCGACACTTTTCTCCGCTTGCCTGGTCGCATAGCGTCGCTTTAACTGCGAATAGCGCTTTTCATACCCCGTCGCATGACATTCGGCGCAACGCGCGTTCCAGTTCTTGTAGGGGCCGGTCCAGTGAAGGCCGTTGGTGTGCGGCAAATCCTGATCGGGATAGAGGTGGTACCAACGTTTCTGTTGAGTGTCCCAGACAAGATCCAGCGCCTGCAGACGGCCCGGCTCCGTTTCCGCCAAATATTGTTGCAGGGGCTCAACGCCGACAGTTCCGGCGACCTTGAACTTACGCGATTTACCATCCGCGCCATCCGTCGTGACAAAATAATTGCCGCCATCCCTGGTAAACCGGCTGAGGACGCCCTTGTGCTCGAAGGTCCTGTTATCGAAATCCCCGCGCACCCATCGCCCAGTTGGTTCATTCCAGGCCTGGGCATGGTGCGATGTCCTCCACGCATCGCCCGCTGCGCGATGACAACTGACGCAGGTCTCCGAGCCGACGTAATCAGGAAATTTCTCCGACTTGCCTGGTTCACCGACGGCGCCCGTTGCAATCGCGCAAAGGAATCCTGCGGCCAAAACCATCGCCAGCCGGTGAGCGGGTGTTTTTCCTGCTGGTCGCTTCATGGGGGTAAGCGGTTCGAAGCAAAGGCCGCAGCCGGTGCTGCGGCCTTGCTCTGTCACCAACCGGATTTCGTTATCATCTCGCCAGGCTCGGGTCCATGGCCCGATCGAAGGGCAGCTGATCGAGGTGCTCGACGTATTCGAGCGGGTCGAACGGCAGCTTCTTTACATCTAATTGTGGTTTGGCCAATGCCTTGATCTCGAGCGAAGCGTTGGCGATGCCGGTCCAGGGTACGCCGTGTTTCTCCTTGGAATCCGGGTATTTCTTTTTCCAAAGTTCATGCCGCAGCTTCATGCGGTTGAACGGGCTCTTGAGGTGAAGCAAATTCACCAGCATCGGTGTTTTCTCACGCGGGTCGGAAGGTAGAAAGTAGAAAGCTGCGGGGATGCCGCTGGCTTCACCGACCGGGTCCGGTGAGATCCAATGGCGCTTATAATTGCCCTTGACGGTCGCTCCCAGTGTGGGTCCCGCGTAAATAAAGACATAGTCCCGCCGGCTGTGCGTATCACCGTTCAACAGCAAAGCCGTCTGATCTATGCCATCGATCACACGGTCTGTGGGGATATACTGCGACGCACCGGCCAACCTTGCAAAGGTAGTAAACACGTCGGTCTCATGGATAATGTCGCCAACCAGTTGACCCGGCTCAATCACGCCCGGCCACCAAGCGAAGGCTGGCACGCGCACGCCGCCCTCGGTAAAGTCACCCTTGCCGCCGCGAAAGATTGTCTCAGCCATGCCGAGCCCCGGCGGTGGATTGTGGGTCATCGGCCCGTTGTCGGCCATGGCAACAACGAGGGTATTCTCGGCAATGCCAAGCTCCTTGAGTTTGGCCATCAGCTTGCCGATGAAGGGGTCGATATTACACTGCAGAGCATCCTGCAAGAGACTTCGAGACTGTGAGCATTTCTTCGGATTCGGGATGAAGCTGGTCAGCATAGGCCAGTTGGCAATGTAAAAGGGTTTGCCGGCCTTGGCGTTGCGCTCGATGAACTCAAGGGTACGTCGTTGAGCCTCAGGGTCGATCTTCATGTAATTTTCGTGAGAATTGTCGCCCCACTGAAGAGTCTCTCCGCCCTTCTTGCCCTCGGCCACTTGAACCCACCCTTTGGTGACGAAAGTGTCGTCAAGTTTGTACGGGTCCGCCGGCAGCATGTCTTCAAAAAGGCCGATGGTGGCGTTTGCCCCTTCGCCGATTCTGGT
>JAPUHN010000182.1 GCA_027297685.1 Alphaproteobacteria bacterium | reverse complement strand
ACATGGGCCGAGCGCGCCTCGCCCAGCTTGACGGTGTCGATGTCGAAACCGCTGATCGCCGTGGCCTCGGCTTCGGTGACATGGGAATCCGCGATAACGGCGAAGGTAAAGAGGTGTTCGCCAGTAACCATGAGTCAAAATATCCTGTGTGGCGCGGCAGCGACTGCCGCGGCCTGGTCGAGCCGCCGTAACAAATTCCTTCCGGGCGCGCACGGAGCGCGCCCGGCGAGGATCGTGGCCGGCCTACATGCCGAGTACCACCTCTTCCCAGAGCTCGACGTATTTTTGGTCGTACTCGGGCGAGATCGGCTTCAAGATACCCTTCGCGAGGAATGCCTCGGGATCGGACAGACCGACTTCGGCGATACGCTCGGGCGCAACCAGGTCGAAGGCCTTGGCGTTGCCGTGGCCGTAGCTGTAGGCGTCGATCAGATAGGCCCCGGCCTCGGGCGACATCATGGCGTCGAGGAAGTCGTAGACACGCTCGTCACTGGCGACGCGGAATTCGGCACTAGTAAGCGCGAAGCCGCAGACCCAATTGCGCGCCCCTTCCTTGGGCGTCGCGAACTTCACTGGAAGACCCGCGTCGCTCACCGTCTTGTAGAGATCGTTCCAGGCGTAAGTGGCGATGATTTCGCCCGCGACCATGGCCTGGCCGGCCTCGGACTGGCTGTCCCAGTAGAACCGCAAAAGCTCCCGCTGTTTCTTCAGAAGGACCCGGATTTCAGCGAGTTGCTCATCGTTCAGGGTATCGAGGTTGGTGAATCCGAGCACCTGGGCGGCGACCTGCACGCCGGCCTGCGGCGAATTGTAGGTCGAAAGCTTGCCCTTGTAGCGCTCGTCGAACAGGATGCCCCAGGATTCTTCCTCGCCCTCCAGGTTGACCAGGTCGGTGCGGTAGAGGATCGACGAATTGCCCCAGTCCCACGGAACGAACAGATGATCGCCGCCAGGCGTGAGGGTGGTATCGATGTTCCTTAACGCCTCGAAATAGTCGTTCCAGTGCTTGAGCCGGGCGACGTCGAACGGCGCGATGATACCGGCCTCGTACCACTGCGTGATTTCACCCGAGCAGGGGTGGCCGATGTCGGTCTTGTAGCCGGCGCGAATCTTGTGCATCGCCTCGGTCGTGCCGCCGAAGAAACTGACATTGGGCGAGGCGCCGTATTTGTCGATGTAGCTTTGGTGGAATTCGGGAAGCTCGTAGCCCGACCAGGTGAAGTAACTGGCCTCCTCCGCCGCCCAAGCGCGGCGCGCGACCAACGGCGTGGTCGCAAGGCCGAGACCCAGCGAGCCGAGCGCCGCGCTGAACGCGCGCCGGTCCATTCGGCCCGACAGCAACATGTCGACAGGATCGCGAGTAACCATGATGTCCTCCATCGTGATGCGATATGGAGCTGTCAAGCTATCCGGTTGACGCTAACGGGATATTGCGCATTTAGCAGCAGAACTAAGCAGATTAGTGCATTATCTGCTTCATACTGGATAAGTTATGCAATAATTTTGGAAATTCCTCGGATTCAATGCCTGGCGACGAAAGAGCGGACAATGCAACACGAACCGACAAACCATATACCGGTAAATGACTTTGCGCGAAATCTACGGACTCTGTGTACCGCGCACCGTTCGGTTTCGGAGGTTTGCCGACTGACTGGGATTAACCGCCAACAGTTTGGTCGATACCTAAATGGCACCTACCGGCCATCTCGTTACAATTTGCGGCGTATATGCAATATTTTCGGTGTCCATGAATCTGATCTCATGTTACCGGCCACCGAATTCGAAACACTTTTAGATTCGAGCTTTTTGGAACTAAAACATGGCGGTGGTGCAGGTTGGCTCGGAAGGATCTTCGAGAATCTGGTGACAATGAATGATCCCAGTCTCCACAAGTACATAGGCTGGTATCATTCTTACTCATACTCTTTTGGTTGGCCCAAATTTGTCATTCGGTCGTTGGTGAATCTATACGAACATCAAGGGCGGGTACTTAGCAAGACGATTGAACGCGTAAGAGACCCAATACATGGCGCGCGTTTCATTTACAAGCAAGATGGTTTAGTAACCACGAGTGCGGACCGAATATTCATCGCTGAGTACGATGCGCTACAACAAGACGGCTTTTCTCTAAAGATTCTATTTCGCACCCACCGAAGTCACGTGGACTTCCTATCCGGCCTGGTGACAGGCATATCCAGCCGGCCAGATCGCCAACCAACCTCTGCACGCGTTGTTCTTGAGTACTTGGGGCGAACAATCGATACAAGAACCGAGCTAAGAAAATGCGGGATGTTCGAAGCAAGTCATCACAACATCAATCCGAAGATACTGTCAATTATTGACAATACGTTCGCCGGGGGTGAAATGGCCCTCCATGCCATAGCCCGCTGAGGCAGGGTTTCGAGAGATATTGCTGTGAGACCAGTGACCTGACCCCAAACCTGGTCCAGGCCGAATGTTAGGCTTGGGTTGTTTGAACGGAGGCCGGGATGTCACGTAAACGACAAACCTCGGAACAGATCATCGGCAAGCTGGGCGAGGCGGAAGTCAGCCTGTCGGGTGGCCAAACGGTGCCCGAGGTCTGCCGGTCATCGAGTGTTTCAGAACAGACGTACTACCGTCGGCGCAAGGAATACGGCGGCCTGAAGATCGAGCAGGCGCGGCGCTTCAAGGAGCTCGAGCGGAAGAACCTGCTGCTCAGACGCGCGGTTGCCGATCCGATGCCCTCTGGACGTTTGTCCATGCGATGCGATGAGACTCTTTGTCCCGGTTCAGGCAGCGACGTCCCAATAGGGTTCCGGGGCGAAGCGGTCGACCAGGAAGTCGACGAAGACGCGCACCTTGGCCGAGAGGTGGCGGTTGTGCGGGAAGACCGCGTGGATCGTCGACTCGCGCGGCGTAAAATCGGCCAGGACGCGCTGCAGCGCGCCGCGCGCGACGTCGTCGCCGATGATGAAGGTCGGCTGCACGACGACGCCGAGGCCGGCGAGCGCCGCGGCGCGCATCGCGTCGCCATTGTTGACGTGAAAGTTGCCCGAGATGCGCACCGTCTGGGCGCGGCCGGGGCCGGTGAAGTGCCATTCGCCAGGCACCGCCAACAGGCTGTAGCCGAGGCAGTTGTGGTCGGCGAGGTCGGCCGGCGTCTTGGGCACGCCGTGGCGCTCGAAATAGGCGGGCGCGCCGCACACGATCATGCGCGCCGGTGCGAGACGGCGCGCGACCAGGCTTGAATCGCGCAGTTCGCCGATGCGCACCGCGACGTCGTAGCCCTCCTCGATCAGGTCGACGAATCGGTCGTTCAGGTTCATATCGAGCGTGAGTTCGGGATAGAGCGCCAGAAACTCGGGCATGGCCGGCGCCAGGTGGCGGATGCCGAACGACATCGGCGCGTTGAGCTTGATGCGGCCGCGCGGCTCGGAATGCAGCCTGGTCACCGTCGATTCGGCCTCGGCGACGTCCTGGGCGATGCGCGCGCACCATTCGTAATAGCTCGCGCCGACCTCGGTCAGGCTGTGGCGGCGCGTCGTCCGGTTCAAGAGCCGTGCGCCGAGCCGGTTCTCGAGCGCGATGACGTGCTTGCTGGC
>JAPUHN010000181.1 GCA_027297685.1 Alphaproteobacteria bacterium | reverse complement strand
CGCGACGCCGTTGCCCGCAGAATGACCCCGTCCCAGCTCGAAACGGCGCAAAAGCTAGCCGGTGAAGAGATTTCCATAATAAGCGACGGCGAAACGTTTTCCGGTGAGGTGCCGGCTCGTCTGATGGAAATGACAAAGCGGGAGCTGGTCCGCGAAGCCCAACGTGCGCTAAACACCCGCGGATTCAAAGTCGGGCTGGCCGACGGCCTCTTCGGCCCACGGACCCGAGCTGCGTTACGCCAGTATGAGCGCCAAAACGGTTTGCCGGAGACCGGCGAAATCACCCACGAAATTGTCGCGCGCTTGATAAGCAACGATCAGACGAACCAGCGGTCCACCGCTATGCGCAGGCCGAAATTGGTTCTAGCACCTTCGCTACCTCAGATTTCTTCGGCGCGGGCGCCGGCGAAAATTCGCGTCGCTCCGTCGACCGAGTGCGATGCGTTGGCCGCGCATCCCTCCAACGGTCACCGTTTCACTGGCATCGTCTTTGCCAGGATTGACCCTGCTCGAGCGATACCGGCATGCGAGCAGGCGATCGCCAAATATCCCAACGAATTGCGTTTCCAGTTCCAACTCGCACGCAGTTTGCACAGAGCAGAACGCCACAATGAAGCACTAGCTCTCTATAGCAAAGCAGGCGAGCGGGGGTTTGCGCTGGCGCAGCGGAGCATTGGCTTCATGTATGCAAATGCCAATGGTGTGGCTCAGGATAGTGCCAAGGCGGCAACCTGGTTGCGGCAGGCTGCCGACCGGTGCGACGTCGATGCCCAGTTCGCCCTCGGTGCGCTCTACGCCAAGGGACAGGGAGTAAAGAAAAACGACGTGGAGTCGCTCCGGTGGTATCGAATAGCTGCAGCTCAGGACCATCCGGACGCCCGTGCCTGGCTCGAAGGGTTCGCAAACCGTAGCGAAATCCCGGTACTCGCTGACGGTCAAACCAACACGCGCTCAAGCGGTGCATCGTTGAACGCTCGATTTAATTTCGAGCCCGGCGACTACACCGCCGCAAGGCATTTCGAGAAGTTGTTGGTTGGTCAGGAACGCGACGTAATTGACGCGTACGAACGCCGGGATTTTAGCACGGTTGTTGAAATGTTGCGGCCGGTTGCCGAGCAAGGCGCAGCGCCCGCGCAGACTCTGCTCGGCTACATGTACAGAGCGGGACTGGGCGTTGCGCAGAGCGATTCAGAGGCGGTCGAATGGTATCGGAAAGCTGCTGAGCAGGACGATCCAAACGCTCAATATTTACTTGGCTACATGCACTACCGCGGGCTTGGTGTGCCCCAGTATTTTGCCCAGGCGCTGCAGTGGTATCGCAAATCCGCTAGACAAGGCGTCGCTGCTGCACGTTTAAACCTGGGCGTTATGTACGACAATGCCCAGGGCATCACGCGCGACCGCGATGAAGCATTGGCGCAATACTTCAGCGCTGCCGAGGCAGGGCTAGCCGGTGCTCAGCACAGCCTGGCCGCGGCATATGAAAAGGGTGACGGTGTCCCACGCGATTTCGATGAAGCGGTGAAGTGGTACCGCCTGGCGGCCGCGCAAGATTTCGCGCTGTCACAGAACCGGTTGGGAGAAATGTACAGCCAGGGAAGAGGCGTGCCACGCGACGCAGACGAGGCTATGGCCTGGTACCGGCTCGCCGCCGAACAGGGATTACCGGATGCCCAATTTAATCTTGCCAAGATATTCGCTGCCGGCCGGGGTGTGCCCCGCGACCGCGCGGAGGCAGTGAAGTTATTCACACTGGCCGCCGAACAGGGACACGTCGAGGGTCAGGTAAATGTGGCTTTTGCCCACTTGAAAGGCCGTGGGGTCGAACGAAGCAGTAGCACTGCGGTGGCCTGGTTCCAACGGGCAGCAACGCAATGCAATGCAGATGCACAGTATCAACTTGCCAGTATGTATCGCCTGGGCCTCGGTGTGCCGAACGCGTCAGCGGTCGAAGAGTTGAAATGGCTGAAGCTTGCTGCCGAACAGGGACAAGCCGACGCGTTGCAGGAGCTCAGCGTTCTTTATGCCGAGGGCAAAGGAGTTCAACAGAACCAAAGTAAGGCATTCAATTCTGTTCAGCGCGCCGCCGAACTTGGCCAACTCAAAGCCCAGTTCGATCTTGCCGAAATCTACGCCAATGGCAGTAGCGGGATCGCGCAAGACTATACCAAAGCTGCTGCGTGGTACCGGAAGGCAGCCTTGCAAGGCAACCGTGAGGCGCAATCCAATTTAGCCCGGCTATACCGGGAAGGTCTGGGTGTCGCGCTCAGCTACGTCGACGCCGTGACGTGGTACCGACAAGCCGCTCAACAAGGCGACCCGTTGGCCCAACATAGTTTAGCGACGGCCTATCGGCTTGGCGCTGGTGTCGAGCGCGATAATGCCGAGGCGGTAAACTGGTATCGGTTGGCCGCCGGGCAGGGAGATATGAGGGCTCAGCGCGATCTCGGTCTGCATTACCTGCGCGGCGAAGGTGTGTTGCAGGATTTCATTCAGGCTCGATTGTGGCTCAGTCGGGCGGCCGCCAACGGCGATACAGAGGCCGCAAATGCCCTCGGCCGTCTGGCGCGGAAGATGACGCCGAACCAAATTGCCGAGTCCGAGCGGTTGGCAGCAGTACGTCCCGGCGAGGATGGCTGACAGAGCGCCATAAGACTACTGGGCGCTTACCGGCGGCGTTGAAATTTATCATTTAGCCTAACTGCAATATTTATCTGGTTATTTTTAATTTGATTTCGCGTGTAGACTTGCGTACTTTCACCTTTGCGCCGATTTGATCTACCAGCTTGCGGGCGCGTTAAAAAATGCAGCTAAAGAGGGGTGCCCGGTTCGCCGGACGCCGCCAAGCAAAGCTGTGGCGGCTGTTTTTTTACCCGCCACACAAAGAAATCCCGGCCCGCAAGCCCCTGATCCGATTAGCGCACAAACGCTATCCGATTAAGAGGGCACAGATCATGACAACAGCAAATCGACAACCGGCCGCGCCATTCGATGCCGACCTGTTCACCGAGTTCGAACACAGCGGTTGGCAACAGAAAGCCAACGGCTGGTATGAGCATTTCGAGGCCGTATCGACGCAGTCCGTAGGTGCGTTACTCGATGCCGTGGAGATCACAGCGGACGGTCCCAACGCGGGGCGGCGGGTGTTAGATGTGGCTACCGGGCCAGGTTATGCTGCCGGTGAGGCGGTACGGCGCGGCGCCAAAGGATATGGCTTGGATTTCTCTCCTGTCCAAGTCGAACTGGCGCAGCAAAATTTCCCCCAAGCCCAATACCAGGTTGGTGATGCCGAGGACCTACCCTTCGGAAATGACACATTCGACGCGGTGGTCATCAATTTCGGCCTCCAGCATTTCGCAGCGCCTGATCGGGCATTGCGGGAAGCCTACCGCGTGCTGCGGCCAGGCGGCCGTATTGCCTACACCGTTTGGGCATCGCCACCGCTGGTCGTCGGGTTTACCATCGTCCAACAAGCCATCGAAACTCACGGCGATCCCTATGCCGATATACCGGCGGGTCCACCCTATTACCGTTTCTCCGAAGCGGCGGAGAGTCGACGCTCGTTATCGGCCGCCGGGTTCAAGGCCGCTCGAGTCAGCGACGCGCCGCAGACTTGGCGCTTCGGCGATCCCGATCACGTTTTGATCGCTATCGCCGACGGTACGGTACGCTCCGGCGCGCTGTTTCGCGCGCAATCGCCGGCGGCCCGTTGCGCCATCGCGGTGGCGGTACGCGACGCGGCGAAGACTTATCGAAAGGGCGGCGTCATCGAATTGCCGATGCCCGCCGTGCTGGCCTCGGCAACGAAACTGGTGTGAACCCGTCTGCCACAGCTGTTGAGATGCGGGTTAAATCGGTTCGGGATGCTCCGCTATGGTATATCCGCCCAGACAGGTTCGAATTGGATTTCGGTTAGAGGGTGGTGGTCATGCGTATCGGAATTCTAACCGGCGGTGGCGATGTTCCGGGGCTGAACTCTTGCATTAAGGCGGTCGTCGAGCAGTGCGATGACCGCGGCTGGTCGGCGGTTGGCTTTCGTCGCGGCTGGGCGGGACCTCTCCACTACAATCACGATGATCCCGCCACGCATCCCAACGTGGTACATCTGGACCCGCAAGCGGTACGCACTATCGACCGTACTGGCGGGACGGTGTTGCATACGTCGCGCACAAATCCGGGGGCGGTACGTGAGGCCGACCTGCCGGAATTTCTCAAGAGCACTGTCGCCTTCGACGATGACGGGCGGGCCGATTGCACGCCCCATGTGTTGTCAACGATCGCAGCGCTGGGCATTGACGCGCTGGTGCCCATCGGCGGCGACGATACGTTGTCTTATGCTGCACGCCTCCACGGCGAAGGCGTAAAGGTGGTCGCTTGTCCGAAGACCATGGACAACGATGTGTTCGGCACCGACTATTGCATCGGCTTCAGTACCGCGGTTAGCCGCTCGGTCGAGTTTATTCACGCGCTGCGCACACCGACGGGCAGTCACGAGCGCATTGCAGTAATCGAATTATTCGGCCGCAATAGCGGCGAGACGGCGCTGGTGTCGGGTTATTTGGCTGACGCCGACCGGGTCTTGATCAGCGAGGTTCCTTTCGACATCGAGCGGTTGGCCGAACTTGTCGTCGCCGATAAGCACGACAACCCAAGCAGCTACGCCGTCGTGGTCGTTTCCGAAGGTGCGAGCATGATTGATGGCGACGTGGTGGAGCACGGCGAGGCCGACGCCTACGGCCATCGCAAACTGGGCGGCATCGGCGACGCTGTCGGCGACGCGCTGGAACAATTGACCGGAGAGGGCATCATTGGCCAGTCGCTGGCCTACCTGATGCGCGCCGGCCCGCCGGACGCGCTCGACCGGCTGGTGGCGACCAGTTTCGGGACGATGGCGGTACAGGCGCTGGCCGACGGCAAAAGCGGTCTGATGATGGCATTGCGGGACGGATGTTACCGGACGGTACCGGTCGACACCTGCATCACCGGGACCAAGCGAGTAGACGTCGCACGGCTCTATAATGTCGAGACGTATAAGCCCGCCATCAAGCACATCCTCGATACGCCGATATTCGTCTAGGGAGGTCGGACGTTTGCCAGCTGGTCACTACACCGATGATGGCTGCTGGCCGTTTGCACCGGCTGTTGCACCTGCCGCTTTGGCGTCGGCGGCTTGGGTGTCGGCGTTTTTCCAGCGCCGGTGGATCCACAACCACTGTTCGGGCGTTTCTTCGACCCAGGCCGTCAGAATGTCGTTTATTTGCTGCATGAACGCACGCTCGGTCTCAGGGCTGATGTCGGTTATCGGCGGCAGGGGCGGCAAAATGTCGATATGAAGATCGTGGCGGTTGGTTCGGATCATGCGTCCCGCGATCACTGTCGCACCGGTCCTTGCCGCCAGCAGCGCCGGCGTCCTAATCGTTATAGCGTCCTTTCCCATAAACGGGACCACCACGTCGCCGGTGGTTCCTTTTTGGTCGACGAACAAAGTTATCGCGCCGCCCGCGCGAAGTTGGCGGAGCAGATGAATGCCGGCCCGTTTGTTTTTTTCGATCAATCGAACCGGTAAGCCGTAGGACCGTAACTTCAGGAGTTTGTCGACGTAAACATTGTTGGGCCGGCGATAAATATTCAAGAGATCGCGGCCGCACAGGTGGCCGAAACAGGTGAGCGCTTCCCAATTGGCCATGTGGGCGGTGACAAAAATAGCCGGCGTACCTTCTGGCGGGATATATTCGAGGCCTGAGACCGTCACGGTCTCCCCGACCTTCAAAATACGTGCAAACTCGCCCATGGTCCGGCCGAGGTTATCCCATACGCCGTCCATGATTCTGCGTCGCTCGGCCTTAGACATTTCAGGATAGACATGGGCGAGGTTGGCCATGCCGCGCCCATGCCAATGAAACAAGGGCCCGAGCGCGCGCGCCATCGCGCTACCCGCATCGCTGGCCACGCGATGAGGCACCAGCGCTGCCAGGCCCAACAGGATGGCGGCGACGGCACCCTGGAGGATCTGCCAAGGGCTGATCCAAGGTCCATATTTGCGCCAGAAATTGCGAAGCCTGTCTTTCAATACGTTCGTGCCGATTTGCTGGTTATCGTTGTTAAATGCTCTGGCCGGATACAGCGCCAGCATTTCGACAAGGATAATACTGCAAAACCCCATGTGCCGGAAAATCCTGCTTCACACGGGGGCGAGGTCAGTTGGTTGCGCAGTCTTTGCGTTTCGGCGCCGTTGTATACACTGCAGGCGATAAAATCACGAAAAAGGGCGTCGGGAGGCAATATGACACGCATCGAAATACTCAAGCGCGAGGACATGGATGAGGCGCAAGGCAGCGTTTACGACGAGGCCAAGACCGGTGGCGGGCCGGTCGGCGGTCCCTATCTTGCCTATATCCGCATTCCCGAACTGATGCGTCAGGCGCAGAACCTGCGCGCCTGTCTCCATGGCGGCCCGTTGAGTGGCCGCGAACGCCAGATCATTAATCTTGTCGTTGCGCGCCATTGGGGGGCTAAATTCCCGTGGTTTGCACAGGCAAGAGGATCGCTCGAGGTTGGGTTGGACCGTGAAATTATCGATGCCATCAACGCCAACGATGTGCCGCAGCTGGATAATCCACGTGAACAGGCGGCCTATTCGGTGGCGCGGGAATTACTGACCGACCGGGCCCTCAGCGACGCGACCTACGCTGCCGCCGAAGCCAGTCTTGGTTTGGTAGACCTGGTCGCTGCTGTGGCCAGTGTCGGCCAGTTCGCAATG